>NZ_CP133267.1:1216000-1520000 GCF_030915465.1 Neobacillus sp. PS3-34
TTGTTTTTAGCAAATAATCATTCAATAAAGCTTCGTTGCAGGTTGAAGCCACTTCAGCAACAAAAATTGAATAGTTTCCATACGGATACGGCTGTGTTTTACGTGTATAGTAGCTGTGGACTGAGTGCCCGAACTCATGGGCAAGCGTAAACAAGTTATTCACATTGTCCTGCCAGTTCATTAAAATATACGGATTAGTGCCGTATGTACCAGAAGAATAGGCTCCGCTGCGTTTTCCTTTATTCTCATGAATATCAACCCATCGATTTTCAAAGCCTTCCTTGAGAACCTCGATATATTCTTCTCCAAGCGGTTTAAGTCCCTCTAAAATCATATCCTTCGCTTCTTCATATTTTACTTCCATTTTTACATCCTTCACTAGAGGAGTATAAAGGTCGTACATATGGAGTTCCTGTAGCGCAAGAACCTTTTTGCGCAGCTTTATATAACGGTGCAGCAAATGAAGATTGTCGCTAACCGTGTTCACAAGGTTATCATAAACGCTCTCAGGGATATTATTGTCAGCCAATGCTGCTTGTCTGGCAGAATCATATTTGCGGATACGGGCATTGAAATTGTCTCTTTTTACATTTCCACTTAACGTACTTGCAAATGTATTACGGAATTTTCCGTATGTATCATAAACAGCTTTAAAAGAGTCATGGCGGACACGCTGGTCTGCGCTTTCCAGGAACCTGGAGTACCTGCCATGTGTTACTTCGACTTCCTCCCCATTTTCGTCTTGAATGGTTGGAAATTCTAAATCGGCATTATTCAGCATCCCAAAAGTATTGCTTGAAGAATTTAGGACTTCAGAAGCTTCGGCAAGCAATGCCTCCTGTTCAGCCGAAAGCACATGGGGCCTTTGCAGGTTGATTTCCTCAAGTGCATGCTCATACAATTTCAATTCAGGTTTTTCTGACAGGAATCCTTTGATTGTATTTTCATCTACTGAAAGGATCTCAGGAACAATATATGCCAGTTGGCTTCCTGCCTGTGAATACAGGCTTTTCACCTTTCCATCCAAGCCTTGATAAAAGGAATTGGTCGTATCCTGGTCGTATCTCATATGTGCATAGGTATAGAGCTTGCTAATACGCTCAAGAAGCCTGTCTTGATACTGAAGGGCATCAAAAAGGACTTGGGCACTCTCTCCAAGTTTCCCTTGAAATTCTTTTATACCAGGAATCAGCTCTTTTACCCCATTAAATTCTTTTTCCCATTCTTCATCACTTGAAAAAATATCCTCCAGGCGCCATGTATCCTCAACCGGGATTTCCTTACGCACAGGCAGAGATTTTACCGCTGTTTCGTTTGCCATTTTCATCCTCCATTCAGTATTTCGTGTATCGAAAAAAATCGCATATTGATTATATTCTACTTTTCTAAAGATATTCCTCCTGTTTTCTAGAAAAAGGAATGATTTTATTATGCCCGGCTTTCTAATTCCTTCTCTATTATTCCCCAGTAATTATGATAAAAAGTATTCTCCATGTCCTGCTGTTCACACATAGAATTTGGAATTTCCAAGCTTTTATTCAATTGGTAAAAACCCATTTTTTTACGAGTTAATAATCCAATTGCAGTTAGAGTTTCCATATAATGAAATACTGCAGACCGAAAATCAGAATGGCCTGCTTGCGGCAGGAAACGGAGAGCAACATCCTTTCTCTTAATACGGTGCTGGATTGTCTGATTCGCAGCAGCAAGCGAGAGTATTTCTCCTGGCCTCTTGTGGCGAATATAATCAAGATACAAATAGGATTGCCATACGATAGGTGAAGATTCTATATATGGGGCATCTTTGACGGGAAGTCCAAGAACAGGCGGCAATAAAAAGAGGTTTAAGTGGTTTTGATACATTTCATGGATAAATGACAGTGACTTTGCATTATGGTAATGAACAAAATTCTGTTTAACCGTTTGGATCGCTCTTTTCCACACATTTAAAGGAACATGGAAGCTATGAGAAGGGGCTAACAAGGAATTCAAGGTCATTTTTTCTTCTTTTCTGATGGATGTATTCGCGATGGTATTTTTAGAGGAATAGGGGTGAAGGCAATTTGTTTGGATAAATATCCGATTTTCAGGACAATAATAGGGAATTGTCCATTCGGAATTTTTTTTCTGTAAAAATAAATACTGGAATTTTGATAAAACAACCGAGTGTTGATTTTTTCGATGAAAATGCATGGCGCCAAGTATCCAAATCGGGATATAGTTGTTCCTCAAATAGGATTGGGTCCGCTTGGAAACAGCCTCCTGCGATATCTGGGAGCACTGGAATTCCAAAGCATATCTCTGTCCATTTAATAAAAATATTATATCTGGGCGCTGGCGGATTTCTTTAATATAGAACTCTAACTCGGCAATTATTTTTTGTTTTCTCAGCCATTGATATAGCTGCTT
Source organism: Neobacillus sp. PS3-34 (assembly GCF_030915465.1). Classification (GTDB taxonomy): domain Bacteria; phylum Bacillota; class Bacilli; order Bacillales; family Cytobacillaceae; genus Neobacillus_A. Next base: position 1,218,410 of record NZ_CP133267.1, read on the forward strand.
TTTACCCTGCAGATGGTATTCTGTTTCACCCTCAAAATAATCCTGACATGATCCTCCTTTTAAATGGGAAAAATGATAAATTTTTTTGTCACCCAGCTTTAAAATCACTGGTTCACCACAGGCAGGACAGTGAAATTTTTCTCTGCTGCGAAAATATAACAGGCTTTCTTTTTTATAATGATTACCCAGGCAAAGCTTTTTCCCATCTTTTGTATATGCGGTCAACAATTTTCTTCCCTCCTTTATAGAAAATTTCGATGTAAAGCATAAAAAATCCTTTTTTAAAAGAAAAAGCTCTTATGCATAAAGAGCTTTCAGATTGTCGACAAAGGCTGCGAGACAACTCTCGCTGCCTTTGATTTTTTAAAAAAATTCATTTGGATGGTGTGATTTGCGCTCCAGGTGCTTGCTTTCCGGGGGGCGTTCGTCGAGCCTCCTCAGCGCAAGAGAGCGCTTGCGGGGTCTCGACTGGAACGCTGATCCCCCCAGGAGTCAAGCACCTTCCGCTCCAATCTACTAGCACCGTTACCCTCAGAACGATATACCAGATCATTGGTGCTTTAGTCGCCTTTTTAGGCATCTGCCATGTCCAGGTGGCCAGTTTCTTCAGATTCATGGCAACAAACGTAAGCATCGCCTGCATGGACAATTTTTTTAGCCCCCTAAGGGTTGTCCATCGCATGCCATGCTTTTCCTTCGCATCCGCAAAGGCACGTTCGATCTCTTCCTTGCGTTTGGCTGGATGAAGACCATCTTGAACAAAACGACTGGATCGATACTTAGACGGCCAACCCCCGAATAGAGGTGCTCCACCAATGGGTAAATAAAAGAGAAGTCGATGGCCGGCTTGAGCTTGCGGACTAAATGGTCTTCAGGGACCAGTTGATCAATCCTAAGCATCTCTATTTATCACGTTCGTTGGGTTGGTTCTGGTCATCATCGTAGTTCACCTCATAGTCGTTTTAAAAAGAAGTGCCTGAAACCCAGTTGATTGGAGCGGAGGGTGGCGACTCCTCGAAAATGCTATCGCATTTCCTTCGTGCGTGGGCGGATTCAGGGATGCTATTCATTGTCCTGCGGGATCAGCGGGATAGGTGAGACCCCACAGCCGCTTTTAGCGGCGAGGAGGCTCACCGCCCGCCCCGTGGAAAGCGTCCACCTGCAGCGGAAATCAACGAGTCTTTTACTTAATTACATTTTAAAAAGAAGAAAGACTGCAGGCAAACTCGAAAGAGTTTGTCTACAGTCTGAAAGTTTTTATGCATAAAGAGCTTTCTCGTAAATAATTTTATATTTAATATTATCATGCCCCTTAAAGTGGTTAAAGGAGGGGCGACAACAGTCTTGAGGTCGACTCCAGCAGACGGTAGCCCAGATGCCTTTTATTAAATGATTTAAATTCCAGCTCTCTGGAAAAATCGAGGTCATTTAAATATTCATCAACAAGCTTTTGAGTGCTTTTTGTTCTATACAAGAAGGCATTGACTTCAAAATTCAAATGGAAGCTGCGCATATCCATGTTGGAGGTTCCTATGGATGCCAATTCATGATCAACAATGACCATCTTGCTGTGCATGAAGCCATTTTCATACTCATAAATTTTGACCCCAGCCTCTAACAGCTCTGGAAAATAGGAGCGGGAGGCATGGAAAACAATTCTTTTGTCAGGCTGTTAGGAACAAGCAGCCTGACATCAATTCCACTCAATGCAGCAACCTTAATCGCTGAAAATATATCCTCATCAGGGATAAAATAAGGAGAAGCAATCCACACTGATTCCCGCGCAGACGTAATCATTGAGAAAAAAATATTCTTAATAACACTCCACTCATTATCTGGACCACCCGCTATTAGATGTACTCCACCATGGCTTAGCCCATCGATTTCAGGTGACAAATACTCATCTGTTAAAAAACTATGATTCGTTGTATAATACCAGTCCTGCAGAAAAATCAGCTGAAGTGTCCTTACCGCTTCACCCTTAAGCATCAAATGAGTGTCTCTCCAAAACCCAATGCTTTTGTCGCGTCCCAGATATTCATCCCCAATATTAAGCCACCCACAAAACCAACTGTTCCATCGATTACAATAATTTTACGGTGATTGCGAAAATTAAATTTGTTATTTAGGAATGGCAGCCTAACCCGCCCAAAAGCAATTGTTTCAATCCCTGCATTTTTCAATTCTGAAATGTATTTCTTTGAAAGTTGCCACGAGCCAACTGCATCATATAAAAAACGAACTTTGACTCCTTCGTGCGCCTTCTTAATCAAAACATCCTTAATTTCTTTGCCGATATTATCATGGCGGACAATATAGTATTCAAGATGAATATGGTGTTTTGCCTTTTTTAACTCATTTATGATATGCTCAAACGTTTCTTGCCCGTTTGTCAATGTTTTGGTGGAAGTATCAAAGGAAATAGGACTGTTCCCAAGCCTTTGTGCCAAAGAAAACAAACTTCGCTGATGGATGCCGAGCTGTTGAATTTTTTCTTCGTTTCGCCGGTCCTTATCCCCCTCGACAGTAAGAAATGCCTGTTTATCAAGAAAGTATTTTTTTCTGTACATTCTTTCCTTTCGGTAACTTCTGCCGAATAACAGATAAAAAATGAATCCAACGAGCGGAAAGCTTCCTAGCACCACAAGCCAGGTTAAAGTCTGGGTTGGATGCCTATTTTCAAAGAAGATAACAAAGCTAATAAATATGACAGAAAGCGTTACAAAGACACTCAAAAAACTGACTACTCCGCCTTCCAGCTTAGCTCTAAATATAAAGAAAAAAACAGAAAGGAACAAAACAAAAAGAATGACCCTAAAAGTATTCTTCAAAAAAATCACCCGCCGCCAAATGCTGTTAAACCTGTAAGTAAATCATGTTAAAAAAAGACCGATTTCATGAATGAAATCGGCGCGCTTTTAACCAAAATGCTTTCTTAATTCTACAAAAACATGTTCAGAAATTATTTCTTTTCCATATTCCTCAATTCGGTATATTGAAACCTGTGTCTCAGAACCGTACTCTAGAAGAATGCTTAAAATGTCATCAATCTGATCTTCTTCAAAAACATCTTCTGGGAACTCTGCATAAAGATAGTATTTTCCTTCAAAGTGATAAAGCTTGGTGATCAGCTCATCCAACCCCATACGGTTCGATAAGGAAAGTATATCTTCAAAGTCGCTAAACGCCAGCAGGAATTCGAGTGTTTCTTCTTCTAATAAATCTTCTTCCTGTATGCCGGAACGCGGATTAAATTGCTGATCCAGAAGTTCTTCAATTTTTTCATCAACAGGAATGTCCTTTAATTTGTCATTTGGTATCGGCAGCTCGAATTTTTGTCCATCTTTAGACAACTGGGCTTTTGTTACCAGTACTTCCAAGCCTTTATCTAATGCCTGAACTTGAATCCATAGCGGTCCCTCGACTGCAAATTCCTCTTCCTGATGTACCTCATCCATCATTTCCCAAAATAACTCTTCGCTCCGCTCACGGTTATACCATATTTCTTCGCGATCGAATCCTCTTTCCTCTATATCAATATATGAGATATAAAACTTAACAGTGTGTTCATTTATACGTTCAATTTCCATCATCAATACTCCCTCCCTTTCCAGAATTGAAGGGACAAATTACCCCTAAGAAGATGATATTTCTTTATCTTTTACCCAAAATGATGCCCTTTATTCCTCTACATCAAGTTGGTTAGTTATTGCCTTGTACTTATATTTTATGATAAAAAAAAGAATATGGGAAATAAAATATCAATTAATGGCAAAAACAGTTATTCGCCTAATGATATTCCTTCATTTTACCAAATCCTTTAATACTGTACAATTTTATTGTCTTCAAAAAACAGCAAAAAAGCCTTCAAATTTTCATGAAGGCTTGTGAAATAACTAATTTACCATACGCTGCGCTTCTCGAAGCTGGAATGTGCGTACCTTCCTAGGAAGGAATCGACGTATCTCATCTTCGTTATATCCTACCTGCAGACGCTTTTCATCTATGATGATCGGCCTACGGAGCAACCCTGGATTATCTTTAATTAATTCAAATAAATTTTGCAGTGGCATTGCTTCTAAATTAACATCCAGCTTTTGAAAAGTCTTCGATCTGGTTGAAATAATTTCGTCAGTTCCATCCTCGGTCATACGAAGTATTTCTTTAATTTCATCAATTGACAAAGGTTCAGAAAAAATATTTCTTTCTGAATATGGGATTTCATGTTCTTCTAACCATGACTTTGCTTTACGGCATGATGTACAACTTGGTGAAGTGTATAGTGTTACCATTAGGTTTCACACTCCTTATTTATTGTCATTCCATATATAAGAAATAAAAACTTAGCAGTTAAAATTAAGGCCTAAATTAAAATTAGTTTAAATAAGTAATTTCTATCATTTATTATACACTACATTTTTTTAAAAAGGTATATCTTTTTTTAAAACGCAGGTCTGCTATAAGAATAAACTTTTCTCTGTATTAGACGAACAAATCCCTAAAAAGTTTCATTTTTTTCGAAAAGTTTATTGTTTTACTCCCTCCTTAAAATACATATAGTATATAATTCGATTTTAAGGCGAAATTTTATGTAGGTTGGAGTAGGATAAATTTCAAAAAATTATTTCTTTGTTTTTATTTACCCGCTTTTTCAATACATAAACATTTTTTTATATTTTTTTATTCTCATTTATAAAAATATAATGAAAACGTTTCATTACCTCTTTTCAGCCTATTTCTTTATTTCGTCCATTAGGTCTCCCCTTCCCTCGTTTTTATCAAATGTTAAAACCTCTTCCACCGGCTCGTAGGAATCACCATAAAAATGCTTATCTTTATAAGTATGAATCATATTGTAAGTAGTTTTCATTGCTTCATAAATATTCTCCTCAGATTCATTCCCCGGTGACCAATATAAAATTTCCATTTGGTTTATCTCGTTTGTAGCCAAAGATTTCCGTTGGTATCCTATTGACTTGGCATGCTCAAAACCTTCTCTTTTATAAAAACGCAATCGCTTTTCAGTATCTGTGTCTTCATAATTAATCGGTTCCACCTCGAGAATAATCGGTTTTCCCTTTTCCTTAAGCTTTTCAAGCAGCTTATGTCCCACTTGCCCCGTGAATCCTTTGAAACATATAAATAATCAATAAATACAAAATGATCCAGTTCCGCATACATCAAAACATGATGCGGTCCTTCGTCCTTGGTGTAAATATCACTCTTTTCTGTAAGCAAAGTTTCTATATGCTCTTTGGACTTCATTTCTTCTATTGGAAAGTATTTATTTAATTTTTCATACCAGTTCATCAATATATCCTCCTCAAATTTTCTCTGTACGGTTTTTACCCTATTAGTAACAAAAAACACATAAAAATCTCATTTTTAAAAGTATTTGTGGATTGACCTCTTTCAATACAGCAAAAGTTCTTTTAAAATGTAAATAGAGATTAATGAATTTCGGCTGGCGATCCTCACAAGCCTGCCTGAAAAGAATGGAGGATTATCATGGGTGGATACATATTTGATTTAACTGTTGTAGCACTGTTAATCGTTGGAATTACCGCTTTAATGGGTGTTATTACAAACGGGATCGGAGAAAATCTGTTCGGAGGAAAGAAACGATCTGAATTCGTTGATCAGTCAGCAAAATATCAGACAGGCTGGAAAGCTGTTGGAGGCAATAAAAAGTAAACGGCTCCATTCTCTAAAATAAATGTGAAAACTAAAGCAAAAAAAGACGATCTCAGAAGTTGAGATCGTTCTTTTTTAGTCTCTATAAGTCATTTTAAGCTGTTCAAATTCTTTAAGTGAGCAGTATACAAAATGGCCAGGTCTTACTTCACGCATTTCGAGTTCTTCACCTTCAGCGTAATTATGGACGCTTGGATTATAAGAAACGCGTTTCCGTGTACGCTCTGATTCCGGATCCGGAATCGGAATAGCTGAAAGCAATGACTGTGTATACGGATGCAGTGGATTCTTATAAAGATCTTCAGCAGGTGCAAGCTCCACAAGCTTACCAAAGTACATAACACCGATACGGTCACTAATGTATTTTACCATTGATAAGTCGTGGGCGATGAATAGGTATGTTAATCCCTTTTCACGCTGCAGTTTCTTCATTAGGTTTACTACCTGTGCCTGAATTGAAACGTCAAGTGCAGAGATTGGTTCATCAGCTATGATGAATTCAGGTTCTACAGCAAGTGCTCTTGCAATTCCGATACGTTGCCTTTGTCCGCCTGAGAACTCATGCGGGTAACGGTTAGCATGCTCTTTATTTAATCCAACTGTTTCAAGCAGCTCATATACGCGCTCCATACGGGCCTTTTACTTTTTGCGAGGCCATGGATATCTATACCTTCTGCAATGATATCTGCTACAGTCATCCTTGGATTAAGGGAAGCATACGGATCCTGGAAAATCATTTGCATTTTCCGGTTAAATTTCTTAAGTTCCTTGGCAGATTTCTGCCCATGAACATTTTCGCCATCAAAAAATACCTGTCCATCCGTTGCATCATAAAGACGAATGATCGTACGGCCTGTTGTTGATTTACCACAGCCTGATTCACCAACAAGTCCAAGAGTTTCTCCCTTATAAATGTCAAAGGATACCCCATCAACTGCTTTAACCAGATTGGGTCTGCCAACGTTAAAATGCTGCTTTAAATTTTTGATTTCTACTAACTTTTCTGCCATGACTATTTACCCTCCTGAACCAATACAGGCTTATTAAATGTAGAGGATAATTGCCGGATCCGCTTTTTAACTGATTCTGGCGGCTCTACCTGCGGTGCGTCTGGATGCAGAAGCCATGTCTTTGCAAAATGGGTTTCTGAAATTTGGAACATTGGTGGTTCTTCTTCAAAATCAATCGCCATTGCATATGGATTTCTGGCTGCAAATGCATCTCCCTTTGGAGGATTCGTTAAATCCGGAGGCGTACCAGGAATCGCAGCAAGTTCCGATTTGTCATCACTATCAAGGCTTGGCATAGATGCAAGCAAACCCCAAGTGTATGGATGGCGCGGATCATAGAAAATCTCGTCTACAGTGCCCATCTCAACAATCTGGCCGGCATACATAACGGCAACTCTGTCAGCTACATTGGCTACAACACCCAGGTCATGAGTAATGAAGATAATGGAAGTATCCATTTTTGATTGTAAATCCTTCATCAATTCAAGAATCTGAGCTTGAATGGTAACGTCCAATGCAGTTGTAGGCTCATCCGCGATTAATAGCTGAGGATTTGCAGCCAGCGCAATAGCAATCATCGCACGCTGCCTCATACCACCAGAGAATTCATGCGGATACTGATTAACACGCTTTTCGGGCATTGGAATGCCAACCAGACGCAAAAGCTCGATTGCACGCTCCTTGGCTGCCGATGATGACATATTCTGATGCTTTGTAAGCACCTCTGTGATTTGGCGGCCGATTTTCATCGTTGGATTCAGGGAAGTCATAGGATCCTGGAAAATCATGCTGATTTCTTTTCCCCTTATCTTTTCCATTTGCCTTTCACTTTTCGGCACAATATCATTGCCATTAAAAAGGATTTGTCCACCTTTAATTTTTCCTGGCGGCATTGGAATCAATTTCATTATCGTTTGTGAGGTAACACTTTTTCCAGAACCTGATTCACCAACAATTGCAAGAGTCTCACCCTTATGAAGGTCAAAGCTAACTCCCCGGACTGCTTTTACTTCTCCCCCATACGTTTGGAATGAGACTTCTAAATTTTTTACTTCGAGTAATTTTTCCATATTCTCACTCCTTATTTACGTAGTCGTGGATCCAGCGCATCACGTAAACCGTCGCCAATTACGTTAAACGCAAAAATAGTTAAACAGATAAACGTCGCAGGGAAGAACAAGCGCCATGGATAATATTTAATAGCAGGCAGTCCATCGGATGCCATTGTTCCCCAGCTCGCCATTGGAGGGGTTAACCCTAATCCAAGATAGCTCAAGAATGATTCTGTAAAGATTGCTGACGGAACAGTTAAAGTCATGGTAACCAGAATTGGCCCCATCGTATTTGGAATTAAATGTTTTCCCATAATTCTTGGAAGTCCTGCTCCCAGAGTTCTAGAAGCTAATACATATTCCTGGCTCTTAAGTGACAGTACTTGTCCACGTACTATACGGGCCATATTAATCCACCCTGTAATCGTCATCGCCAGGATCATCGTGCCAAGGCTTTGTCCCAAAACGACCATCATAAGAATAACGAGAAGAAGATATGGAACACCCCAAAGAATATCTGCAGTACGCATCATAAATTCATCAGTACGTCCACCTTTATAACCTGCGAATCCTCCATAAAATACTCCAATAAAGAAATCTACAAGCGCCGCAGCAACACCGATAAAGAGGGAAATCCTTGCACCTTCCCATGTACGTGTGAACACGTCACGGCCTAAGTCATCTGTGCCGAACCAATGTACACCGTTTGGTGCTTTATTTGTATTCATAAGGTCGTTAGTACGGTAATCAAACTTCGTCATATATGGTCCAAAGATTGCCATGAAAATGAGGAGAATTAACAGCACAACACCGAACATGGCAAGCTTGTTTTTTCGAAAACGAATTGAAACATCCTTCCAGAATGAAAGGCTCGGTTTAGAGATTTTCTCTGCATCTGCTTTTTTAGTGCCAACCAATTGAAATTTTTCTTTTGAAATCTGCATGTTTATTCTCCTTTCTTCCCGCCGGTTAGTTTAATACGCGGATCGATAAATCCGTACGCAATGTCGACAAGGAGAATAGCTGAAAGCAAAATGATACTATAAAATACTGTAACACCCATGATGACTGTGTAATCACGGTTTGAAATCGACATTACAAAGTGTGAACCAAGTCCTGGAATTCCAAAAATCTTTTCAATAACGAAACTTCCTGTAATGATACCTGCTGAAAGCGGTCCCATATACGATACGACTGGAAGAAGAGCGTTTCGGATGGCATGTTTTACTGTGATAGCACCCTGTCCAAGCCCTTTTGATTTTGCTGTTCTAATGTAGTCATTCGAAAGAACCTCAAGCATGCTTGAACGAGTCAAACGAGCGATAAACGCCATTGGTGTTGATGCCAATGCCAGCGCAGGCAGGACCGTATGCATGAATGTTTCCCAACGAGCTACCGGGAATATATGAAATTTAATGGCAAGGAAATATTGAAGAACAGTAGCCATGATAAAGGATGGTACGGAAATTCCAAGTACTGCAACAATCATCGCACTGTAGTCCTGCCACTTATTATGCCTCAATGCCGCAATAATTCCTAGAATAACTCCAAGTGCCAATGCGATAAAAATAGCTTCCATTCCTAGAAATAATGAAACAGGAAAACCATCATTAATCAGGTCATTAACTGTTCTGGATTTATATTTAAATGATGGGCCAAATCCCACTGGGCAATTTTTACTAAATAATCACCATATTGTACATACCATGGCTGGTTTAAGCCATAATGCTCATTTAGTGATGCCTGGATCTCTGGTGGCAATTGTTTTTCCCCTGTAAACGGATTCCCTGGTGCAATACGCATTAAGAAAAATGTTGCTGTTATGATGAGATAAAGCGATAGCAGCAAGTATAATAAACGTTTCGTGATGTATTTTGCCAAAATGCACACCTCCAATTTTTACTAACAACTCTTATTCAGAAAGGAAGGTATATGGGAAACGAAAGCCCATATACCTTGTATTTTTGCTATTAAAATCTAGATTATTCGAAGTGAGCCCATTTCAGCTGAACATCACCAAGACCAGATGTTACAACGTCCTTCAGGTTGTCTTTCTTTACCCATACGTTAGTGTAGAAGTAAATAGGAGCAACAGGCATTTCATCCATGAAGATTGCTTCAGCTTTCTTCAGGATTTCAAGACGTTTTGCTTGATCATTTTCTTTTGCTGAGTCAGCAAGCAGTTGCTTGAACTCTGGATTTTCCCACTTAGTATCGTTGTTTCCGCCATCTTTATCACGGAACAATTCAAGGAAGTTGATTGGATCGTTAAAGTCACCTAACCAGCCCATACGGCCAACCATGTAGTCGCCTTTGTGAAGCTTGTCGATGTAAACTTTCCACTCAGAGTTGTCAAGCTTGATATCAACACCAAGATTTGTTTTCCACATATCCTGGATTGCCTGAGCAATCTTTTGGTGTGCTTCGCTTGTGTTGTAAGATAGTGAGATTGGAGGTAGTTGTGATGCATCCTTTAATCCCAGCTCTTCTAAACCTTTTTTCAAGTACTCTTTTGCTTTTGCTGTATCGTTATCTGAGAAGTAACCTTTTTCATTTTCTTTAATCATGGAAGGAGGAACAGCTGCCATTGCTGGAATTTGTCCGCCTTGAGTGATATTTTCAACTACAGCCTTACGGTTGATCGCGTAAGCTAGAGCTTTACGAATGTTTTTATTGTTTAACGGCGGCTTTTCAGTATTAAACTTGTACCAGTAAGTACCAGCAATTGGTTTAACATTGAGGTCGCCCTGATCTTTCAATTGTTTTAAAGCATCGGTAGGAAGTGTTCCGAAAGGAGATCCAGCCCAATCAAGTTCGCCATTGTCGAACATTGATAGTTCAGTGTTAGGATCGTTGATCATGAACATTTCAACCTTTTTAAGTTTTACACTGTCCGCATCCCAGTATTGGTCATTCTTTTCAAGAACGATTTTGTCCTGGTGAGACCATTGAGTCATTTTGAAAGGACCGTTTGAAACATAATTTGGTCCAGCTTCAGTGTGCCAATTTGGATTAGCTTTTGCAATTTTGCTGTCAACCGGGAAATAAGTATAGAACGCTGTCAGCTCCAAGAAATAAGGAGTTGGGTTCTCTAATTGTACTTCTAATGTTTTATCATCTACTGCTTTAATTCCAAGAGTATCAACTCCGGCTTTGCCTTCGTTAATAGCCTGTGCACCTTTTACATAGTAAAGCTGGTAAGCATATTGAGATTCATTTTTAGGATCAAGCGCCCATTTCCAAGCGTAGACAAAGTCTTCAGCTGTAACAGGGTCACCATTTGACCATTTTGCATCACGAAGCTTGAATGTGTAAGTCTTCAAGTCGTCAGATGGAGTAATTTCTTCAGCCATAGCCGGCTGTGGTTTGCCACTCTTGTCAATACGTGTTAAACCTTCAAATGTTTGAAGCAAGACACCGCCGGAAGTTGCATCATTTGCAAGTCCTGGGTTTAAAGAGAATGGCTCTGAATTGATGTTAACGCGCATTTCTTGAGGTACGTCAGATTTTTTGCTGTCGCCCTTTTTGCTGTCATCGCTTGCCTTGTCCTTGCCTAAGCCGCCGCAACCAGCCAAGATCACGCTTAGTGCAAGAAGCATGCTAAAAAAGATCGAAAATCTTTTTTTCACGGTATTACCCCCCTATGTTTTGTCCGCAAACGCCCTTTTATTATTGTCCGCCATAGCTGATACAAATGTACGCCTTGGGTATATTTAACAAATAGTCTGTCAATTTAATTTATGGAATTGCCGGACTATTTAAACAAAATAAAAAAGCAAGTTTACCATTTTAAGAGAACATTACATGTTCAAAAAAGACATAATAATCCCTTAAACTGTAAGTTAATAAACTTACCCGTTTTTTATTTCCCTAAGAGTACAATGGATTTGTTACTAATGTGACAAATTTGTTAAAAGTTCGTTTGTTATATTTATTATAAATAGTTTAAATATTTAAAGCAAGTACGATATATGCAATAATTATTTTTATAGCTTAATAATTAGCTTGAAAACCCTATGAATAGCTGATTTTTCTGTCTATTTAACCTTTTAAAAAAATATTTTTCTAACTTTTTTCTCATAAATTTTCAACTTTTTCCTTTCTTAAAATAGTTTTATTTTTTCCTTCTTGCTTTTTTTCGTTACTTAAGATATCTTATTTATACAAAAATGAAATCAAGAAATGCGACGATAAAGAATAGTACTTTCGCTCCATGGATTCCAGAGAGTTTGTGGCCGGTGTAAACAAACATCCAGGGCGTTAGGAATGGACTTTTGAGCTCTGGGAAGGAATTGCTTAACATGCATGTATTTCCCGGCGTTTGCCTGACGTTAAGATGGCCCCCGATTGCACAGGGGAAGTGAGAGGCTCTTTACTGAGCAATTAGGGTGGCACCACGGACCATTCGTCCCTATTTTTTAGGGGATGAATGGTCTTTTTTGTATTTAAAAAAATAAGGAGGCAATAAAATGAAAACTATTTTTTCAGGAATTCAGCCAAGCGGAACGATCACGCTTGGGAATTACATCGGAGCAATGAAGCAGTTTGTTGAACTTCAGCATGAATACAACTGTTATTTTTGTATCGTAGACCAGCATGCAATTACTGTCCCGCAGGATAAAGCGGAGCTTAGGAAAAACATCAGAAGTCTTGCTGCTTTATATATTGCTGTCGGAATTAATCCTGATAAAGCAACCTTATTTATTCAATCTGAAGTTCCGTCACATGCACAAGCCGGGTGGATGATGCAATGTGTAGCCTACATCGGTGAATTAGAAAGAATGACTCAATACAAAGACAAATCTGCCGGGAAGGAAGCTGTTTTGGCGGGATTATTGACATACCCCCCTTTAATGGCTGCCGACATTCTCCTTTATAGCACTGATCTTGTCCCTGTTGGTGAAGATCAAAAGCAGCACATTGAGCTGACAAGGGACCTTGCGGAGCGTTTTAATAAAAAACATAATGACATCTTTACAATTCCTGAACCGAGAATACCAACTGTTGGTGCAAGAATAATGTCCCTTCAGGAACCGAACAAAAAAATGAGCAAGTCTGATCCTAACAAAAAAGCCTTTATTTCTCTGCTTGATGATGAAAAGACAATTGAGAAAAAAATTAAAAGTGCTGTAACTGACTCTGACGGGGTTGTCAAGTATGATAAGGAAAACAAACCCGGTGTATCAAATTTAATGTCCATCTATTCCATCTTGGGCGGCCAATCCATAGCTGAAATCGAAAAGCTATATGAAGGAAAGGGTTATGGGGATTTTAAAATGGGCTTAATTGAAGTAATTAACAATAAATTCAACCCTATTCGGAACCGATATAATGAACTGCTGGAATCAAGTGAGCTTGATGATATCCTTGATAAGGGAGCAGAAAAAGCCAACCTTGTAGCAGGAAAAATGCTCAAGAAAATGGAAACGGCAATGGGATTGGGTAGAAAAAGAAAGTAAAGTGCAAAAACCGGACAATTCTTGTCCGGTTTTTTTGATTTTTTTATTATCCCGCCGACTTTGCCATTTTTCTCGCGAAATTTTTTATTTATTTCGCGTGTTTTTGAAATAATCTCGCCCGTTTTCGGATTTATTTCGCGGATTTTCACTTTATTTTCGATCATTTAAAAAGCCTGTTCCCCTAGGGGACAGGCTTTAATTTACCCTTGGCGGTGCTCCATTTCCCATAGTTTCTCAAAAAATGGCTGCCCTTTAATTATGTTCTCACAAAAATGTTCGTGCTTTTTGGACCAGCCAAATTTTGTTTCTTCAAATAGACGCTCCCAGGCATCGCGGAAACTCATTTCCTGGATGTCAGAGTACTTTTCAGGGCACCATTCTGTAAACCAATACCTAATTTCAGCCTCATTATCCGAAGATTGGAGCTGATCCAATGCCATAAATAATAGCTGTTTAAGCTGCCTTTCTTTCCTGGTCAGCCCCGCCATGAGCACTGGCTCCGGTGACAAAATGTGAAAATCCTTTTCAATAATATGCTGCTGGAAGTGGTAGGCAGTATTTTCGTTATTTTCTATCATCTCGTAAACGAGTTGTTCCTGGCGTGGAATAAGCCGGCTTTTCCTGATCGGAATATTGTACCCAATGGTATCAACAGCCAGTATTCCTATTCCATCCGTAACGACAAAGCAATAATCCAGCTGAACTCTCTCATGATTTTTTCTTAAATAGGCTTTTTGGAAAATATCATCAAGGAGCTGTTGCGGCAGTTCTGAAAGATCGTTCTCAATATAGTTGAACAACACGGTATCTATTTTCAGCAGAGGCACCTGGTCTAGCAGCTCGACGCCATCATCTTTCCGCCATTCATGAAAGTGGCAAATATTGTAGCCATTCTCTTCGCCTTCAAACCAGTTAACCCAGACATCATGAAGATACAACATCGCATAACCCCTCACTTCACGAACTATTTATCCCTCAGTATGGTCAGTAAGCAGTTAATTTATTCCTTTTTCTGTTCTTTTGCACTACGAATCGAGTTTATTTTTTGACGGATAGAAAATACTTGCTGACACGATTACAATTCCAATCGGCAGGAGAATGCATTCCGGCTTTCCTGAAATATAAATGATATATTCAACAAAATCCTGCCCTGCGGTTATTATATTCAAATAGGCTATTGTACTTATCCCGCCCGATACAGCCAGTCCAAAACCAATGAGCCAAAAAAAAAGCCTAAATAACATGGCTGACACCCGTATTCATTTTCCATCACCCTTAAACCTGTCCTATTTTTTCCTATGTATATGATTAGTAAAATAAATTAGAACAAATAACAAGGCTGTTTTCTAAGAGATTGCTGTTTTGTAAATAGGTTTTTAAAAGCAAATCTTTGAAAAAAGTTGATTGGAGCGGAAGGTGCGAGCTCCTCGAAAATGCTCTCGCATTTCCTTCGTGCGGTGTTGATTCTAGGAAGCTGATTCAACGTCCTGCGGGAGCAGCGGGACAGGTGAGACCCCACAGGAGCTGTGCGACGAGGAGGCTCACCGCCCGCCCCGCGGAAAGCGAGCCTCCTAGAGTGGAAATCAACTACTCCTTATAAAGCAACAACGTATACGAAAACAGCCAATAACAAAAAGAGATGATCCACTAGGGACCATCTCTTTTCTTCTTTAGATACTATTCTACATCTGGAGTGTCGCTTGAAACGCCGACTTCAGACCATACAAAGCTTGAATCTTTAGGTTCTACTGAGAAGTTTGTAACACGTTTGTTTACTGCCGTGATTTCATAACGGAATAATGTAGGAATCAAAGGCATTTGGTCATTCATGTACTTTTGCCACTCATCGTACGTTTTCTTACGGAAGTCTTGGTCAAAGGCTTTTTCTGAATGTCCATCTTTTAACAACTGATCGTTCTTGTCACTTACGAAGTGAGTATAGTTATACGGAACGTCCCTGCCATATAGTCCGTATGGATCTACGTCAGTACCAGTTCCCCATGCACCAGCAAATAGGTCAACCTTTGGATCATCTTCTTCTACCATTTTATAGAATGAGTTAAATTCAGCTAAGCGTCCATCAACAAGTCCTACATCTAAACCTACGTTTTTCCAGCTTTGCATGTAGAACTTAGCAAGTGGCTCAGCAATATCTCCACCGCTCATTGCCAAATAGTTAATGTGGAACTTCTTGCCGCTTGGATCTTCACGAAGGCCATCTTTATCTACATCTTTATAGCCAGCTTCGTCCAATAATTTTTTTGCTTTTTTCGGATCGTAACCAATTGAATCTGCATCTTTGCTATAATAAGTTGCAAATGCAGGCGGAATTAAAGATGTTGCTGGAGTTCGTAAGCCATTGTAAATTTTATCTCCAACCGCTTTTTCATCTAAAGCATACGCCATAGCCTTCCGTAGACGCACATCTTTGAATTTTGGATTATCCATTACGTTTTCGTTTTTCTTTGCATCCCAATGTCCTAATTTGAAACCGATATAGCTGTAAGCTAATCCGTTTTTCCCTACGAATTCGAAGTTTTTAGAGTCCTTCGCTGCTGGGTATTGATCTGTTGGGAATGTTGCAAGATCAACATCGCCTTTTTTCAATGACTGTAAAATTACCTTAGGGTTAACAACTTTTAATACTAAAGATTCTAATTTTGCTTTTCCATGGTAGTAATCATCGTTACGTACGAATTGTACAGATTCTCCAGGAACGATCTTAGCGATCTTGAATGGTCCAAAACCAATTGGGGTTTTGTGAACTTTATCATTTTTGGCTAGGTCTTTGATCGCAATATCGCCAAGGTAATGCTTAGGCATTGCATACGGCCATAAACCAGTTAATAAAGAAGGGTTTGCTTCTGTGAAAGTAATTGAAAGTGTTTTGTCATCAAGGATTTTAATACCAGAAATGTTCTTTGCTTTGCCTTCATGGTAGTCCTTCATACCCACGATGCTTTGGATAATTGCATCACCATAGCGGACGCCTGTATAGTCCTTGCTGCCAATTACTAGGAATGAATATTCATAGTCTTCAGCTTTTACCGGCTGACCATCTGTCCAGTTTACATTGTCCTTAATCTTTACAGTGATTGTCTTGTTGTCATCTGACATTTTGTAAGATGCTGCACCATCATTTGTAAAGCGATAGTCACCATCTGTTGCGAATAAAGGCTCGTCAAAAAATTGAAGAACTTCCGCATCCGGTTGACCAGTATAGTATGCATAGTTTAGTGTTCCTTCGAATGGAGTATCCGAAACTAATGCATAGTTAAGGCTGCCTTTATCGATTGCTTTCTTTGAATTCTTTACTTTGAATGCAAACAGCTTGCTTGCATCTTCAACTTTCTTAGTGCTTGAAGATGACGTCTTGCTGCTGTCTCCTGTTGTACCGTTACATGCTGATAACAGTAACCCCAGAGCAACAAAAGGAGTTGCATACTTTAATACTTGCTTTTTCTTCATCCTGCTTTTCCCCTCTTTTTCGCTATTCAGAATTTACATACATAAATTCTAAACGCATAAGTTCAACTGCGCCTCTGTCTGAGCCTAATGGCACGCCAGTCGGCGAGTTTATCCTAACCTTTGTCTTGCATCGGCCGCGCGTTTTAATGCTTGCCCGATAAAATTTATACACAGCATCAATACTAAAATGAGCACAGATGCGGGTAACCAGATCCACCACTTATTTTGAAGAACATCCGGATTGGATGCATAGCTTACGAGAGTACCCAAACTTGGAGTACTTTCCGGCAAACCAAACCCTAAATATGTTAAACCTGACTCGATTCCAATGTTTCCAGCAAGGTTTAGCGTTAAGTTAACGATGATAATGGAACTCATATTAGGCAGAACTTCTCTGAAAATAATTTTCCAGTCAGGTGTACCCAATGTTTTGGATGCATTTACATAATCGAGTTCTCTTTCCGCAAGGGTCTTAGATCTTATTAACCTTGCTTTGCCCGTCCACAAAAACGCACTCATTATCATAATAAAAGAATAGACATTGTATTTTGGTGCGATTGTAACAAAAACGATAATTAACATTAATGTTGGCAGGATTAATACGAAATCGATAATACGCATGATGATATTATCAACCTGTCCGCCAAAGTAGCCGGAACATAGGCCTATACAAAGACCAATACAGCCTGTTATTAATGTGATAAATAATCCAATTGTAAATGAGTTCTTGGCACCGATAATCAATTGTCCAAGTATATCTCTTCCACCGTAATCTGTTCCAAGTAAATGTTGGGCAGATGGAGGATTGTAAATTGACAATAAATCTACCGTTACGATTTTCTCTTGATCTAGCAATAGGGATGCTCCGTAAACAATAATTAGGATTATTCCTAAAAGGATTAGTGATCCTATTGCAAGTTTATCTTTAACAATTTCCCGCCACATAATTGAAAATGCGCCCGAGCTTTTGGTACTCTTAACTTCTAGTGTATTCGGTTTAGCAATTTCGACTTTCATAATTGTCCTCCTCTCATCTCGTTATTCAATTCTGATTCGCGGATCTACAGCACTTAAGATGATATCGGACAGTAATGTGCCAATAAGTGTAGCCAAACCAGATATCATAACAAGAGCAGTAACGACACTAAAATCACGCTGTGCAATAGAGGAAAGGAACAACTGCCCAATTCCTGGATAACCATAGATGGATTCTAAAAAGACGGATCCACCAATTAAATAGACAATTTCATAACCTAGAAAAGCTGCAATTGGTAACAATGAATTCCTAAAAATATGGTGTGTATACACTTTAGATTCATTAACACCCTTTGCTCTGGCGGTTTTAACGAAATCTTTTATTTTTGTATCGATAATTTCATTACGCAAATATTGAATCGTTACGGTCGTACTTACTATAGCGCCTGAGAATGCTGGGAGTATAAGGTGATTTAATTTACTCATATAGTAAGCAAAAGAGCCGTCTTCAACTCTTATGTCAACACTTCCACCACTTGGGAACCATCCTAGTACAAATCCAAAAACAAACAATACTAATAAAGCAAAAATGAACAATGGGGTTGCAAAAGTTAAATAATTGTAGCCTACGATCATTTTATCGGCCAATGAATTAGTCCATCTTCCCCCTACAATCCCAAGAGGTATCGCTATAAGATAACTCAGGATAAGGACGGCAAATGATAAAGTAAGCGTGTTTCCGATTCTGCCCGCCAATAAATGTGTTACCGGCGTTTGATGCATGACTGACATTCCTAAATCTCCATGCAGGAGCCCTTTTATCCATCTTAAATATTGGACATAGGGGGGGTCGAGCAGCCCTAGCTTTTGTTTTAACTCCATAATAGTTTGAGCATCCATTTTAGGATTACTTGCCAATTGGCCTGTTAGTGCGTCACCTGGCATTGCTTTAGCCATGAGAAAAATCAGGATACTTAAAATAAATAGCTGAGGGATCATGACTAAGAATCTGCGCAATATAAATTTCAACATTTTTATTTAATCCCCTTTCTATGGCAGCGCAACTGAATGTGTATCGGAAATTGGTTTGAGCTTATAAACTTTGCCCTCAGCATTAAAATATTTATCGTATGACAGCTTATATTCCGCACTTATTTCTTTTCGAAGTTCTGCCTGTTTTACTCTATTTTCCGGATTAATATCTGGAATAGCCGAAATTAATCTTCTTGTATAGATATGCTGTGGATTGGAGTATATTTCTTTACTTGTCCCTTGCTCCACAAATTGGCCCGGTACATAATGCCCATACGGTCGCACATATGTTGAATAATGCCTAAATCGTGACTAATGAATAGATACGTTAAATTAAACTCTTTCTGGATATCCTTCATAAAGTTCAATACTTGGGCTTGGACGGAAACGTCCAATGCAGATACTGGTTCATCGGCAATAATCAATTTTGGCTGCAAGGTAAGAGCACGTGCAATTCCAATCCGTTGTCTCTGTCCGCCTGAAAATTCATGCGGATATTTATAAATCGATTCAGGATTTAAACCGACTTTCTCAATGTAATACTGAACCTTTTGCCTTTCTTCTGTTGCTGACAATCTTTCGAAGTTCCTTAGTGGCTCTGCAACTATATCCAATACACGCTTTCTTGGGTTTAAGGAAGAATAAGGATCCTGGAAAATCATCTGGATATCACGTCGATATTCGTGATATTCACTGCGGCTTAGTTTTGTAAGATCCTTACCTTGATAGATTATTTCTCCAGAAGTCGCTTTATTGAGGCCTATTATGGTTCTTCCTGTAGTTGTTTTTCCACAACCGGATTCCCCAACGAGACCATAAGTTTCTCCCTGTTTTAATTCAAAGCTGACATCATCCACGGCTTTTACATGATCAACTACTCTTCTAAAGAAACCACCGCGTATCGGATAATAAACTTTGAGATTATTTATTTTTAGATATTCCATAGTTCATGTCTCCTATCCCTGTTCTGGAAAGTGAAAGTTCTTATAACATGTACAACGTACAAAGTGGTTTGGCTCAACCTCTCGTAAAACCGGGTTTTTTTCATGCTCGTCTTCGGGCATCCAGCTAATACGCTCTTTAAAACGGCACCCTTCTCTAGGCAAATTTTGCAGAGATGGGACTATTCCTTTTATTACATGCAGTTTCTCTTTGGCTGTTGTAGTGGATGGTATGGAGTTTAGTAGTGATCGTGTATATGGATGTAATGGATTTTTAAATAATGTGTTTACATCGGCCATTTCCACTATTTCTCCAGCATACATAACCGCAACACGGTCTGCCATTTCCGCAACTACACCAAGGTCATGTGTAATAAGAATGATCCCTGTCTTCATTTGCTGTTGGAGTTCTTTTAATAAATCCATTATTTGGGCTTGTATTGTCACATCTAATGCTGTTGTCGGCTCATCTGCGATGACTACGGAAGGATTGCAAGCAATAGCGATGGCTATTACAATACGTTGACGCATTCCGCCCGATAATTCATGCGGATATTGCTTGTATGTACGCTCAGGATTAGGAATTCCTACTTTTTGCAATAGTTCAATCGCTTTTTCTTTTTTTGTGAACTAGATAACTTGGTATGGTAGGTCATGCTTTCTTCAATTTGATTTCCACACGTCATCAATGGATTAAGCGCTGTAAGTGGATCTTGAAATATCATACCGATATCTTTCCCACGAACTTTATTCAGTTGTGATGTGGATAGAGCTAGCAGGTTTCGGCCATTGAAGTTAACATTACCTTGTAATTTTGTTCTCTCTTGCGGGTGCAAGCCCATAATAGAAAGGGCTAATGCGCTTTTCCCACATCCGGATTCACCTACTATAGCAACCACTTCATTTTGATTAACTGTTAAACTAACATTGTCAACTGCAGCGAAATAGTCACCCTGTATACGAAATGAAGTATGTAGGTTCTCTAATTGTAATAGTGGCTGATTACCCAATTTGAATCCCCCTAATAAACATTTATATCAAATCAACTTTCAATAAAATCGTAGATTAATATATTGAAATGGTGAGATAATTGATATTTTTAAACAATTAAACTTTTCTTGAATTATGGTAATAAATAAATCATTGAATGTCAAATTTACCATATTTGTAATAAAAAGTATTACCAATTTCATATAATCTGAAATTGGTTACATCATAAGCCTGAGAAAAAATACTTAGTTTAAGAGGTATATCAGTACATTTTGCGTGATTTCTTTCTTTTTTGTATTATTCTTTCTTTTCTCTATATTTAAATAGTATATTATTGCAGTTTTATTACAATTGCAAGATTTTTTTACAAATTATCAACATTCAAACTATTAAGAAATAGAAAAAAGCCTAATAAATCAGGCTTTTTTTAACAACAATTAATTTAAACAGTTGTTTAGAATTTCTTTAGAAAAACGTTGGAAGAAAGTGAGAAAGATTTTTTTATTGAAAAAGGATTTGTCTGGTAATGTTTTTTTACGAGGTTCCATCCTGCTGCATAGCCCAGTAGTGTTGGCACTGCCCTTTTCCCAAACAATAAATCATCATGGCTTTTTTCTCGTTTCTTTATTTCAAGTTTATCTTTTAAAAATTTATCCCAATACTGCATTAATTCTTTTTCCGAATACTGTCGGCACCATGGGGCCAGATAATCTTCACCACATGAAACTGATACCGCATGTTCTGCAAGGCCTTCTAAAATCATAGAATCCAATAATGTATTTTCTTCCATTTTATTTTTCATTTCGTTTAGCCGACAGACATGATGGTACTCATGGACAAATAAGGCTTCCAATTCCTTCGGGTCATCAAGTTCTGGTATAAACAAGAACAACTTATCAGGATAGGAGACACCTGACTTTCTTTGTGTATTCCTACGAAAGAGCATCCCGCCTGCATTCACCGGAAAAATGAAAACCGGTACTTCCTTCCCTTCCCATTTAGACTTGTACTTATGATAAAGTCTATCTACTTTTTCCCATATGATTTTTTTTTGCAGGGTTTTGAATACATTTTCTGCTTCCCTTGTCGGCTTGTACATACCAAAGTTAAGTAATTGTTCATATATTCTATTTGGCTTCTGGCCGTTGAAATATGCTGTCAACCGATCACATATTTTGACTGGCTGATAAAAATCCTCCTCAAGCCACTGGTTTGTTGGTACCACTCCCATAACCCCACTCCTTCCTCATGATTTTCTTTCTGCAGTTTATGAGAACGGAGGCAATGGGTTCCTAATTTAAGAATACTCGCCGATTGACGAGCCTTTTGGGGCGAAGACAGAGGCGTAGTTACCCTCTTTATGTGTAATAAAAAAAGGCAGGCACTAGGATATGAAGCATCCCGATGCCTGCCGCTTATATTCAATCAGCTTATTCGTATTTTTTAAAGGCAATTGTTGCATTATTGCCGCCAAATCCAAGAGAGTTGCTGATGGCTGCTCTGATTTCCTTTTGGCGGGAAGCATTTGGAACATAGTCCAAATCACATTCCGGGTCTGGTGTTTCGTAATTGATAGTCGGCGGCAATACGCCTTCCTTCATCGCTAAAACCGTAAATATGGCTTCTACACCACCAGCTGCGCCCAGAAGGTGTCCTGTCATCGATTTTGTTGAGCTTACTGCCAGCTTATAAGCATGTTCTCCAAACACTTCTTTAATAGCCATTGTTTCATATTTATCATTGTAGTCTGTAGATGTTCCGTGTGCGTTAATGTAATCGATCTCCTCCACTTTAAAGCCGGCGTCTTCGATTGCCATTTTCATTGCACGGGCACCGCCTTCTCCTCCGGGAGCTGGGGCAGTGATATGGTAAGCATCGCCTGTTGCTCCATAACCTACGATTTCTGCATATATTTTAGCACCGCGTGCCAATGCATGCTCAAGTTCTTCCAGTACAACTATTCCTGCACCTTCGCCCATGACAAAGCCATCGCGGTTCTTATCAAACGGGCGACTAGCTGTGTTCGGGTCAGGATTCGTTGATAATGCAGTATTTGCGCAAAAACCTGCAACGGCCATTTTTGTAATAGGTGCCTCCGCACCTCCTGTTACCATTGCATCAGCATCCCCTCGCTGGATTACTTTAAAGGCGTCTCCAATTGAATTTGTCCCTGTAGCACAAGCCGTGACAGTACAGGAATTAAAACCTCTAGCTCCAATCGTTATAGAAACCTGGCCAGTTGCCATATCAGGAATCATCATCGGAACAAAGAATGGGCTTACTCGTCGGTATCCCCGATTTAAAAAAGTTTCATATTGCTGTTCAAATGTTTCCATACCGCCAATGCCGGAGCCAATCCACACACCAACACGAGGAGCATTTTCTTCGTTTATAATTAGCCCGGAATCTTTGACAGCCATTAATGAAGCAGCAACAGCATATTGAGTAAAGCGGTCCATTTTTCGGACATCCTTTTTTTCAATAAACACTTCTGGATTAAAATCTTTTAACTCTGCAGCAACCTTTGCGGGAAATTCTTCTGCGTTTATCCTCGTTAATGGGCCAATTCCTGATTTTCCTTCAATAATGTTCTTCCAGCTTGTTTCAATATCGTTGCCAAGCGGAGTTACTGCTCCGACACCTGTTACGACTACCCTTCGCTTGTTCATATATGTCCATCTCCTTTTTCATTCGGATATTCTGTGCTTATAAAAATTGTTTAATTCCCGGTAACATACAAGGGAATATTATTCAAAAAAAATTACCTGCCCCAGCGAATCGCTATGGCTCCCCATGTTAAGCCTCCCCCAAAGCCTACCATAACAATGAGGTCGTCATCTTTTATCTTTCCTGCTTCCAATTCTTCTACTATTGAAATAGGGATAGAAGCCGCTGATGTATTTCCATATTTATTTACCGTTTTGGACATTTTTTCAGGCGGCAGTTCAAGCCTTTGACGGGCTGCTTCCATTATGCGGATATTTGCCTGATGGGGGATTAGAAAATCTACATCTTCTTTTGTAAGCCCTGCTTTATCAAGTACGTTCAGGCAGCTTTCTCCCATTTGGCGAACTGCAAATTTGAAGACTTCACGTCCATTCATAATGATAAACTCATCCTGATAAAGATGCTTTCCACCTGTACCATCTGCTCCGAGTTCAAAGGATAGAATTCCCCTGCCTTCACTAACATTCCCTACTACCACTGCACCGGCACCATCTCCAAACAACACGGCCGTATTTCTGTCATCCCAGTCGGTTATTTTGGATAGTTTTTCAACGCCTATTACCAGTACGTTTTTGTAAACACCTGATTCAATAAACTGTTTGGCTGTCACAATCCCATACATAAAACCTGCGCAAGCGGCACTAATATCCATTGCAGCAGCGTTAACAGCCCCCAGTTTTTCCTGGAGCATGCATGCCACCGTTGGGAAAGGCCGATCAGGAGTGACTGTCGCTACAAGGATCATATCCAGATCGGTAGCGGAAATTCCTGCATTCTCAATCGCCTTTTTCGCAGCTCCATATGCCATGTCAGAAGTATTTACGTCATCTGCTGCTATTCTTCGTTCTTCGATGCCCGTCCTTGTTCGAATCCACTCATCAGATGTATCCACTATTTTTTCCAAATCAGCGTTTGTCAGAATCTTTTCTGGCAAATACCTTCCTATGCCGATAATTCCTGCACCCATGTTACCAGCTCCTTTTAATATAACTATATTCTATAGATTATCAAACTTATTATCAATTATTATTACCTGGTACTAATTTTACAAACAAATTTAGGTTTTCGCAATAGGTTTATCCGCTTTTATCCATACCTTTTCTGTCTGCTTACATAATTTAAAGTAGGTTCTTCTATTGGAAAGGGGGAATTGAAGGTTATGGAGGAACAATCAAATAAAAACGAAAAGTCTACAGTCGACCCTTTTAGCCGGTTTATGTTCGGTCCAGGCAGAGAAGTTAATAATACGGTTCGTTCGGGAACACGCAGACCGGAATCACAGGAAACAGTCGATTTTGATGAATTATTGATGAATTTTGAGGCGTTAATGGATTCGGCGAGCAAGCTTAAGCCTTTTTTCAGAAAGATTTATCCCGTTGTAGAACAATTTTGGAAAAAAAATTAGCTGCCGTTTCTCCGGCAGCTATACTTTCTTACTCTTGCTTTAACTCTTTTCTTGCATCCTCTTTTCCCAACTCGTATGCCTCAGCCATTACTTGTGTAAATAAAGACATAAACGGCTGAATCAGTTCCATTGATAATTCAATGCCCGCTTGGTCCAATTGAGCTTTTGCCTCCGGAAAATGCTTCATTGCAATCTGCATGAACTGCAGGTTTTTTTCTTGTACATTCATATGTATTCTCCTTCGTTATTCTTGATTTGGAAGCTTTCCAGTCTTTTTATAATTTTTAATTTCGCGATCCATTTTTTTGATAAATTCCTTATCAACCAAAGGACTGAATTCCCCTAATGTGATTACGTCATCTTTAAAATCATAGGAAAGATTGCCTGATTTTAAAATTCCTTCTGAATATTGCTTTGCGATTAGTTCATACAGCTTGTCTACTTGCTGTATCGTGCTGGTTAAAACTGTCGATTCACCAAGATCGGACTGATCAGAAACGTACCCGATGACATATAGGCCATGTTCTTTCATCTTTTCAATAACAGGAACATTAAATCCATCACCTGCTGGATAAACAACATCAATTCCTTCTTTAAGCATATTTTCCAGAAGCTCATTAGCCTTTTTTTGATCATCCCAATTGCCGACATATTGAATCGAAACCTTTGTGTCCTTATTTTCATTCATGGCACCCTCATAGTAGCCTTCCACTTCCGGCTGCCACTCATAGGCAGCAATGACTCCTATTTTATGGGTTTTAGACATATGAGCCGCAGTCATGCCCCCAAAAAAACCCATCGCATGACCCTTAAAATTCAGACTTGTCGTGTTCTTATTTTTTGCATCTCCATTAAAACTTACAAAGTGGATTTTGGGATAGTCTTTTGAAATATCATTAAAATACTGAGCAAATTCTGCCCCATGGCCAAAAATTAGGTTGACACCTTTCTGGTCAAGTTCCTTTACCGCCCGTTTCACTACTGATTCTGTATCCATGCCTTCTTTATAGTAGACATCTATATTAAATTGGGATTGGATTTTCAGCATTCCTTTATAGCCCTTTGTTCCCCAAACCTGGTCATTGATCGTTTCAGGAACGAGCAATCCAACCTTTTTTAATTTTCCCGCTGTGACTGGTTGTCCGCATGCCCCAAGCAAAATAAGGCTTAAAAATATCACAGCGAAACGGTTCCACATACATTGCAACTCCTTTTGACGGCTGCCCTTTTCTTCTGTTACGTTCTAACCAGCTAAAAAAAAAGCCGTATAGCTCTTTTTATTCTACCTCTATCAATAAAAATTGAAAAGTTTTTTCATTTCAGTTTACATGCTTCCGATATCAATATGAGCCCAGTGCTCTTTCTGCTTCTTCCTGGCTTCAAGAAAAGTTGTAGGGTTTTTTATCTGCAGACGTTTTATATCTTTACTATTTAACTGCATTTCGGATTGATCATCCTCTAGCCTGCGAATTTCCACACCCAGCTCTTCCATACAATTCTTCCAATAATTCCTGACGCCGCTTTCAAGCAAATAAGCACCTACTGTACCAGTTTCCAATTGTTTCAGGATTAGGCTAAGTGCATCTTCAATATATAGAAGATCTCCTCTCCACTCACGGCTGCCTGCGTAATCAATCTTTTGTCCATTTAATATCGCATAATGTGAAAAAAAGGAGGAAGGCTGCCATGGGCCATATACAGACGGTAAATATAGCGTCAGCACATTTTTTTTAATCCTATTTAAATTTTCCAAAAAAGAACTTAAATCACCATTTCCAGAATGGGAAGAATCAGCAAGGAACTGAATAGGTAGTAAAAGAACGAGCAGGTTCTTCCCACTTTCTTTTAAGAAATTTTCTTCCAGAAAGGTCTTTAATGCCCTGTCATTTAGTACTTGTTCTTCGTTACGTTCCATAAAAAAATCAAACAGAGATACAATAACCGCAAACGGTCGTTCACTTGCCGGTATCCACTCTTTTTCACCCGATGACAGCTCTTGAAAGTTTGCATTCCGCCCTACTTCCAGACGTTTCTCCTCTGTGAAGGGATTAAATTCGTTCGAATAATCGATTCCCTTTACTTCCCAGCCATTATTAAGAAGTGCTGTGCACAGGTGAAATCCTATAAACTGATATGTTCCGTAAATAAAAGCATTGTGCATTTCTATGCCTCCCACCATGAGTTCCTTATACTGCATCCTATGCCGAAGAAAAAGTTTTATTTCTTCTAAGGCATTACAGAGCCATTAAAGTTCCTTTTCATGGGAGCTGAAAAATTTAATCATTTGATGCCTAAGCTGCTGTTTCTTTTCTGGAACCATGTAGCTGGCAGTTACCGATATTTTTCCACCTTGCTCATTTAGAAGCTTTTGATAGAGTCTGGATTGGGTAAATCCTTCCCCCTGCCAAAATATGAAAAAGCTTAACTGGTATATCTGCATCAAAATATACTGGAGATCCATTTTTCAATATTTCACTTTCAATGGTACGAATGTCTTTTTGGTAAGCATACGACAGCTCATTCAAAAGCTTTTTGTAAAAAAATTTATGCTCCTTTTCCTGCTCCAGATGAAGATTTAAAGATAAAATTGGATTTACTAATACTGCGGACCTGATTTGGTCCTTCATTTCCTTAAATAAGCTCATCGCAACAAGAGCGCCCATTCCTTCGGCAAGAATATGAATTTTTTCATTCATTATTTCATTTCTGATTATATGCTGATACAGTCTCTGCGCCAATTGGACAGCTCGCCTGCTTCCCCAGTTCCTGCCATAAAGATTAGATGAAAAAATAGTGTACCCTGATTCCTTCAGATTTTGGATAAGGAATTGTTTCCCTTCATTTTGCAGCCAGAAGCTTTTGCTTTCATCTACGAAATGCCTTTCATCTCCTATAATCAGGATACCGAAACCATTTGGCTTTTCTGGGTAATGGATGATATTCCATTGGGTATCCAGTTGAAAAATCCGGTTATCCATAGATAAAACTCCTTTTGCATAATTTCCTCAGATTATCGTATGCGGTGACTCCAGATTGGAAAGGGAATTTGCCTATTAAATCAAGGCTTATTGAAGGATTTTTATCTTTTCTGAGTTTACTTCACATTGAAATATACACCCAATCCATATTACAAAATCAGGAAAAGGAGATTATTCAGTTTATGCATTTATTATTTTCGACACATATGGTAAGATTGGAAAAGAATGAAATAGTAAGAGGTGAAAATCGTGAAATATCTTTGGACTTTTTTCTGGACTTTCCTTCTCGTTCAAATGTTGACGTATGTTGTAAGCTCCATGATCGGCATTGAATACAATGTTGAAACCGGTACCATTCTTGCAGTGGCAGTAACCATCCTGATTCTAATCGTTCCTGCACTTATTCCTAATGAACCGGAAGAAAAACATATTCATTAAGAAATACGATTTAAAAAGTCATCCTGTTCTTCAAAGACAGGATGACTTTTTTTACTTCACATTGAAGGAAAGCTGGCCATTTTCAAGCGTAACTTCCAATTCAGAATGATTCCTCAGGGCACCTGATATTATTTCACGTGCTGCACGAGTTTCAATATTTCTCTGGATATAACGCTTTAGGGCCTTGCTCCATAAACAGGATCATAGCCATTCCTGGCAATGAATTCTTTTGCATCCTCACTTATGTTTATTCGAATGTACTGGTCCTCCAGCCTTTCCTGAAGTTCCATGATCATTTTCTCAACAATCTTTTTAAGTTCACTGTCTTTTAATGGTTTAAATAATACCGTTTCATCTATTCTATTCAAAAACTCTGGCCGGAAATGCATCTTGAGCTGGCTAAATACCTTTTCTTCTAAGTCCTCCGAAAGTTCTTCCTCTTCTGTTTTCCCTTCCAGAAGAAATTGAGAGCCGATATTAGAGGTCATAATGATTACAGTATTTTTGAAATCAACGGTACGTCCCTGTGAATCCGTAATCCTTCCGTCGTCCAAAACCTGGAGCAGAATGTTAAAAACCTCTGGATGGGCTTTTTCCACCTCATCAAGCAGAATAACCGCATATTGCCGCCTGCGAATGGCTTCGGTTAATTGCCCTCCCTCTTCATAACCTACATACCCAGGGGGAGCACCTATCAATCGGGAAACAGAGAACTTTTCCATATATTCGGACATATCGATTCGTATTAACTGCTCCTCACTATCAAATAAGGCTTCTGCCAACGCTTTCGCAAGTTCAGTTTTTCCAACTCCTGTCGGTCCAAGAAATAAAAACGAACCGATTGGCCGGTTCGGATCTTTAATTCCAGCCCTTGCCCTAAGAACAGCATCTGAAACTAACTGAATTGCTTCATCCTGTCCTATTACACGTTCATGGAGAATGGTTTCAAGCTTTAAAAGCTTCTCTCTCTCCCCCTCAACCAGCCTGGTAATTGGAATGCCAGTCCATCTTGCGACGATATTAGCTATTTCTTCCTCTGTTACTTCTTCACGAAGAAGGCGGTCTCCGTCGCCGTTTCCGATATTCTCCATTTCCTTTAGCTCTTTTTCAGCTTGAGGTATCTTTCCATGGCGGAGTTCTGCAGCCCGGTTTAAATCATACTCATCCTCCGCTTTTTGCAATTCCCTTCGCAGATATTCCAGATACTCCTTTTTTTCCTGTATTCTTTGAATACTTTGTTTCTCATTGAGCCATCGGCTTCTCATCTCTGCCGCAAGCCCTTTTAATTCTGCAAGCTCCTTTTGAAGTTCTGATAAACGCAGCAAACTTCCTTCGTCTTTCTCTTTTCTAAGCGCTGCTTCTTCTATTTCAAGCAGCATTACCCTGCGTGTTACATCATCAAGTTCAGTAGGCATGGAATCGATTTCTGTCCGGATATGTGCACATGCCTCGTCTACAAGGTCAATCGCTTTATCAGGTAAAAATCGTTCTGAAATATAACGGTCTGATAAAGTAGCTGCTGCCACAAGTGATCTATCGTGAATTTTCACCCCATGGTGAATTTCAAAACGTTCTTTTAATCCCCTTAAAATGGAAATCGTTTCTTCTACGCCTGGTTCTTCAACCATCACCTGTTGAAAACGCCTTTCAAGTGCGGGATCTTTTTCAATATATTTACGATGTTCATCCAGGGTAGTTGCACCAATACAGTGAAGTTCACCGCGCGCAAGCATGGGCTTCAGCATATTGCCTGCATCCATGGCTCCTTCCGTTTTTCCTGCTCCGACGATGGTGTGAAGCTCATCAATGAACAAAAGAATTCTGCCTTCGCTTTTTTTCACTTCATTTAATACAGCTTTCAGCCTTTCCTCGAATTCTCCTCTGAATTTCGCACCTGCTATCAAGGAACTCATATCAAGGGAAAAAATTGTTTTATCCTTTAAACCTTCAGGGACATCCTTCCGAACAATTCTTTGTGCCAGCCCTTCGACAATAGCTGTTTTTCCAACCCCTGGCTCTCCAATCAGTACTGGATTATTTTTTGTTTTTCTTGAAAGGATGCGGATAACATGCCTGATCTCTGTATCTCGGCCAATAACCGGATCTGTTTTTCCAGCCTTTACTTCAGCAACTAGGTCACGCCCATATTTTTTTAGCGCTTCATAGCTCGCCTCTGGATTTTGTGTTGTCACCTTCTGATTCCCCCTTATCTCCATAATCACCTGAATTATTTTATCGGCTTCCGCCTTATAACTGATTAACAATTTTCCCATTTCCGACGTAGGCAATTTAATAGCTGCTAAAATAAGATGTTCAACAGAAAGATATTCATCCTTGAAATCACGGGCAGCTTCTCCAGCTTTTGTTATGAGCCTGTGCAAAGGCGCTGATATATAAAGTTTCCCGTGTTCCGCTCCGTTTCCTGTCACCTGTGGCTTTTTTTTTAGACTTTCTCGGAATTCCTGTTCAACTTTTCCTTTGTCTACTCCAACTCTTTCAAGAATGGTGCTTATTAAGCTCCCGTCATGTCCCATAAGGGAAAGAAACAAATGGCTTTCGTCCACTTCCTGATGATTATTCTGTGCTGCAAGTTCCTGTGCATCCATAATGCCCTGCTGTAAACGTTCCGTCATTTTATTGAAATCCATTTATTCGCCCTCCTTATTTGACCATTTTTGACCTTTATAAAAAATATTATAAATGATTCCTAAAAAAATGAAAAGCCATCCGAACTGGATGGCTTTTAAAAAATTATGGCTTTCGAAGGTATGTCCAAAGCCGATTATGGTTCGAGTTTTCCGGAAATGCATCCCCAGCTTTTAGTTTTACTTTTTGCGGGTTGTTTACAGTGCTCCCAGTTTCGCCAATTTCGATATAAATACCATTATTAGGTGCTTTTTGGCCTGCATGAAACTGTCGGTTTTGTCCCATTGCCTTCCCTCCTTTTGAGATATCTTTTTAGTCATTCCCTTTTCATTGAAAAAATATCGGGACTTTTGCCATTAGAAAGACTTGGCATCCGCAAAGTTTTTCATTTCCCTTTCGACAATTATTTCCCAAGCAATAATAATATTGTCAAACTTAATCGAATCTCGGATGAATTTTTGACTATTGTATGAATTTATCTTCCAATCGTTGCTAATAAACCTCGATAAACAATATAATTATAGTAGAATCTAACGTTAACAGCTGACTCTTTTGCTTCTTATTTCCATGTATTATTTCATCACTTTAAGGTGGTTATATTATGCAGTCATTAACTGATATCCCATTAAAATTAACCGAATTGCTGCACATCGTCCATCACTTCAGGAAAATAGAAAAAGGCACCTTCCTTTTTCAGGAAGGTTCTTTAGCAAATGAACTTTATATTGTGCAAAGCGGTACTCTTCACCTCAGTAAAATTATTCCGGACGGAAGAGAATTAACACTGAGATTGTGTTCAAAAGGTGATTTAGTTGGAGAAGTGAATCTATACAATGCTTCAACTCGCTATTACTTGAGCGCAAAAGTAACAGAGAGCGGAGAGGTCGCGGTTATTATGAAAGACCAACTCGAAACAATGCTTAGCCGGGATCACGATTTAGCTGTTGAATTCATGAAGTGGATGAGCTTGCAAAACCTAAAAACACAGACTAAATTCCGCGATTTAGTTCTTCATGGAAAAAAAGGAGCTTTATACTCTACACTAATAAGATTATCCAACACTTATGGAAGTAAAACAGTGGATGGCCTTATGCTTGACATTCCATTAACCAACCAGGAATTAGCTAATTTTTGCGGAACGTCTAGAGAGGTAGTGAATCGGCTTTTAAGCGATTTACGAAAAACTGGCAGCATCTCAATTGAGAAGGGACTCATTACTATACACAATCTTGACTCTCTTAAGCAAGAAATCGACTGCGAGAATTGTTCCAAGGACGTTTGCAATATCCACTAAAGCAGACATAAGAAAGAAGCCGGCTCAAGGGCGGCTTCTTTCTTATTTTAAACTTATCTGTATTGCCATGATCATGAAAAATATTGCCGCATTAGCAATTTCATAAATGCCTACTTGTTTGGCTGAAATATTTTTACCATAAAAACCTACAGCTCTTAGCAAACTTGGTATAAATGCAAGTGCTACAATCCACAGACCCAAAACAATCCAGACAATTGGAAGAAGAAAATGATAACTCCAGGACAACCATTTATAGTGGATATTTCTCTTTTCCCTAATCATCGTTTTTACATAAAAGGTACAACCGAGGAAAAAAAGCATGGATGCGCTAAAAAGGAGCAAAGCCCCCACTGAAACAGTTCCTTCTGCTAAGTAACTGCTTGCAAGACCAGCAATCGAAAAGGATAAAATGGCGCTTAAATCATTGGCTAACGCCCGATCTCGGTTTGTGGAAGAAAAATATGCATTTACCATAAAAAGGGGCAGCATAGCCAGACCAAAATAACTGATTGATGGCAATGTTAATAACGGAACCGTCAATAAAGCTATGGCTGGAATCAAATAAATAATCGTCCATTTTGTATAATAGGATATCTTCTTTCCTTTAAAAAGCAGCAGCATAGGATAAGTGGCAAGATAAAGCATTACCCAGCCAATAAAGAAAGGGATATCCTGCCAAATGAATTTTGATTCAACAACACCCAGCCAAAACGGTATAATCAGCATGGCCCATGCACCATGTTGTTTAGGTAAAAATAACTTCATTTTCCTCACTCCTTATTTCCTGCTACCTCCAATATAAGCGAGCCAACACAGAAAATAAGTGAATCTTATCACATAGTCATTTAACTTTTTATGTCTGTTATATGAATTATTATCTCTTTTATCACGTTTTCATCATGAAACAGCAGACAGGAATATGCCCTATGTTTATCAATATTTCTAATTAATTTTTCATTCCAAAATAAAACCGCCTGAATATTTTGCAAATCATCCAAAAGGTGAAGATCTTGTTCTTCCCTTATTATCACTATCTTTGGAAATGCTTCGTATTTATGTCCTTCTACGAGGATAATGTCCGGGCGAAAAAAAGATATTAGTTGGATTTTTTCTTCCAATGACCAGTTCTGGGACTCTGCCTGAAGAATCAATCGCCCATCTCCTTCAACGAGGGCTGCAGCTGCTCCAGCCTTTAGGTGGCGAGAAGTATCCTTTCCTTCTGCAGCAGCTGGCTTTCCGCCATGGCCATGATGCTTAATCGTCACAACCTTCAAACCTTTTTGCTGCAATTCTTCTATCAAACCAGTAATGAACGTTGTTTTACCGCTATTTTGATATCCAGCAATTTGAAGGATATGTTGTCTTACCAAGGCCACTCACTTCCAACCTGGTCTTCAAGCAAAAGAACTTCTACTTCCATTCCAGCCTCAAAGCCCCTAGTCCCTCCTGGAAGGACCATTAATGAATTTGCTCCTGCCAGGCTCATCACAATATTTGACTTATCCAGACCACTAGGTGTAACGACCAATTTTCCTTCCGATGCTGCGAGCGCACTGCGTACGAACCTAGTGAATGGATTGGCCTTCGGGAAAGACACTTCAAGAACAGCCTTTTCCTTTCGAAGATGCGGCTTGACTGAAAAGAGCATGCGCCTGATAATAGGGCGGGCGAACAGTTCAAATCCGACGTAACATGCCGAAGGATTTCCCGAGACGCCAAATAAAAGTTTGCCGTTGAAATGGGCAACCGTCGTCACGCTTCCTGGTCTCATTGCAACCTTATTGAACAGCACTTCAGCTCCAAGCTTTTCATATATTTCTGGAAGGTAATCGTAATCCCCCACAGACACTCCACCTGTTGTAACGAGAAGGTCAACCGATTCTAGTGCATTTTTTACTGCTTCAAAGCATGTATCAAAATCATCATGCAGCTTTCCAAAATAGCGGACACTTCCGCCTGTCCTTTCAATCTGTGCAGCAATCATATGTGAATTGCTGTTTCTGATTTTACCCGGGACCAGCGGTTCATTGACATCAAGCAGCTCTGTCCCTGTGGCAAATAAGCCAACAATCGGCTTTTTGGCCGTAGGAACCATTGCATATCCAAAAGTAGCGAGCATCGCCTGGATACCAGGATTA
The DNA here is from genome assembly GCF_030915465.1 of Neobacillus sp. PS3-34. Taxonomy (GTDB): domain Bacteria; phylum Bacillota; class Bacilli; order Bacillales; family Cytobacillaceae; genus Neobacillus_A. The sequence continues at coordinate 1,252,657 of NZ_CP133267.1, forward strand.
ATCATGGTCCCCTTTTCGACTAAGACCGTTCCCTCTTTGGCATCTTCTCCGCGGAATGAGACATTGTCCCCCTTCTTAAAGCTGCGCTTGATGGACATAAATGGCTTACCATTTTTTTCAAAGGATTGGCGACTTCAAACATCACTACCGCATCTGCGCCATCAGGCATCATTGCTCCTGTCATAATCCTTACAGCTTGATTTTTTTGTAAGGCTTTCGTTGAGACCATACCTGCACCGAGGTGGTCAACCACTTCAAATTCTACAGTATTATTTTGCGAAGCTTCTGAAGTATCAATTGAACGGACAGCAAAACCATCATACGGCGCCCTGTCAAAATGAGGTACATCGCTCGTCGCGGTTAAATTTTCCGATAAGTACCTTCCATAGCTATCATTTATTGATACCAGTTCGGTGGTTCCTTTCATCTGGCATTCCATTATCTTTTTCACAGCTTCCCCAATCGAAATGGGCGTTCTTCTTTCAAACATAGATATCAGCTCCTGCTATTCAAAACATAATTATTTTTACTCATTGATTCCCTATATTCCTTCTCCATATAAGCGTATCTGAAACACTCGAGCATGGCAAATGAAGAGATACACTAATCTTAGCAATCAAAAATAATGGCTGTAATGACAAAACTCACAAAATGGCCAATAAAAACTTTAATAAAAAAATCAAAAGTGTGATACAGGTCACCAAGTTAAAACAGCCAATCCGTTATTCTATAAATAGAAAATAACCTTTTACAAAAACAAGGAGGAAATACTGAAATGAATATGACATTAACAGAAAATACACTGGTCAAAGATATTGTTAACGAACTTCCGAAATCAAGCGATGTTTTTAAACGTAATCGCATCGATTTCTGCTGCGGGGGGAACATCCCATTAACAGAAGCTGCAGCTTTAGCCGACATTTCTCTAGAGTCACTTATTAATGAATTAAACGAAGTAGTTGAAAAAAGTGATAGTGGTGAAATAGATTGGAAATTCTGGATGGAAAAAGACTCTGAGGCAATTATCGATCACGTCATTTCACAGTACCATAATCCTCTTCGAGAAGAACTAGCTAATTTAAGCCCTTATGTAACCAAGGTTTCGAGAGTGCATGGCGGACACCGGCCTGAACTGCTCAAAGTTTATGAGCTGTTTTATGAATTTAAAAAGGAAATGCTTGATCATGCAGAAAAGGAAGAAGCGATTGTTTTCCCATTAATCAAAATGCTTGATGCCAATACGGTTGAAAATCGGGAAGAAGCATTAAATGCAATTAAAGAGCTTGAAAAAGAACATGACCATGCAGGTTCTTTATTAAAAGAGCTGCGAATTATCACTTCGGATTTCATTCCACCGGCAGAGGCATGCGGTACTTATCGCTTGGTATATAAGCGCCTTGAAATGCTTGAAGGGGAAACATTCAACCATGTCCATTTAGAAAATAATATTCTATTCCCGAGATTTAATTAAGAATCAAAAGGCGCAAGCGCCCTGGTTAGCCCCGACAGGCATAAGACGAATCACGCAGTCATCCTCGGAAAAGCTATCGCTTTTCCTTCGTGCGATGCGGATGCTGCCGAAGCTTTCCTTGTCCTGATTTCTGGAGTGATTTGGCTTATGACCCCGAGGGGCTGGGCGCTGGAGCTAGATTAAAATAAATTGGTAGAAGTATTCCACATCATTTAATCTTATAATTTCTTGGACGACTAAAAAATAACCCCGCCTAAATACAGGCCGGGTTATTTTTTTATTCTTATCCACCGATATATGACATTTCGATTTTCTTACGGTTTAAGATGGTCTCGGCTGTACGCTCATCCGAGTAGCGGTCATCTCGGCCATTCCAAATTTCTGTTATTCTGGTACTTAATTCTTCGTCTGTTGCACCGTTTCTCATAAAATTTCGGATATCATGTCCATTACCATTAAATAAACAGGTAAATAACTGCCCATTCGCCGATAACCGGGAACGTGTACAACTGCTGCAGAACGACTCAGATACTGAAGTAATAAAGCCTACATCAATGTCTGTTCCTTTATAACGGTAGCGCTTTGCTACTTCTCCAAAGTAATCGGGATCAACAGGCTCAAGTTCAAATTTCTCATTGAGCATCTCAAAGATTTGTTTTTTCGTGACAACATCATCCATTTTCCAGCCGTTTGTACTGCCGACGTCCATGTATTCAATATAACGGAGCTGAAGTCCTTCTTGCTTGCAAAATTCAGCCATCGGAATAATTTCCGAGTCATTCAGCCCTTTTTTCACGACCATATTGACTTTAACGCCTAGCCCCGCTTCCCTTGCCGCTCTGATTCCATCCAATACCGGCTGTGTGCCGACGTTTCGGCCATTAATTTCACCGAAGAGTTTATCATTCAGGCTATCAAGGCTTACATTTACCCGCTTCAATCCAGCCTTCTTCAAGTCGGCTGCGTGCTTAGGCAAAAGGACTCCATTTGTCGTTAAGCCAATATCATTTAAACCTTCGATATTTGAAAGCTTTTCTACCAGGACGGGCATGTCCTTTCTTAAAAGCGGTTCCCCGCCTGTAAGGCGAATTTTTTCCACTCCCAGATTAACGAATATTTTAGCAAGCCGCTCTATTTCCTCATATGACAAGAGTGCGCTTTTTGGAAGAAAAACAAAATCCGGTCCAAATTGATCTGCTGGCATGCAGTACTGGCACCTGAAGTTACAACGGTCAATTACAGAGATCCTTAAATCTCTTAATGGCCTGTTTAATTTATCTTTAATAATGGATTTAGGCATTTCCATCAACTCCAATAATAGTAAAAAGCTAAAATACTCCAACGAATCTTTTCTATTCTAAATAATTTCGTTAATTTTCAAAGGAAAAACAAATTTATTAAATGTACTATCTATCATACCAAATTATGTGAAACGCGGCCAATAGTATTATTCTGGAACACAGCATTCAAATTTTTTTATGAATAACTACTTTCTTCATTCCCTTTTAGAGCAGAAATACTCTTCTTTTTAAAACAAGAGCTTGTAAAGGACAAATGTTACACTTCAGAAATTTTTTTCTCAGTTTTCACCATATTGTCATTGTTAACATCATTTTCCCATAAAAACCTGTTATAGAATATGAATAACAAAACCAATTGGAAATTGACCTATTTGAATCTCATTTGGCTTAAGAACTGCAGGGAAAACAAATCCAAAGAGAAGGTGACGTAATGCTTACTAAAATGAAACCTACCCATTCAATTGAAATAAAAGAATTATTACGCTTTACAGACCGAAAATTCAGGAGCGAAAGAGGTTCCTATCTCTTCCAAGAAGGGATGAATGCCGATGAACTTTATATTATTCTTTCAGGCAAAGTCCAAATCAGTAAAATTACCTCTGATGGGCGGGAGTTGTCATTACGTATTTGCGGAGAAAATGATATTTGCGGAGAATTAACATTGTTTACGTCAAATCCAAAATATATGCTGAGCGCCAAGGTATTAGAAGAGGGAGAAATCGCTGCCATCAGGGCCGACATTATCGAGCATGAAATCTTTCAGAATAGCGCTCTAGCCTTTGAGTTTATGAAATGGATGAGCGATCACTTCCGTAAAACACAAACAAAATTTCGCGACCTTGTGCTAAATGGTAAACGTGGTGCACTTTTCTCCACACTGATCCGCATGTCTAACAGCTATGGAGTCCAGAAGCAGGAGAGCATTATGATCGACCTTCCGCTTACCAATCAGGAGCTTGCCAATTTTTGCGGCACTTCAAGAGAAAGTACAAATCGCATCCTAAATGAATTGAAAAAGGATGAAATTATTACTGTTAAACGTGGGAAGATTACCATACACGATTTGCAGTACTTAAAGGATGAAATCGGCTGCGAGAACTGTCCGGCAGTATACTGCAGTATTGAATAGATAATAAAAAGGGATGGATGCCTCCATCCCTTTTTATTATTTAGGCTATGTTAAAGCTCATTGTTGATTTTGACACTATGTTGATTGGAGCGGAAATAAACAGGCAAGTTTACAGAGCTATTATTTAAATTATTGGATCTGTTTTTCCCTCATTGCTTTTGGAATGTAAACGCAGAAAGGTTCGCTTTCTAAATAATCACCTGTCATCGCAAATGCCCTTGAACGGGATCCTCCGCAGACATATCTGAATTCGCACTGACCGCATTTCCCTTTATAAAGATCAGGATTACGGAGCGATTGAAATACGGGAGAATCGCGATAAATATCAGCGAGAGGCTGTTCCCGCACGTTTCCCGCTTTTACGGGTAACAGGCCACTCGGGTATACATCGCCGATATGAGAGATAAATACAAAACCATTTCCATCATTAACACCCTTTGGTGCCCTTCCAAGACCATCAATCGATCCTGTCAGCCCCTCTTTTGTCAATGCATTTAAGTATTCTATTTCTCCAGCCTGATTTTTTGCTTCCCGCATCTTCTGCTGAATAACAACCCGGCGATAGTGCTGTGCTGCAGTTGTTTTAATATCAAAAGGAACCCTTTTACTTAATTCATATAGCCATTGAAATACCTTTTCGTGCTGAACAGGAGATATCATATCAGATTCTTGTCCTCTGCCTGTCGGCACAAGGAAAAATACACTCCAGAGCACACATTTTAAGCCCTCGACGACCTTTGCCATTTCATCTAAATAATCAATATTATATCGGGAAATAACGGTATTGATTTGCACTGGTATTTCAAGCTCGTGCAAATATTTTATACGTTCGATCGTTAAATCAAAAGAACCGGCAGTACCACGGAAATGATCGTGAATTTCAGCAGTCGGTCCATCGAGACTGAATGCCCAGCGAGCTAAGCCTACTTCCTTCGCTTTTTCAATCGCTTCCTTCGTTACATTAGGTGTGGCGCTTGGCGTCATGGATACCCGTACGCCTTTTTGCACTGCATATCTCGCTATTTCAAAAACATCTTCCCTCATTAAAGGATCTCCGCCTGTAAAAACAAGCATCGGGTTATTCATTTCGTATATTTGATCTATTAATTGCTTGCCCTCTTCAAAGGTTAATTCCCTTGGATCTCTTCTATATTGAGCCTCTGCACGGCAATGCAGACATTTTAGCTGGCAAGCCCTTGTCAATTCCCAGATAACAATAAATGGATCCTGATTAAAATCCCGGCTAAACACCATATGGAACGCCTCCTATAATCGGCTGGATTCTGTATAACAGCCTGATAGATGTATTATAGCGGTGTAAGACCATGAATAAAGTGAACTTGCTCACAGGGGGATAAAGGAAATTTGTCATTTTTGTGAAGGTGCATTAGGGGTGATTAAATGGAAGAGCTTTGGGAGCTGAATGAATAAAATAAAATTAAGGGTGCCTCCATTGGCACCCTCGGTCACTTTTTATTTTAGGCTGTTTTCGAATACTTTTTTGCTATTTAAGGAGTAGTTGATTTCCACTTCAGGATGCTCGCTTTCCGCGGGGCGGGCGGTGAGCCTCCTCGGCGCACAGCGCCTGTGGGGTCTCACCTGTCCCGCTGCTCCCGCAGGAGTCTCGCACCTTCCGCTCCAATCAACTTCTTTTTCAAAACATCCTTATTTTAAGAAATCGTAATTACTTCATACTGTGCTGCAAGTTCGATAAAGTGGCCATGCCGCTGATTTTTCCTGCTGCAAGTTTACTCTCCACTTCGTAATGATCAACACATGTTTTGCAGGCAAGAATGTCGACACCCTTCTCTTCCATTTCCTTTAAATGAACTGAAACGAAGGATTCATCGGTTAATGTAAAAATTCCTCTATTCATGAAAAATACTGCTGCAGGAAGATCTTCCCTTTGTTTTAACAATGTGAAAAAAGTTTCAAGTACGCCTTCTCCCAGCTCTTTATCACCTTTACCCAATTGATCGGAACTAACGAGGATTACTTTATTTTTCATCAAATCTATCTCCAGTCTTAGCGAATGCCCAGCGCAATTTTTGCATATCGTGACATCATTTCTTTGTTCCATGGAGGATTAAAAACGATATTTACTTCTGTCTCTTTTACCTCGGGGATATCTGCCAAAGCCCTTTTCACCTGATCTACAATTGTTCCTGCCAGCGGGCATCCCATTGAAGTCAGTGTCATCGTAACGGTAGTTGTTCCTTCTTCATCCATTTCCACATTGTAAACTAAACCTAAATTGACAATATCCACACCTAACTCAGGATCGACTACAAGCTCAAGCGCACCCATTAAACTGTCTTTTAAATCTTGATCCATCATAACCACTCCTCTTAAAAATTCTCTTATAAGTATTTATTGAACCAATCAACTGTTGCTTTCACACCAGATTTGCTGACCTTATGGCCTGCAAGCTGATCTGTAATAAATTCCAGTTTTTCAGGGCTTTCGCTATAGGAATCTTTTACGCTTTCGTAAAATTCACGGGCAAAGATATAAGGCACCATATGGTCGTTTTGTCCATGCCAGAACAGCAGTGGCCTATTCGCAAGCTTTTCTTTTTGAAGGCTCAAATCATATTCGGCCAATACAGAAAGCTCCCGATCAATTTTTTCCTGCGTAAGCTCCAGGCTGTAACCCTGTTTTTTTATCTGCTCAATCTGCCAGTGGGAAAACTTCACATAAGATGGCATTCCCATCAAGCAGACAGCGGCCTTTATCCATTCAAATTGGGTTAATGCTCCAAGGGTCGCAATACCGCCCATCGATGTCCCCGCAACACCTATTCTGTCTTCATCTATAAGTTCCATTTTGGAAAAATAATTTTTTAATGTCTTAATTTCATGAATGGTATTTAATACAATTTCCCAAAATTTCAAATATAAATCCTGTTCCTTCAACTGCAAATCCCTTTCCCCGTGATACAAGGCTTCCGGCAGCAGAACCCTAAAGCCCTGTTCTGCCAATAAATATGCATAGTGAAGATTATGCTCTTTTGCACTTGTAAACCCGTGGATAAAGATTACAAAAGGAAGCTTGTCTGACTGCTGATCATGATTGACAAGGTGCAGAACGGGAATACTTTCTATATGTTCTTTTTGTATAACAACCAAATGTTTAAACCTCCAAGCCCCAATCCTGTTCAATTATAACCCCATCAGAAAAATTTTGATGTGAAATTTTTTACAGGTAAGATATAAAATTGTTAACATAGTTAATATAGAACCATTAATTTAAGTGTAACATGCAGGAATATTTTTTCCTAAACCTATACACTTTAAAAAGCAAATTATCAGAGACAAAGGAGAAATTATGGCAGAGAAACATTTGATTGCATTGGATTTAGACGGAACATTATTAAAAGATGATAAAACGATCTCCCCTTTTACAAAGGATATCCTAAAAAAAGCGAGAGAGCAGGGTCATGTCGTGATGATTGCCACTGGGAGGCCTTTCCGCTCAAGCGAAATGTATTATCGTGAATTAGAGCTGGATACTCCTGTCGTGAATTTTAACGGAGCTTTTGTACATCATCCCCTGGATTCAAGCTGGGGAGCTTATCATACACCGCTGGATATCAAGGTAGCAAAGGATATTGTGGACGCATGCCGTTCATTTCAATTCCATAACATTATTGCAGAGGTCATCGATGAAGTATATTTCCACTACCACGATGAAAAGCTTCTTGATATTTTTGGCCTGGGTAATCCTAAAATCACTACGGGAGATCTAGTTAACTTTTTGCATGATGCTCCAACCAGTTTGTTAATCCACACTGAAGAAGAGGACGTAAAAAAAATTCGCAGCCACCTTTCTGACGTGCATGCAGAGGTTATCGAGCACAGAAGATGGGCAGATCCTTGGCATGTAATTGAAATCGTTCGAAGGGCCTTAATAAAGCGGTAGGCTAAAACGGGCGTCTGAATATTTCGGGATTCCTCCAGAACGGATGATAGCTTTTGGTGATGAGGATAATGACCTGGAAATGCTTGAATATGTTGGGCGGGGAATTGCGATGGAGAATGGCATTGATCAGCTTAAAAATGTAGCAAATGGAGTGACCCTATCAAATGAAAAAGATGGTGTCGCCGTTTATCTCCAAGATTTATTAAACTTAAAATAAGTGCAGTTTTTCCTTAAATTCTGCACCTATTTTGGACATACTAATAAAGAAGCAGCCATGCTGTTTCAATCCAGGCTCAATTGGAGGGATTTTGAATGGGTAAACGAAACAAATCGAAACGCTTTGTCCAACAAGGAAAAGATACGGTTTCCAAGCATGCGGAACAAATCCCCTATCACATGACCTACGCCGAAGCTGAGGCACAAAAAATGGCCAATGTGCATGAATCCTCTCTCGGAGGAATTTAATATGGGAAACCAATTGTTTCAGGAAGCCAGAAGATTTGTGGAGACGGCTAAAGCAGCCAGCCCTAATGACCGGCAAATGGCAGTTGAAAAAGCGAAGAATGCTTTAAGCTCCGCTTATGCCAACTCAACCCTTGCCGAGCAGCGTCAGCTCCAAGAAATGCAAAATGAGCTGGAATAGAAAAGCGGAAGTGCCTTGGTCACCCCCGACAAGCGCTGGAGGGCCTGAAGGTGAAGTCGTTTTTTGACTTCATTGTAAGGACCGAAGCGACCTCGAGGGGGTAGGCGCTGTAGCTAGACAGTATTATTATTCCAAAGAAGTACAATAAGAAAAAGCTGGCATGGTTCTCCATGCCAGCTTTTTCTTATTAAAATCTATCTAAAACTACCGGATATGCGGAAACCGACTCTTTATTTTCATACAGGTTCAAAGTTAATGTGCCCTGGCCAGGAAGTTTTTCTTTCGGGATGTGGAGCTCGATCTTAAAGGGTATCCATTCCGATCCATTTGCACTGATGGGTGTTTCCGGAACCACTTCATTATGTCCGTCCTCGACTGAGTAATAGAACTGGCCAGTTTTGGACCTTACTTCCCCACTTACAATGTAATTCCCTTTTGCCCCTTCCGTCTTTACATTTCTAAAAGTTGGATTTTCAACAGGTATCGAAAATTTCGAAGTGGCCGAAACTTTCCGCCTTTAATAACCTTTTCACCATTGATTTGATAGAGATTCAAAAAAGCTGTTACACTATACTCTCCTGGTACTACAGCACTATTCTTTTGATAATTCCACTTTTCTATCCATTTCTTTGATTCACCCGGTTTTAGCTTTATGGTTTGTATTGCCTGCAAAAAAGACCTTCCTTCTGAATACCGGTATACTTCTTCCCCTGTCTCCTTATTCACAATAATTTCATACACCTGTGACGTCGGAAACTCAAGAACAAGAGGAGATTCTCCAGTATTTTTAAAAACTAGTTTAAATTCTACCGTACCCCTGCCTACGCTTGGGAAAATCTCCAATTGCATTGATGATGGCTGGGTTTGCTGGCTGAATCCCACCTCGGAAGAAGGCATTAATAAGGCAAAAAAAGCAGCCAGTCCGCTAAAAAAAAATTTCATTATTTTCACCTCTCGCCGAATTATTCACGCCTGAAAAATCCGAAAATTCCTGTTGTCTCCACTATATTGGTAAAAGCATTAGGATCCACCTCTTTAATTATCCTTTCCAGGTCAAAGAGCTCATAACGAGTGATGACAATCATCATCAGTTCCTTTGTTTCATTGGTAAACGCTCCCTTTGCTGGAATGGTAGTAATTCCTCGTACCAGTTTTGCATGGATCGCGTTTTTCAGTTCATCTGATTTTTTGGTTATAATCATCGCCGTTAATTTTTCATTTTTTGTATGAATGGCATCGATAACCCTAGTTGAAGTATATAAAGCAACGAGCGTATATAACGCTTTTTCCCATCCATACAAAAAACCCGCCGTAATTATTATTATGGAATTTAATGTGAAAATATATATACCTACCGGTTTATCCTTCATACGGGACAGGATCATGGCGATAATGTCCAATCCTCCCGTGGAGGCTCCCCATTTTAATGTGAAGCCTACGCCAACAGCTGCTATGACTCCCCCAAAAACAGCATTAAGGAGGATATCGTGCGATACTTCCTTGACAGGAATCACTTCCAAAAAAAATGAACTGAGAAAAACGCTAATGAAGCTATAAAGTGTGAATGACCTTCCAACCTTCAGCCACCCCAGAACTGTAACCGGGATATTTAATAAAAGAAGCAAAATTCCTGTTGAAAGGTGAATTGGAGAATACTCCGCCATTATCTTAGAAAGCAACTGGGCAATCCCGGTAAACCCGCTTGCATAAACATTGGCTGGAATTAAAAATAAATTCATTGCGATTGCATTTAAAATTGCACCTAACAGGACAATCGTTAATTTTTTTGTTTGGAGCCAGACCATCTAACAACCCCCTATAAAACACAGTTATTGTTTATTTACCCCTTTTTTGCAGTTTATAATTACAACTAATTGTTTTTTTATTTTGAAACCGATAAACTGATAGTAAAAAATGAATAGCTGGAAAGCAGGTGAGCTTATGTCGGTTAGAATATTAGCAGACAGCGCATGCGATTTGCCAATCGATTTTTATGAAAAAAACAATGTAACCCTACTACCGTTAAAGGTTCATATAAACGACAGGGAATATGAGGATTTAAAAACGATCGATCCGAAAACGGTCTATGATTCGATTCGAAATGGAAGTGTACCCAAAACCTCGCAAACATCTCCTTTATTATTTGAAGAAGCATTTACGAGGATGGCCCAGAACAATGAAGATGGCATATACATAGCATTCTCTTCCCAGTTGTCGGGAACATACCAGACGGCGGTGATGATTCTTGAACAGGTAAAGGAAACATATCCTGATTTCAATTTAACCATCGTTGATACGAAATGCGCCTCGATAGGGCAGGGCTTGATTGTCAGAGAAGCGGCCAGGCTGGCTGCTGAAAATGCTTCAAAAGAAGAAATCCTGAAGGATGTCATTTTTCGAAGCGAACATATGGAGCATCTTTTTACGGTGGAAGATTTGGAATATTTGGCTAAAGGCGGACGAGTTTCGAAAGCTTCTGCTTTTCTTGGCGGTCTGTTGAATATCAAACCGCTTTTAAATGTAGAAGACGGAAAGCTTGTTCCACTGGAAAAAATCCGTGGAAAGAAGAAGGTTCTCCGCAGGGTTATCGAGGTAATGAAGGAACGAGGCTCTCGTCTCGACGAGCAAGTGATTGGCATCAGCCATGCTGACGACCTGGAAACGGCTGAGGAAATGAAGGCACTGATCCAGGAGGCATTTAATCCGAAAGAAGTTTATATCTCTTCCATTGGCGCTGCTGTAGGCGCCCATACTGGGACTGGGACGATTGCCATATTCTTTTTAAATCAATTGCCATTATAATTTTCTTACATACTCCCCCCGCTGCAGGTAAAACTATGTTTGAACCTACAGTGGAAAGGAGTGGCATGAATGCCCCACACTTCTGATAATGATAAAAAAGCAAAAGATAACCAGGCGCTGCACCATGAAAAGAATATGATGCGTGAAAAGAACCGCCAGGCAGGAAAAAATCAATATTCCAAAAAGACAGATCATAAATAGAAAAGCGTTTGGCTGTGGCTTTCTAACAAATAAAGAGCAAGCACTTATGTGCCTGCTCTTTATTCTTTCTTATAGGTCCAGCTGCCTTCCTGATAAACCCTTCCGTCCTTCATTAATTTGCCCATCGCTCTTTTGAATGCCGCTTTACTGAGCTTGAAACGTTCCTGAATATCCTCCGGCATGCTTTTATCACTGTATGGCATAGCACCATTCCGGGACAACAAATAGTCATAAATCCTTTCAGCATCCTGGTCAAGAACCGCTTCTTTTCGCTCAAGAAGAGATACGTTGACCGTTCCGTCTTCTTTAACGTCAATTACTCTTCCTTCAACTCTTTCACCAAGCCGGGGTTCCTTAGGCCTTTGGGATTCATGAATAAAGCCTTTATAGCCTTCAATCGTATAAATCCAGCTTCCTACTTTTGCAGTCCTGTAAATATGCCCCTGAACATTTTTATTAAAAACGCTTCTGTCTGCTTTAGTCGATATGGACTGGATCACTGGGTCAGTGGCAAGCTTCGCATAAAGAAGGAAATTTTTATCTACCTTTAGTGTTACATAGAGCATGTCCCCAGAGTCCGGCCATACATTTCTATGTACAGGCAAATCGTCCTCACCCAGCAGAATATCCTTTTTTGTGCCTACATCTAAAAAGACTCCTATCCCTGGCGCTGCTTCCTTAACTTTTACCCATCCGTATTGGCCGATGGAAATGGGAGGCTTTTTTGCTGAAGCCGACAGCCTGCCATGAGAATCAGGATAAAGAAAAACCTCAACCTCTTCATCAATCTCATAAACCTGTTCCGTTTCACTTATATGCAATAATACATCATCGTATCCGTCTGTTAAAAAATAGCCGTATTCCGCTATGCGCGCGACTCTTAAAACTGTTGTCTGTCCGGTAAGTTCTATTAAGGACAAAATAACTCCTCCTCTAATATTATCCTGAGCTTTCTCCGAGTTGTTTGAACTGCTATATTTTACTATAATAAAGCCATATAGGGAAACTAAATAAAAAGATTGAAGTACAGGAGGCACTTATGTCGAAAGATAGCTCATTTGATATTGTATCCAAAGTTGACTTTTCTGAAGTCACAAATGCAATAACACTAACAATGAAAGAAATTCAAACGCGTTATGACTTCAAAGGAAGCAAAAGTGAAGTCACCCTCGACAAGGAAGAACTTGTCCTCGTTTCAGATGACGAGTACAAAATGGATCAGCTGAAGGATGTTCTATTAAGCAAGATGATTAAAAGAGGTATTCCCATCAAAAATCTTGATTATGGAAAAATTGAAAAGGCATCGGGAGGAACTGTTCGCCAAAGAGCCAAAATTGCTCAGGGAATCGATAAGGAAAATGCAAAAAAAATTAACACCATTATTAAAAACAGCGGTGTTAAGGTTAAAAGCCAGGTACAGGATGATCAGGTCAGGGTAAGTGGCAAAAACCGTGATGACTTACAAAAAATTATTTCATTAGTGCGCGAAGCTGATTTAACAGTCGATGTCCAGTTCTTAAATTATCGTTAACCATTTTGAAGGGCCCAGTGCCCTTCTTTTTTTATTGCCACAATTTTTTCCTCTTTTTTCCATGTTTTTTCTTAGCCCAAAAAGGAATTATGAGAGTAGGCAATAAACATTTGGAGGGATTTAAATGGCTAACAGTGACAAACAGCAAAAAAATGCTTTTCCGCCACAGCACCAAAACCAACAGCCGGGTGTTGAAAGTAAAATGGATCCAGAACCCATTTCAGTCGATCCCAATTATAAGGGCAGCGGAAAATTAACCGATAAAGTAGCCATTATAACAGGCGGAGACAGCGGTATTGGTAAATCAGCCGCTATTTATTTTGCTAAAGAAGGCGCGGATGTAGCGATTGTCTATTTAGAAGAAAGCAGTGATGCGAAGGAAACCAGGCAGCTTATCGAGGCTGAGGGGCGTAAGTGTCTGCTTATTTCCGGAGATATCGGAAGTGAGAATTTCTGTAAGGATGTAGTTCAGCAGACAATCGATGAGTTTGGAAAAATTGATGTCCTTGTGAATAACGCTGGTGAACAGCATCCGCAAAAGAGCCTGCTCGATATTACCTCTGAGCAGCTTGAGCGAACCTTTAGAACCAATATTTTTTCTTTCTTTTATATGACGAAAGCGGTTCTGCCTCATTTGCATAAAGGGGCATCCATTATCAATACTGCTTCAATTACCGCATATGCAGGCAATGAACAATTAATTGATTATTCTTCGACAAAAGGTGCGATTGTGACCTTTACCCGCTCTTTATCCATGTCACTTGCACCTCAGGGCATCCGGGTGAATGGGGTTGCGCCTGGGCCAATCTGGACTCCGCTTATACCGTCTACATTTACAGCGGATAAGGTCGCAAAGTTCGGAACAGATACGCCAATGGGTCGAGCTGGGCAGCCTTATGAATTGGCACCAAGCTATGTCTTTCTTGCTTCTGATGATTCATCCTATATTACTGGCCAGATGATCCATGTCAATGGGGGCAAGGTTGTAAACGGATAAAGAAAACTCGCCAATCGGCGAGTTTTCTTTAAGTAATAATTGATTTTTCAGAGTTCGGTTTGCTGCAAGACAACCTCTCAACAAGCCTATGAGCTATGATAATACGCTTGGTTGGTTCGCCTTTGTTTTCAATCTTTTGGATTAAGCTCTTCGATGCCTGATAACCGAGGTCGAAAATATTAATATCGACTGACGTTAATGGCGGCTTCGACATTTCGGACAAGAGGACATTATTAAAGCTGACAACAGAAATATCCTCTGGCACCCTGATTCCCATCTCATCAAGCATGTTCAATACACCGAGTGCCATAAAGTCGTCTGCCACAACGAGAGCGGTTGGGCGATGTTCGAGTGCCATTAATTCCTCAACCGCTTCCTGGCCACCCTCACGAAGGAATTCTTCATGGATAATGTATTCGTTCCTCAAGGGGATATCCGCACCCCTAAGAGCCCTTTCATAGCCTAACAGCCGGTCAACTGTAACAACCAAATCCAGGCTTCCGCCAATGAATGCAATCTGCTGGTGGCCAAGTCCAATTAAATATTCGGTCGCATCCCTCATGGCCCGGAAATTGTCATTATCGACATGTGTAATTTCCTCCACATGCTTATATGGCTTCCCAACCACGACAAATGGAAAGTCCCTGCCCTGTAAATAAGAGATGACCTTATCCTCTACTTTTGAATAAAGAAGGACAACTCCATCTACCCTTCTTCCCTGAACCATATGAATGACGGCATCGAGAGTTTCTATCTCCGATTTGCCGGTTGTCATATGGAGAGCATAATTTTTTTCATGTGCACCTTCACTAATTCCCTGAAGGACAGTCGGAAAAAATGGATTTTGGAATACAACATCTCCGGAGCTTGGCATGACAAGGCCGATTGCTTGTGTTGATTGGCTGGCAAGGCTTCTGGCAATAAAGTTGGGATGGTATCCTAGCTTGTCCATCGCTTCTTTTACCTTTTGTTTCGTTTTTTCACTAATCCGCGGACTGTTGGCAATTACCCTGGAAACGGTGGATGGGGCGACATTCGCCATTTTCGCCACATCTTTTATCGTTACGGTCATTAAATTTCACCCCTCTCATCATTCATCCCTCTTACTCAATTCTTACTGTTATGATTTTTTTCTTTTTGCTCGCCTTAGAATAAAAATGATAAATACGATAAAAGCTGTATAAACAGCTGTCAGCGACAGAATTAACGGCATATTTAGCCCTGTTTTAGCTGCTAGTACGTAAATTTCAGCCTTATCCCTGTCCAGTATAATCTGGTACTTATTATTTTTGCTGCGAACCATGTCTCCTCCAAGCAGGCCTCGAAGCTCTTTTCCATTTTCAAGCTGTTTACCAGTTAAAGTCACGCTTTGTGATTTACTCGTATTGTTAATCGCGATAACAGTTGTTTCCTTTTTATACTTCCGTTTATAAATCGCCATTCCGTTTTCTTCATATACCTTTTCCATTGTGCCTCTTGTCAAGGAAGGAAGCTGCTGCCTTAATTCACCCAGCTTGGTTATATAATTTATTAAATCTTTATCCGCTCGGAAGTTCATTTGGCGGCGGTTATCAGGATCTTGTCCCCCGTTAAGAGCTATTTCACTTCCGTAATAAACGATCGGAATCCCTGGTGAGGTATATAAATAGGTGAGAGCAATATCCCATCGTGTTCCCGGAAATTGTTTGTTTCGTACAATATCGCTTGTAAATCTTGGTGTATCGTGATTATCCATAAAGCTCCCCATTAAGTAAGGATCTTTATATGTTGCTTTATTTCTTTCCCAATCTGAGAATAGCCAGCTTAACGTTTGATCAGATTTTGCAAATGCTGTCCGCAAATCATCATTTTGAGGATAATCGACAAAACCATCGATCCCAGCCTTGTTATAACGTGCTATGTATTTTGGATCCTTTGACCATACTTCACCAAGCAAATAGAAATCTTTTTTCACACTTTTGACTTCCTTGGAAAAATCGGACCAGAAACTGACAGGTACATGCCTAACGGTATCAAGGCGATATCCGTCAATATCGGTTTTTTTAATCCAATACTTAGCTGCATTAATAAGATAGTTTTTCACTTCCGGATTTTCTTGCTTCAGGTCTGGAAGTCCATAAATCCAGCCGTTTTCAAGTTCCTTTTGATCATTCCAGTTAAGGACATCCTTCTTTTCATGGAACCAGTCTTTCTTTGCAGGATCATTCACCCATGGATTATGTTGACCTACATGGTTAGCAACAAAATCAAGGATAACTTTCATATGGCGTTTATGTGCTTCTTTTACAAGCTTTTGAAAGGTTTCCATTGAACCAAAATGCTCGTCCGGCTTATAAAAATCCTTTATCCAATAACCATGATAGCCTGGATCTTCATTGTCAAAAATAGGAGTAAGCCAGAGTGCAGTAAAACCCATGTCCTTCAAATAGTCGAGCTTGTCAATTATCCCTTGAAAATCCCCTCCATGATATGCAAGTGGATCCTGTGTATTCACATTAAAATCATTCTTTGTATCTCCGTCGTTAAATCGATCGACCATTAAAAAGTAAATCGTTTCATCCTGCCATTTTCGGTCATTTTTCTTTTCCGCTGCCTTAGCGGGAAAGGCTGAAAAGAATAGCAATGAAACCATTGCAAGTATTGCCCACTTCTTCTTCATGATGTCCCTCCTTCAAAAATAGGGAAGGGGATTCCCCCCTTCCCTAAAATTATTTTAATCTAATACGTCGATCTGTCCAACTAGTATTCTTATCCTTTTGTTCCTCCAGCTGTTAGGCCGGAAACAAAATAGCGCTGGAATGATAAGAACAGGATTGCGATTGGCACGGCAATAAGAACTGCCCCGGCAGCAAATGTAGTAAACTCTGCACCGAATTGTTTTGCTACAAGGTCATAAAGGCCGACAGCCAAAGTATATTTTGTTTCTGTTCTCAGCAACACACTGGCGATAATAAAGTCTCCAAATGGTCCAATGAAAGAGAACAATGCTACAACTGCGATAATCGGAGTGGCAAGCGGCATAACGATTTGGAAAAAGATCCTGAAATGTCCTGCACCATCAATCTTAGCTGATTCATCAAGCTCCTTCGGAATCGTATCCAGATAACCCTTCATCAGCCATGTATTCATCGGAATCTGGCCTCCGACATATACACAAATCAATCCAAGGTGTGTATCAAGTAAATGTGTAAGTGTCGCTAAAATATAAATTGCAATTAGCGCTGCAAAGTTAGGGATCATCTGTAAAACCAGAAAAGTCAACAAGCTGTTTTTTCGCCCTACAAAGCGGTAACGTGAAAAAGAATAAGCTGTAAGGCTAACTAAAATAACTGAAAATAACATTGTCAAAATACTAACTTTAAGCGAGTTAATGTACCAAAATACATAATTGCTTTTTGCAGTATTAAAAAGTTCTTTGTAATGAATCAATGAAGCGTTCTTAGGGATAATTGTTGATCCCGATAAGCTTTGCCCCGGATTAAACGATGACCCAATAATCCATGCAAGCGGATATAAAATAATGACGAACATTGCAAGAATGACCAAATATGTGAGTGAGAGCCTTATAAATTTCTGTCTTTTAATATTCATATTACATCATATCCTCTTCCTGGAATGATTTTGTTCTCTTGAATTGCCATAACGCAGCAGAAATAACGATTATGGACAACAACAGTGTAATGGATGCAGCCTTCGAATATTGGGCGGATGTCATCGTCAGGCGATAAATCCATGAAATCAAAATATCCGTGCCGCCTGCATTTCGCCTGGAACAGCCGGACCGCCTCCATTGAACAGGTAAATAAGAGTAAAGTTATTAAAGTTGAATGTGTATTGTGTAATCAAGATTGGCGCTGTAGCAAAAAGTACTAGCGGAAGCGTAATGTTCTTGAATTTTTGGAAATTCGAAGCGCCGTCAACTGTGGCTGCTTCATAAAGTTCTTCAGGAATGGACTGCAGCACACCTGTGGTCATTGCAAAAATGAATGGAAAGCCAAGCCAGGATTGGATCAAAATTAATGCAATGCGAGTGTAAATCTTTTCAGTCATCCACGGCAATCCGTCGATCCCGAAGAACCCAAGGATATCTCTATTTATTGCACCAAACGATTCATTAAACATACCGGCAAAAACAAGGATGGATACGAATGCCGGAACGGCCTATGGCAGGATAAACACGGTACGGATAATTGCTTTTCCCTTAACATCCTTTTGGTTCACGATGATAGCAAGAAAGATACCCAATGCAACCTGAAATGTGGTCGCACAGAACGTCCAAACGAGTGTCCATGCAAGTACTCCAAAGAAGGTTTGACGCCAAATATCGATTGTGAAAATATCGAAAAAGTTTTTAAAACCAACCCAATCAGCAAGATGCGCTGGTGGTGAATGATACAAATCATAATTCGTAAATGCAAGCAGTACGACAAATATAATTGGGAACACGACAACGAAAATTAATAACAGGAATCCCGGTGACATGATCATATAAGGGAATCCATTGTCCATCAGGTTACGATATTGCTCTTTTACTGTTGTAACAGGTTCAAGATGATCGCGTTTTATACCTACTTTATAGGCATCACGCAAATTAAAAATATAAAAACCCAGACCGAATATAAGCACGATTATCGCTAATATTCCATATACCAAAAGGAAAATAGAATTATCACGAGGCAATTCCTCACCGAGTGTGACAATTCCCCATAAACCTATGTTGATTAAGTCCATAAACACATAAATAAATGCGGCTGTCAGAACAAGGAAGGAAACTCCCTTCAATATCTGTCTGTTATAAAGCTGTCCTAAACCAGGAATGATTGAGAGGAGCAGCGCGTTTCTGTGGTGTTTGGTTGAATAGGACAATTTATCGGACATCCTATATTCCCCTTTCTTTTTCGAGTAACATATTAAGCTCAGAGGCTTTGTCGAGAAAAAAATATTTTTTTCCCGACAAAGCAGTTGAGATTAAATTCAAAATAAACTAATTATTATCACACAATAAATAGATAGCAGTACCTCCCGAAAGAGGTACCGCTAAATAACTTTACTTCGCAGTTTGAGCTTTAATTTGTTCTACTGCAGAGTCAAGAGCAGCTTTTGGTGCAGCTTTACCTGTTACAACAGTTTGAAGCGAGTCAGCCATTGGCTTCCAAACTTGACCCATTTCTGGAACGTTTGGCATTGGAACAGCATATTGAGACTGTTCAGCTACAGCTTTAGCACCTTCGTTTTCTTTAATTGATGGGTCATCAACTAGAGCAACGTTTGTTGGAACTTCTGCAGTTTGTTCAAAACGGTATTTAGAGTTTTCATCATTTGTGATGAACTCAAGGAATTTAGTAGCCCATTTTTGGTTTTTAGAGAATGCAGATACGTGCCAGCCTTTTACACCCATGAATGTTTTAACGTGCTCACCATTTGGAAGTGTTGGAAGTGGTGCAATACCAATTTTGATACCAGCATCAGTATAAGGCTTGAATGCCCATGGTCCGCTCATTACAGAAGCAGCTTTACCTTCTGTGAACAATCCGTCCATAGCAGATCCGCCGTTTTCACCGACGATACCTTTAGGGAATAATCCTTCTTTGTACCATTTTTGGATGTACTCAGCACCTTTAACAGCGCCGTCATTGTTTAAACCGATATCAGTAACATCAACTTTACCGTCTTTGTTATTGAATACGTATCCGCCCATACCACCAATGATGCCGTGAGCGAAATAGAAGTTATCCCATAGAGCTAGGAAGCCATACTTCCCGCCTTTTGTAAATCCTTTAGAGAAAGTATAAAGGTCATCCATAGTTGCTGGAGCTTCTGTCATAAGGTCTTTATTATAGATGAAAACCGGTGTTTCAGAAGACTTCGGAAGTCCGTAAAGTTTTCCATCATATGTTTCAGCATCGATAGATGGTTTAGAGAAAGTGTCAGTTACACTGCTGTCAACCTTTAATTCAGCGATAAGGCCTTCTGTTGCTACTTGTCCGATTTGGTCATGTGGAAGAGTAACGATATCTGGACCAGTTCCTGCAGGGCCGTCAAGGCGCAATTGGTCACGCATTTTTGTAGCCATTTCTACTTCTTTGAATTCGATTTTGATTCCGTTTTTCTTTTCGAAATCAGCTGCAACTTTCTTTAGCCATCCGGATTTATCTTTATCTTCCCAAACGACTAGCTTTTCTGGCTTTGCTTCTGCCTTCTTGCCATTATCTTTGCTGCTTGTATCTTCCTTCTTAGGACCACAAGCCGCTAAAGCACCCAGCATAAGTACGATCATCATAAAGACCGATAATGCTTTTTTCATTTGAACCCCTCCTGAATATGTAAGATATAAATTTCCAGTGTATAATCGATTTCTTAAAATGAAAACTTAATACAGCGCTTACATTTTGTGAAAACGATTGCACAATGTACTTTTAATTATAGTATTATTATTCAATTTGACAACTAGTTTTTTTAAAAATTTTTCTTTTCTTTTACCTTTTGTAACATTTTTGTAATGATTTATAGTGAAACACTACCGTTGACATTCTATTTTTAGTAAAATACCCTTAATATATTCTTTGTTAAAAGAAAGGATTGAGCAAAATTGATTAAAGAAGCGATTTATCACCGCCCTAAAGATAATTATGCATACGCTTGCACAAATGAAGAGTTGCATATTCAAATCCGTACAAAAAAAGACGACATCCAAGAGGCCACTTTGTTACATGGAGATCCTTATGATTGGGTAGACAAAAAATGGATCACTTCTACAACTCCAATGGTGAAGAGCGGCTCTGACCAATTATTCGACTATTGGTTTGCGGCAATTAAACCTCCCTTTAAACGTTTACGGTATGGATTCATATTAAATGACGGCTCTGAATCCGCCTGTCTGACTGAAAAAGGTTTTTATGAAGAAGCTCCTACTGATGATACCGGTTATTATTTCTGCTTTCCTTTTATAAATAATGTTGATGTATTTAGTGCTCCTGAATGGGTTAAAAATACGGTCTGGTATCAGATTTTTCCAGAAAGGTTTGCAAATGGAAACAGCGAAAATAATCCTGAAGGTACAATTCCATGGGGCAGTGAAGAGCCTACACCAACAAATTTCTTCGGTGGCGATATCGAGGGAGTCATTCAAAATGTTGGATACCTTAAGGATTTAGGTATAAGTGGAATCTACTTTACTCCAATTTTCAAAGCTCACTCCAACCATAAATATGATACGATTGACTATATGGAAATTGATCCCCAGTTTGGAACAAAGGAAACATTTAAAAAGCTGATTGAGGTATGCCATGAAAACGGTATCAAGGTTATGCTTGATGCGGTGTTCAATCATAGCGGTTTTTACTTCCCTCAATTCCAGGATGTTCTTGAAAATGGTGAGAATTCACGTTTCAAGAGTTGGTTCCATGTTCATGAGTTTCCATTGGTAACAGAGCCACGGCCGAACTATGATACTTTTGCATTTACTCCCTTTATGCCGAAATTAAATACTGAAAACTCGGAAGTAAAAGAGTATTTGCTGGAAGTTGGCCGCTATTGGGTAAGAGAGTTCAACATTGACGGCTGGCGACTTGATGTTGCCAATGAAGTCGATCATGCCTTTTGGCGCGATTTCCGAAAAGAAGTAAAAGCGATCAAGCCTGATTTATATATTCTCGGTGAGATTTGGCATGATTCTATGCCGTGGCTGCGCGGCGACCAATTTGATGCTGTCATGAACTATCCTTTTACAACGAATATTCTTAACCTGTTTGCAAAACAAAATATATCCGTTAAGCAATTCGTTGAAAATATGACAAGTGTCATTCATATGTATCCTAAAAATGTAAATGATGTCGCGTTTAACTTGGTTGACAGTCATGATACACCAAGAATTTTGACCGAATGCGGTGACGATGTAGACCGTTTGAAACAGGTTTACAGCCTGCTTCTGACATTCATTGGTACACCATGCATTTATTATGGTGACGAAATTGGCATGACAGGCAATCAGGATCCAGGCTGCCGCAAGTGCATGGAATGGGATAAGGATAAGCAAAATCATGATTTATACCAGCACGTCCAAAAATTAATTCGCCTGCGTGGAGAAAATCCGATGCTTGCAAATGAGGGCCAGATTTCCTTCATACCTGGTGAATACCATGACACATGCCTTGCTTACACAAAATCAGATGGAAATAAAACTATTATCGTCATTCTCAATACCGGACACGAAAGTACGGATTACATTCTTCCATTCAATTTATCAGGCAAGACAGTTAAAAATATTTGGACAGATGAGGAACAAGCTTATGATGGAAATGAGTTCTCCATCAACATCCTTCCTAAAGGCTTCATGATTTTAGAATTTTAAAATTGGAAATAGTAAACAGCATGATTTTCCTTTTTTACTAGTGGTAGAATGGTAAGTGGACAAGGCACTCGGTTTGAGTGCCTTGTCCTTGTTCTTTTTATAAATTCAGTTTGATAGAGGGTTTCCTATGAAAAAAACGGAAAAAAGATGGTCACTATTCTCATTAACATGGCCGTTATTTATTGAAATTTTACTGTATATGCTCATGGGCAACGCCGATACCTTAATGCTCTCCCTATATTCTGACAAAGCGGTTGCCGCAGTTGGCGTGTCAAACCAGATTCTCTCGCTCGTCATTGTGATGTTCGGTTTTGTTGCGACGGGTACTTCTATTTTGGTCGCACAAAGTTTAGGCGCTAAAAATAGGCGAAGTGCTGCAGAGGTAGCTGCCGTCTCCATTGGGGCAAATTTGATTTTCGGTTTGCTTCTTAGCTGTGTTGCGTATTTCTTTGGCGGGCATATTCTTCGTTTGATGGAATTACCTGCTGAATTAATGGATCAAGCGCAAATATTTTTGAAGATTGTCGGGGGATTCTCTTTTATCCAGGCCTTAATTATGACTATAGGGGCTATCATTAGAAGCTACGGCTATACAAGGGATTCGATGTTTGTCGCAATTGGAATGAATATTTTGAATGTATGTGGAAATACAATGTTCATTTTCGGCCTGCTTGGCTTTCCTGTTCTCGGACCCGAAGGTGTTGCCATTTCAACAACTGTCAGCCGTTTCATTGGCTTGATTGCTGCTGTTTGGATTTTGTTTAAACGCGTACCTGGACCATTCCCTTTTAAAATGATGTTCCTTTTTCCGAAGGAGCACATCAGAAATCTCTTAAAAATCGGCATCCCTTCTGCAGGTGAGCATTTGTCTTATAACGGCTCACAGATGGTAATTACCTTTTTTGTCACGATGCTAGGGACGGAAGCATTAACCACCAAGGTGTACGCTCAAAATATTATGATGTTTATTTATCTTACCAGCATCGCGATTAGCCAGGGGACGGAAATTATCATTGGCCATATGATCGGTGGAAAAAGTTATGAAGCGGCCTATCAGCGCTGCATGAAGAGCCTTCGCCTGGCCATATTAATTTCCTTTTCTGCTGCCCTGGTATTTTCTCTTTTCTCACACCAGCTTGTAGGCCTATTCACAGCAAATAAAGAAATCATTACACTTGGAAGCACCCTGATTTTATTAACGATGCTGCTTGAACCTGGAAGGTCTTTTAATCTGGTCATCATAAATTCCCTTCGGCCGCAGGAGATGTGCGATTTCCCGTTTATATGGGAATCCTGTCGATGTGGGGTGTAAGTGTAGGACTCTCTTATATTCTCGGAATCCACTTTGGTTTGGCCTGATAGGGATCTGGATTGCCTTTATTTGTGATGAATGGCTCCGTGGCTTATTAATGCTGTGGAGATGGAAATCAAGAGTATGGGTAGACAAGTCGTTTGTAGTCGGGGAAAATGGCGAAGCAGTTTTAGAAGCATAAGGCTGTCCTGTGCTAAAAGTGCAAAGCAGCAAAAGGCCGGGGAACCCGGCCTTTTTATTACAAGTATTCACTTTTTGTCTGTTCTGCTATTCCGCCAGATTTATGCCGTACTCCTCAAACCAAATATGAATTTGATAAAGATGGGCAAGTAGCTGTGGGCCAGTCATCAATTGGCGAAACCAGGGCTGTTTAAAGGCTGTTCCGCCGGAATCCGCGATGGCGTTCAACTGGTCCTTATCAAAGAATTCATGTAATGCAGAGGATTTTTTTGCGATAGAGTCTCGCAAAAGTGTCTGTACGAGCTTAGTGTAGTAAGGGTTATGTGTTTTGGGATAAGGGCTCTTCTTTCGATATAACACTTCATCTGGCAGCTGGCCTTCGAATGCCTTTCGAAGAATTCCCTTCTCCCTGCCGCCGAACATTTTCATGTCCCATGGGATATTCCATGCATATTCAACAATTCGGTGATCGGCAAATGGTACGCGAACCTCGAGTCCTGCGCCCATGCTCATCCGATCCTTGCGATCTAGGAGCGTCGTCATGAACCAAATCATGTTCAGATAGAAAATTTCCCGCCTTTTTGCTTCTTCCTGATTTTCCCCTTCAAGCTTAGGAGTTTCCTCAATCGTTAACCGGTAGTTTTCCATCACATGCTCGTTTAGCTTCAACTTATCGCGCCAATATGATTTTAAGAGATTTTGGCGCTCCGCGACGGATCTCATCCATGGAAAACCCTCACGTGCAAGGTCGTCAGCACGGTGAAACCATGGATAACCCCCGAAGATTTCATCTGCACATTCCCCTGAAAGGCTCACCACAAAGTCCTTTTTTATTTCATGGCAAAACCACAGCAACGATGAATCAATATCGGCCATTCCTGGTAAATCCCTGACCAAAACTGCTTCAGCCAGGTTTTGAGCCAAATAATCCTGTGTAATGATTCTGCTGTTATGCTTTGTGGCAAACGAATCAGACATGAGTTGAATCCAATACGAATCGGCATCAGGCTGGAATTCATTTTTTTCAAAAAACTGATGATTTCCTTCGTAATCGATGGAATATGTGTTTAGCGGCATTTTTCCTTCTTGTGAATATGCATTTGCGGCAATTGCGGTAATGATACTTGAATCCAGACCGCCTGATAAAAAGGTACATAGCGGCACATCGGATACAAGTTGTCTCGTTACGGCGTCCGTGACGAGATAACGCACCTTTTCAACTGTTTCCTCTACGCTATCCCCGTGCTTTTTGCTTTCCACATTCCAATATCTCCATACCTTTAGTCCATTTTTTGAATAGGTTAAGGCATGGGCAGGCTTTAGTTCCTTTATTCCTTTAAATACACCTGATCCAGGAGTTCGCGACGGCCTAATCCGAAAATATCTGCAAGCCCCTCCCTCCCAAGCTCTGCCTTGATGTCAGGATGGGCCAGGATTGCTTTCAATTCTGAGCCAAACATGATTCCGCCAGCCTTTTCCGCAAAAAAAAGCGGTTTTACGCCGAGCCGATCACGAGCTATAAACACTTGATCCTTTCGTTCATCCCAGACCGCAAATGCATATATGCCATTTAAATGGTTTACGCACTCTTCTGCCCATTCTATATAGGCTGTTAACAGTACTTCAGTATCAGAATGACCTTTAAACGAATATCCTTTACTAAGAAGTTCTTTTCGAATATCCTCGGTGTTATACAATTCGCCATTATAGCAAATTGTATAGGCAGCGCCCTTTCCATTCTTTTTCATCGGCTGTCTGCCACCCTCCGGATCGACAACAATCAATCTTTTATGTCCGAAGCCGACATGGCGGTTAATCCAGATATTTGTATCGTCGGGACCTCTTTTTTCTAATGTATTGGTCATTTTTCTTAGCGTTTCGCCTTCATTTTCCAAATTCTTTTTAAAATCAATCCAACCAGTTATTCCGCACATATTCGATACCTCCGCCCCAGTTGGGCTTGAATGATTAAATTTTCATACGATGTGTTTTTATACTATGCATTCATTAAATACTGGTTAATTGTCCTAAAATACTTAAGTGCAAAAAGTTATATTTTTCACAAAAGATGTCTACAAAGGAAGATGTAAGCAACGTTCACGGAGGTCTAGTGATGAATCGACAGCAGCGAATAAAACTATTTGAACACCAATCCAGGGCATATACAGAAGGTACCGTTGAGATGATTAACGAGCAATGGATATTTTTTGATGAGGAAACAGAGGAAGCCGTCCTCCTCGATGAATATCTTCATCAGGAAATTGAAGTATTTCGTTTCAATCGGTGGAAGAAGGGAATTTTGTTTGAAGCGGGAAAAATATGCCTGGCGGACGAAATTGACTTCCTCCGCAACAACGATTTGGTGAGGATCAGAAAGCATTTAATCTATTCTCTTGAACGTTTGTTGGAGGGAATGAATGATGAGGCTTTTATTCAATTTGTTACAACGTTGAATTCCTTGCAATTTTCTATATATGATTGTCTGTATTGCTACAATCATCTCTCCTTTTTAACCGATGAAAACAAGAAAAACGGGGTCAATTTTATGGTTTTCGATAATCAGGAGCAAATCTGCAATGTACAGCACCATTTTTGCTATTATGAAAAAACAAATGACCGGTTTGAATTCACCTTAAACACTGGAAAAAGGCTAGTGATTGAAAAAATAATGAAATAGGTCTGGCAATATGCAAAAAGGGATCCAGAATGTTTCTGAATCCTTTTTGTTATGATAAAAGTACCGCATTCTTGTTAAGTCTGTTTTCAAAATCAGCTGAAAGAAGCGGTTTATGCAGGTAAAATCCCTGTGCATAGTGACACTGAAGCTCCTTTAAGAGTTCGATTTGTTCCTTTGTTTCCACTCCCTCGGCAACCACTTTTACCGAAAGTCCCTGACCCATTGTAATAATCGCTTTTACAATCGCGATATCAGAGGTATCCACTTTTAAATTATTAATAAACGATCGATCGATCTTTAATGTATTAATAGGAAGATTACGCAGATAGCTTAATGATGAATACCCTGTTCCGAAATCATCAATCGACACCATTACACCCATTTCCCGTAGTGCTTTCATTGTCATTATGCTGTATTCAATATTTCTCAGCATCGCGCTTTCGGTTAATTCAAGTGTAAGATATTTGGGTTCGAGACCTGATTCATGCAAAGCGTTTTGAACTTCAGTTAAGAAATCGGGCTTCTGGAACTGATACGCAGAAACATTGATGGAAATGGTAATTTCTCCGAGACCTAAATCATGCCATTTTTTATTTTGAATACATGCCGTCCTTAATACCCAAGCGCCTATTTCATCAATCAAGCCTGTTTCTTCTGCGAGCGGGATAAAATCTCCTGGAGAAACCAGTCCCATCTTTGGATGATCCCAGCGGATTACGCATCACTTCCATATAAATTCCCCGTAGCCAAATCGATCAGCGGCTGGTAGCATAAGAAAAATTCATCCTTTTGGAGTGCTTTTCTTAAATAACTTTCCAGCTCAAGCCTCATCAACGCCTGTTCATTCATCTCTGTTGAGAAAAATGTAATTTGGTTGCCGCCGGAGTGTTTAGAAAGATTCATAGCAATATCGGCATTTTTAAATAATTCCTGCTCTTCTGATCCATCATGTGGAAACAGGCTGACCCCTATGCTCGCTGTTACAAAAAATTCTTTCTGTTCAAAAAAGAAGGGCTCCGAAATACATTGAATAATAGATTCTGCCATCTTTAAAACTTCTTCTCTCGTTACGTTTTTCGTTAGAATGAGGGTGAATTTATCCCCGCTGAACCTGCCGAAATATGCACCGGAGGGAAGTTCCTTCTTTATTCTACTTGCAATTTCCTTCAGAATGACGTCGCCAGCAGAATGTCCAAGGCTGTCATTGATAATTTTAAAACGGTCGACATCGATAAATAATACGGACAGCAGTCTCTTTTTCTTTTTCACTCTCTTAATCATCTCATCCAGCTGCTCCGTAATTTTCAGCCTGTTTGGCAGCCCTGTTTGATAATCGTAATAGGCGAGCTGGGTTATTTTTTCTTCAATTTTTTTCTGTTCGGTAATATTCCTGCCAATACCGTATAGCCCAATCGCTTCCCCATTTACGGTAATCGGAATATTCTTCATTTGAAAAAGCTGAACCTCTCCCTTGACATTGGCAATTTCAAGATTATAAGATTGCTCTTTTCCTTTTAATGCCCGAATAAAATGGCCTTTCGCGCGGGGGATATCCACTTCCTTAATAAACTTCATTGCCGATTTCCCGAGGACGTCGCTTTCAGAATAACCAAAAGTTTTTTCAAAGGAACGATTTACACTCGTAAAATGACCATTCAGATCTGTTGAATACACAAAATCGGTATTATTATCAAATAATGAACGATAATATTGGCCTGATAGAGCTAAATTTTCATTCAAAATGCGTGTGTCATTCTGAGAAGCCTGCATTAAATGGGTTAGTGAAATAATTGAATTCAGATTATCTGGTGCCGTATATTCAAAAGATGGAATTGCTTCCCTTTTTTTTGGTATGGCATCTTCTGAAATTGCCAGGAACGTAAGTGAATGCCCGATGATTTGCGGATTTTTCTTTTTAATGGAATAGACCTCACCATATGAGAAAAAGCCGTCTGTCGGCGCAATTGTTTGGAGCATTTCTAATTCAGCATTTGAAAAATCCCTCATATAATGCTTACGCGCCATACAGTTATAAACAAAGATGCTCTCTACGGTTTTCCTCGACAGCCTTTTCATTGCAGAAAGTGAATTATCAATAACTGAAGCAATGTCAGGATATGCAAACGTTAGCTGTTCCCCTGTTGCTATACTCCGATTTACTTCGATTGCACCTTGTTCAAGTACCTTTGAAATAAACACGGAAACTCTTTCACCATTCAAGTCTATAATAAATGGAAATTCGGTTCCTGACTTTGGAAGGTCATTGACGAAGGCCTCTCCTAAGTATTGCTTCAATATTTGCAGCGGCTTTCTATCATCGAGCCCATAAATGATTCTTCCGGTCGATTTTGTCACAGTTATCCGTTTACCTATTTCACGCCATTTAAAATTTGAACCAGTCTCCACAATTAAATCCTGATTATTTAAGACAACCGCAACGGCACCTGTTGAAGTGATACAATTTTCATTGAACACATAGCCTGACTCAAATTTCCCATTATCACCGGCAATGCCTCCTGAAAGAAGAACGTCTGAGCTGTTTGTATGAATTCCATCAAGAAGCTGCTGGGAATCGATTTGAAAATTACCCGTAAACAGGATCATCGCCTTTGTGTCGATGGAAATTAATTCTCCCGCAAGTTTTTTGCCCATTGTGAAGCTGTCAGTATAATTCTCTAAATCAAGAAGAATCGATTTCAATGTGGTTTTCTCAAAGGAGGTAAATGATAGGACTATTGTCTGTTCACCGGTGGTGCCCGACATTATTTCCCCTGCTGTCGTACAGCCGATTATAACCGCTTGTGGTACAAGGGCTTGAAGGGAATCCTGGACTTCTTTTATGACCGATTGATCCACAATTCCAGAAAAAATCTGTATCAATAAGGATGGAAATGCATGCAACCCATTTTCTTTTATAAAGTGAAGAAGCTGCAGATGATTCTCATATGTACAACTGGTCGTTTTTGCCAACGCAATCACCATTTATCTTCAAATTTCGACTTTTCTTACTACTATAAAAATAACACATATAGATTGCCATTGGTATTTCAATTTTCTTTTACAAAGCAAAAAGCTGCCAAAAATGGCAGCTTTTTAATTGAATTTTATGAAAAAGGGTGGAAACCAAGTGGCAGTTTTAATCCTAAGTATAGAGCCAATAAAAAGGCAATCGCAAATTGAATCCATAAAACAGAAGTCCTTCTTCCCCTTGACGTCCTCATTAAAATGAATTCCATCGTAGCAATTACCCATAAGCCCGCAGCCATTTTTAAAATATATGTTGGGTTGATATGGAGGTGGTACCTAAAAACTAATTCAATGCCTGTCCCAATAATCAGCAAATAAAATACACGTAAAATCATTGAAACAATTTTTGCACCTTTTTGCTTCCCGCTATTATGTAATCCCAACGCAACGAAAAATAAAATGATGGCTAATAACCAGGATGTAATATGAACGTGTGTCATCCAATATGCCTCCTAAAAGATTCTTTTTATCCGTTCCTATCATATCACAGGGCTATAAAAAAACCTAAAAATAAGGTGGTAATGTTTTCTTCTTTAGAGATCAATTATTATGATGAGAAATGACATTTTTTAGTGTTCCTATACCCTCTATTGTTATTTCGATCTTGTCTCCAGGTAATAAAAATTTAGGCGGCTTGAAGCCTTTTCCAACCCCCGCTGGTGTTCCTGTGGCGATGATATCCCCCGGTTCAAGCATCATGCCCTGTGACAGAACTGATATAACTTCCTCAAGCGGGAAGATGAACTTGCTCGTAGACGAATTCTGCCTGATTTCATCATTCACAATGGTTTGTATTCTAAGATTTCCAGGATTCTTAATTTTATCTTTATGGACGATCCACGGACCCATCGGGCAGGAGGTATCAAGACTTTTTCCAATAAAAAACTGCTTATGCCTGGCCTGAAATCTCTTGCAGTAATGTCATTCAAAATGGTATACCCAAAAACATAGTCCATTGCTTCTTCCCTGCTAATGGCTTTTCCTTTTTTCCCAATAATGACTGCCAGTTCTCCCTCATAATCGAGTTCCTTCGTTACGGCAGTATGATTTTGCACCTCCGCATTTGGACCTATGACTGAAGTAGTGGCTTTTGTAAATACCATTATATGTTCGGGAATATCGGCAGCACTGCCCATTTCAATCGCATGGTCTGCATAATTCTTTCCGACACAGAAAATATTCTTGGCTGGCCTTGCAATTGGTGCGAGAAGCTCCACTTCTTTAAGAGGGATATAAAGTTTCTCTTTTTCTGGCTTGCTTATTAGCTCGATTACCATTTCTATAAATCTTTCACCTAACTGGATGCATTCCAGCAATGATGCCGGGAAGTCCTGTTCTCCTGAAACCGTTTCTTCAGACTGTTTTAATGGCAAAACTTTAGTACCCTCTTCATTCATCAGGCCGACAAATGTTCCATTTTCATTTTTTGCCGTTACAAACCTCATCCCTGCACCTCTTCCCAATATTTTATTTAAAGTAAAAAGGCAGCTGCCAGATTTTTGCGGCCGCTACCTTTAATTTTATCAATTCAACCTGGTACCTGAAAAGTTTCACTTTTGAAAGGTTTGCACAAACTGAATAATTGCAGGGCCCAGCAGGACAATAAACAAACTTGGAAAAATAAAAATAACAAGAGGAAACAGCATTTTGATTGGTGCTTTCATCGCTTCCTCTTCCGCTCTTTGTTTACGCTGTTCCCTTACCTCAGCAGATTGAACCCTCAGGACCTGCACCATTCCTATCCCCAATTTTTCTGCCTGCAAAATGCTGCTAATAAATGTCCTTATTTCATCAACACTAAGCCTGTCACGGATACCAGACAGTGCTTCTCTCCTTGTTTTCCCAAGGCGGATTTCCTCCAGGCAGCGATGGAATTCATCAACGATGACACCCTCTTTTTTTGAGACCACCTTGCTGACGGCCGAATCAAATCCGAGCCCCGCCTCAAGACTTACGGTAAGCAAATCCAATATGTCAGGAAGTTCTTTTAATGCTTTCCGGTTCCTGCCCTTTGTTTTTTGCTTCAAATATAGATGGGGAGCGGCCAGGCTTAGCATCAGTCCCATCACTGCAAAAATTGGAATTAGGGCAGTTCCTGATTTGAGGAGGACTGCATAGCCCCCGAAAATCAGGGGCAACACAAGGAAAAGGGCTGTTTGCAGAAGCCTGAAATCCACAGCGGTCATCCCCATCGGGCTCCCTGCCAATTGTAGCTTTTTCTCAATCCTTGCTTCCTTCTCCCCTGGCATTCTTTTTTTAAACCCTCTTTTAAAATCTAGGAAAAGGGACTTAATAAATCGACTGTAAAAAGCAGGCTTCCTTTCAATCCCTCTATTTTCTTCAGGCTGCTGTTTTTCGCCAGTAACGAAGACATTAAGCCGCTTTTTGACACGGCCTTTTTCTCACTCCCATTTAGAAGCAAGCCGTAAATCAGCATTGAAATTGTCATAAAGAAAAATAAAAAGACCATGGTCTTACACCTCGATGGTGGTTATTTTTTTTATCATAATAAAACCGATAACTCCGGAAGTGAAGCCTGCAGCCACCATCAACAGGCCAATTGAATTATGAAAAAGGGTACCAATATAGCCAGGCTGGATAAGATATAGGACCAGGCCAAGTATAATCGGAAGCAGTCCAATGACAATTCCGGAAAGCCTGCCCTGTGCCGTAAGAGTCATGATTTGGCGCTGTATTTTATTCCGGTCCCTGATGGTTTCAACAATTTTATCAAGTACGGTTGCAAGATTTCCTCCCACTTGCCTCTGAATCAGGATCGCCTGAATCATTAAGTCGAGGTCTTCGCTCGGCATCCTTTCCTTTAAATCATTTAATGAATCCTCAAGGCTGCTTCCATATTGCATTTCCTTTAATACCGAGTCCATTTCATCTTTAATTGGCGTACCTGCTTCTTCAATGACAGCCTTTAAAGCCTGAGGGAAACTGAAACCAGCCCTTAAAGAACCAACAATGGTGGTAATCATATCTGCCAGACCATCATTAAACTTTTCCACACGCTCTCTTTGCTTTTTACGTAAATACCATTTCGGAAAAAAGAAGCCTAATGCAAATCCAACCAAAAGCAGGAGCCATTTTCCTGTGAACAAAACAAAAAGGCAGCCGCACAATGCCGTCGAAATCCATTGAAAAATGATATATTCTTCCGGCTTAATCGGTAATCCTGATCTGGCCAGCTGGGTTTCAAGCTTAGTATTTTTTTGCTTAGATAATAAACTTTTCCTTATTCTTTGTTTTGCCAATTGATAATGTGAGAAAATCCTCAAATGATTGCTCTTTAACTTTTCATCAGAAACTGATAAATATCTCTTCATCCTTTTTTCGACTCTCTGATCGGAATGGACAAAGAACTGCAGCATAAAGTAGAAAAAGAGAAAAGAGGTGAACAGAAAAAAGGAAAGGATTATCAGCGTCATACTCCCCACTCCTCTGCTTCAATAAATACGCCTGCCGGAATGTGAATGCCAGATGTTTCAAGTCGCTCATAAAATTTGGGACGCACACCCGTTGGGACAAGCCTGCCAATTATCTTCCCCTCCTGACTGACCCCTTCTTGCTTAAAAGTGAAGATATCCTGAAGCACAATGATATCCCCTTCCAAACCTTGTACTTCTGTAATACTGACGATTTTCCTCGTTCCGTCCTTTAAACGGGTTTGCTGGATAATCACGTCAATTGCTCCTGCAATTTGCTCTCTTATTGCCTTAACAGGAAGCTCTACCCCCGCCAACAAGACCATCGTTTCCAGTCGTGCAATCATATCACGGGGGCTATTGGAATGCCCGGTTGCAAGGGAGCCGTCATGGCCAGTATTCATTGCCTGAAGCATATCCAGCGCCTCACCACCCCTGACCTCACCTATGATAACCCTGTCAGGTCTCATCCTTAACGAATTTCTTACCAGATCCCGGATAGTAATGGCACCTTTGCCTTCAATATTAGGCGGCCGCGATTCCAGTGAGACGACATGATCTTGCCCGAGCTGAAGCTCAGCTGCATCTTCAATTGTGACTATCCTTTCATCTGTTGGGATGAAATTGGAGAGCACATTTAAAGTGGTTGTTTTTCCTGAACCTGTCCCTCCGCTGACAAAAACATTCAGCCTTGCCTTTACACAAGCTTCAAGGAATATTGCCATTTCTTCTGTAACAGTTCCGAATGTAATAAGATCCTCGATTTGAAATGGATCCTTTGAAAATTTTCGGATTGTAATAGTCGGCCCATTCAAGGCAAGAGGGGGGATAATCGCATTTACACGTGATCCATCAGGGAGGCGGGCATCGACCATCGGGGAGCTTTCATCTATTCTTCTGCCGATTGGGGAGACAATTTTATCAATGACGCTCATGACATGTTCATCATCCCGAAATTGAATCGAAGTCAGCTCTAATTTCCCTTTCCTCTCACAGTAGACCTGATTCGGTCCGTTTACCATTACTTCTGAAACATCTTCATCAAGTAATAAGGGGTTTATCGGCCTAAAGCCTGTGAGGTCGTTCGAAAGCTCATCAATTACTTTTTTCCGGTCGATCTGTCCGCGGAAGGATTCATCCTCCTTAATTAGCTCAAGCGCCATCGCTTCAAGCTTAGGAATGATTTCCTCTACCTCTTCATCCTTCATTTCCTGAAGAATTTTTTTGTGGAGAAGGTTTTTCAATTCCTGGTGCTTGTCTGTTTTCCTTGATCTTGCCTGCTCCTTTGAACTTTCCTTGCCTCTCTGGTCACGAAAGGCCGCCATGATGTCTATTTTCGTAGAACCGGAATGTAAACCTGGATTGGATGGATCATTCAAGGGTTCCCCGCTGGTCTGTTGCGTCTTTTCCTGAATCCGGTCTAATAGGCTCATGTGTCCGATCCTCCTTTACTGCGTTTTCGTGATAGCCATTTCGATAAGATTGAAACGTGTTTATTAGTTTGAATAAAACTTATTTCCCTTCTTGACGTAATGAGTTCAGCCATTTTGAAAACCCCTTTAGCTACCTCTGTTTTCCCTTGATTCATCACAAAAGGAATGCCTATATTTAGTGACTGGGAACAAACTTGAAAATCATTCGGGATATAAATAGGATCATCTTCTCCTAATATTGCAGCGGCATCTGATGCCTGAATGACACTATCCATGTTGGCCCTGTTGATTACCACCCTCACTTTGGGGCGAAGGCCAAGAATATCGAACGTTTCAAGCATCAGCTTCGTATTTTTCAATGCTGCCATTTCCAAATTGGTGACGACCAGGACCTGATCGGCCTCTCCACCAAATTGATGGTTTGCTCGCCCAGCCCGGCGCCTGTATCAGTTATCACAAAGTCATGCCTTGCCAACATTAAATCGAGAATCTTATTTACTGCCTCTTTCGTCACAAGATCAGCGAATTCAGGGCGCTCAGGAGCAGGCAAAACCTTTACACCGCTATCATGGCTGCATAAATAGCCGCCGAGACTATGTTCATCGAGCGATTCAATCCCTTCAATCACTTCCTTGATTGTAAAGGTAGACTGCAGATCCATTGCCAGGCTGACATCACCAAACTGAAAATCTCCATCTAAAACGGCTACAGAAATATTTTTCTTAAATAACGCCAATGCCAGATTCACTGTCAGAATGGTGCGACCAATTCCACCTTTTGCACTGCAAACGGCTATCATTTCCCCGCGTTTCGAAATTGTATTCGTCCCCACTGTTTGCATTTCGTTATGGCCTGTCATGAATCGTCACCTTCCATGTTAAACATTAATGATTGTGGCTTGAAGCATTATCTTCCTTTATTACTGGCCGTTTATGAAGGATGAAATGAATATTTCCCTGTTCAGAAGCATTAACCAGTTTGAGAGCATCCTGAGGTTTCAGCTCGAGTGTTACAGAACTGTATTCTGCATATGGCTCCTTTTTATCATCCGGTGTCAAAATTTTTCTGCCTACTGCCAGTACCCTTGCCTTTTCCAGCAGAATAACAGATACCACTGTTCCCTGAAGCTTGTTTCCCCTCGAATATATAACATCTACTTCATCTTCCGGCTCCATCAAATTTGAAACCGACTGGTTGAAGTTAGCACCTACGGAAACTGCCCGGTAGTCCTCTCTTACTTTCCGGGAAACATAGATGGTTTCTTCCTTTTCAGAGACAAGCCTATGTGTAAGAATGGGTTCACCTTTGGCAATCATTGACGTCGCCGTCTTTCCGACCGCCTGTTCAGTTGTTTTGATGGTTTCCGGCAGGACATTTTTTTTCGGGATATTCACCACTTCAAGCTTATCTGCTGTAATTTTTTCATTATTTTGTATTTCTTCCTTAGCTACCACGACGGATACCGTATGGGTGGTCGATACCTTTTCAGCATTAAACTGCTGCATATATTTAAAAAACAAAAATGTAGTAATAATACCCATTACCAACGCTAATAGTAAAACTAATTTGGATCGCAATCTTTTCACCTACTCCGTTAATCGAATGCTGTACGCCCCTTTATCCTTGCTTGCCTCATCATAAAATCCTGTTCCTGCTCTTTTTATAAACATTCCTCTAATTGACGTGTCTTTCGGATCCATGGGATCTGTTATATAAAAATAGGCAAAACCGGTAATTTTGATGCTTTTCATTTGATTCTCAGTAAAGTTATACGGATGGTATACAGGTACAAGAATAATTCTTGAACAATCACGGTCATTAAAGTCTCTCGGCATTTCGGGACACCCATTAATTCGTTCCTGGATCACTGTCCGGGTCTTCCCTGCTATGTTTCCTGTCTGAGTATCGATAATATCGCCGACCTTCAGTTCATCCTTATACCCTTTGCTTAAATTTTCCTCATATGTACTCGCCCCTGGGCCTCCCAAAGCAAGGATTCCAAAGTTTCCGTACTCCACTCCTGAAGAATCCACCTTTAATTGATAGGTTTTATAAAATTCCAAAGGTATGCTGTCGTCAATACCTAATGGGGCAGCCCCAATCGCCCTGCCCATCTTCCCCAGTTCAGCCGCAGCATGGACACTGACATCCATCTCATTAAAGCCAAACAATTTTGCAAATGTAAGCTTTACAGGTTTTGTTAAATCAATAGAGACCTTCTTTTCCATCGTAATTTCCAGGTTTCTCAACGAAGCCGTTTCTTTATCTGTTTCAAGGATCTTTTTGACAACGCCATCCACTTCCTGTTGATTGTTCATCAATTCCTGTGCACCCGACAGGACGGCAGCATTCGCTGTTTTTTGCATGGCACTTTTTGTCATATAGACAAGGCCACCGTCAATTGCAAGCCCCGCCATGCCCAGCAGCCCCATTAACATAAGAGCAACTAAAACGATGGCATTTCCGGCTTCGTCTTTAACAAACCTTCTAAGAAAACAACCCACAGCTTATCCTCCCTCATTCAACCCGTATGGTTGACTCGGTTTCAATATCAATAGGATTTGGCAAAAGCTCGGAAATGAACGGGGTGTTCAGCCTAAATGGATAATGGAGCCTGACTGTAACATAATCACCCGAATGTCGATTTGATTCAGCAGGAGTGATATCCACTCTTAAGCTTGATACATTACCAAGTTGAACATAGTGATGGGCGAAATCAATAATTTGTGCATCCTTTTTTCCCAGCCCTCCCATTCTGACTGTTTCCTGGGCGGCCATATGCAAATGTGCATATGAATACATGAGCCGGCCGAAATCAATGATGCCAGCTAATAACAGAAGAAGGACCGGCAGCAGCAAGGCCATTTCAACAAGCGACTGGCCCCGTTCGTCCTTTATCATAGAAAAAGCCCCCCTGCCTGAATGTCTGAAATATTGCTCCGGCAGCAATCGCAATCCCGTAGGGGAAAACCGTTTTGAGCCCTTCTTTTTCGTTCGGAAGCGGAAGCTTTACACCATTGGTGAGCCCATGTACGATGTACATTGCCTGCATAATTCTAGCCTTTGTCCCCTTTCTAAATAAAAGGACGATTATTGCCATAATTCCTCCTGCAAAAGCCATATAGAGCGAGGCCATCAAAACAAATTGAACTCCCTTTATTGCCCCGATTACAGAGAGCAGCTTTACATCGCCCGCCCCCATTCCTCCAAGAAAAAAAGGAATCAGCAATATGCCCAGCCCAACGACTGTTCCCTGCAGTGAACCGATCAGCCCAGATGTTCCGTCGACTACAAGATGAAGGATCCAGGCAGCGCACAAAATAGGATATAGAATAGAATTATAGATTTTTCTTTCTCTTATATCTGTTACAACACAAATGATCAATAGAATAAATAATAAATAATCAGACCACATCCCCGTACTCCCTCTCTGTAAGGATGATTGTTTAAATGATTAAAAAAGCTGCCACGTTTCCTAAACGCAAGGACTCTTTTGCCTTTTCTTTTATTCTCTAATATTAGTTATTTCGGTTTGTTACTGCATCGGTAACTGAAGTAAACATAGCTAGGATCTGGGTACGTAATAATGCCAAAACTCCGACTACCGCAACCGCGATAATGCCTAAAACTAAACCGTATTCTGTCATGCCTTGTCCCTGTTCTTCAGTGAATAATTCCTTCATTTTCTTCATCATGTGTAATACCCCTTTTCTTTTTTTAATTAATAGATAAATAATGCCCAACTTTTGTTTCTGTTTCACGAATGGTACCTGCCGGCAATTCCAGCACGGAATGTGCACGGCTCTGGTACTTCCCAACTGCTGCAGGTCTTACCGTTTCGTCCATGCCTACAACTTCCAGTTCTTCATTTAAATAAAGAACATCAATGGAATAATTCATAAAAAATGTGTGGATGGATCGGCAGGGTTTAATCAACAAGCCGTGCCCTGTTGGCAAACTTTCCGTAAACATCAGCCCTCTTAATCTTTTAAAAAAAGAATCGGCGATGGATACTTGGTTTGCAATTTCGATACCGTTCGACAGGTTCACGAGCTTCAAGCGTTTCACCTCCAGAAAATAAAAATGACCCCGCCTTTACCGAAAGGGGGGTCATGAGCAATGCTGCACAACGATGAAACGCCCTTGTCTTTCGGTAACTGGCTGGCATAGCGCGATGCGCCTTAGCCCCTGTAGCTTTGCGTCACTGATTTTCATCAGCTTTGCCTTTATCGAGACTCAGCGTTTGACAAATTCCGACTGATCTCTTACTCAAATAATAAAATTTTTCCAACTAATAAAATATCCTCCAAAACTATCATTTTATTCAAAAAATCATAGGCATTTCGCCTTGTTTTTAGGGGAGGATACTACTATCAAAATTCAATATTCTGGATGGGATTTTTGTTACTTCTGTCTTTTCCAATTCGGTTTATGCAAATAAGTGGCATATCTCCACACCCATTCTACCGGCCATTATAGAACCTTTTGACCCAATAATGACTAACCAGGAGCTCAAAAGTAAACAGTCCAGCAGCCAGCAACGTCCCGTTTAATACGGAACTCTGCCCATAATACCCGAGCCCATAATGATAAAAAATAAGCGTTGATACAATCGACTGAAATAAATAGTTCGTCAAGGACATTCTGCCAACTGGAGAAAATACCTTAAAAAATCTTAGAAAAGTTTTCTTTTGCATCAGCCCGAAAATCCCTGCCGCATACGAAGCTCCTAATATCGGACCGCCAAAGATATCCTGAACAAAATGGGCGGCAAAGCTCCAGCCGATTAGATAAGGAAGGCATTTTATTAGGATTCCAGTAACGAAGAATGCAAAAAAAACCTTCTTTGTATCATAGCGCCGTTCAAGCCAGCCTGAATTGGCGAGAGATACTCCAATTAAGAAAAAAGGGAGAATGGTTGTGAACAGAAGGACTAAGGAAAAAAAATTATTGGCCGCAGCCCAATCATGTATTCTCTGTACCGTTATTGCCTGGAAGCTCCCGTGCCTGTAAATCTCCAAAGAAACTGCAGCTGCTTTGGAATTTGAAAATAAACGGGGTTGTCCACTGTCAAAAAATGCGAGCAGACTTAATAAAATATTAGGAATCGTGTAAAACATTATCCCAGCAGACATTATCTTTTTGGGCGGTAAAGTCAGGAAGACCAACGAAATACATCCAATAACTGCATACTGAATCAATATATCGCCATGCCAGATGAGGAAGGCATGTATGATTCCCAATAATAATAGAAAGGTAAGTCTCCGGACCGCAATCCAATAAAAGCTGTCACCCTGTCTGAATGCCTTTTCTCGAAGCCTTGAAAGACCAACACCGAACAAGAAGGAAAATATCGGAAAAAAGCTGCCCTGAAAAAAGATATCAATAACAATAAAAACGGTTCGATCAATCGGTTTGTCCCACCATGAAATGGGATCGATATATAAAAATGGAGAGTGAAAGGAAAGCATGTTAACAAAAAGAATCCCCATCACCGAAAATCCCCGCAGTACATCTAAATATAAATTCCTTGTTTCAGCCATATTCTGACTCCCTTGCGTTTGTTAAACTCTCTGTTTGGATTATATATTATTTAAACCATATATTCATGGGCATGGGTATTTCACATCTATAGAATTAGGCTTTTTTATCACCAAATGTTTATTGGCACATACGATAATAAAGAAATATAAAAGAAGGGTGTACTCTATGCCAGCAATTGTAGGAGTAGCACAAGTGATGTCCATCGGGAGCAGTGCTGTATTCAATATTGGGGATGTTTACAAAATCATGCCCATTTCCAACTCAAAGACCTTTTCTGGTGCCGGTTCCTTCAATACAGGTGAAGCTTTAAGAATCAAAAACGAGGTAAACAACACCAATACACAAGACCAGGATCAAATCGATCAGGGTATCCTTTTCAATGCTTAGGAAAAATGAATTTACAGGTGATTCGAATGAATTTTTATATTCAACAATCCATTCAGATTAATTTTATAAAAATTGGCGGTATTTCCAACTCAAGTGTTTTTCAAATTGGCAGTGCAGGCATTATTAAACCTACTTCCAATCTTTATAATACTGGCGGTTTTAAAGAGCCTGCCCCGGTGCCTGCAAAACCTGGTGTTGGTCCGACTTCTCTGCAACTCGCCCCGTCAGTTCCCTTGAAGTAAACTGACTGTCCCAGCATTTTAAATCCATTAATGAGGTGGTATGGAATGTATCAGGATTTTTACGACTATATTCGTCAGCTGCACCTCTTTATTGAATCGCAGGAAAAGAGAATACGGAGGCTGGAAACACTTTTGGAACAATCGGTAAATGACATAGCAGAACTGAAAAAAAAACCCTCTATAAATGTTGATAGAATCGAATATAAGTTTGATCAGTTAAAGGTTGAAAAACTGGATGGAACCTTAAATATCGGTTTAAATCCATCTGATATGCAAGGAATTGAGGATTTTGCCGTTGGAAACCAGGCTATTAATACTCCGATGCAGCCAGCACAACAAATGAGGGGAGTTATGGAGATAGAGGATGAGATCGTAAATTTTGTAGACTCAGAAGCAGAGAGCCTCATCTCTTCCTATGGGGAAAATTTCAACAAAACCGTAGATCCTTCCTATCACGCTTTTATTAAAGATGATATTAAGAAGCAGCTGCCGGGAAGAATCGAATTTTACTTTAATAAAATTCCGCTTCAAAAGCGCCAGCCTGAAAATGAAGCGGAGAATAAACAGAAGGTCATCCAGCAATTGAAATCGGACATTGAAAAAGGGATTGAAGCTTTTATTCGTAATCTTCCTGATGTATGAAAGGTGTGATGTAAATGGAATTTCATGTGTATAACAGGGATATATGTGTAGGCACCCTTAAAGTAAACGGGGTTGCAAGCTCATCCATGATATTGGTTGGAGATACGGAAACAATTCAATTGGCTTCTACCTTCGACACACCTGCAGAATCACTTATTATCGGCCCATTTGTGCCGCTGCCTCCACAGGGATGAGGCGATGTTGAGCAGATTATCATCCGTTCAAAGCTTAAGTGCAAAAATCATCTCCTTTTCATCTGTTATTCAAATTGGCGATTCATCATTCATCAATGCTTTTTCTGGCCCTTGCTGTTCAAAGAGAGGCAGAGATGTTTTTCGGGAATGAAGGCAGTTTTGATTATCCAGTATTTACAGAGCCAATTCCTCTGCCACCGATAACTGAACCATTTCGAATGTACCGCCAAAATATCAATCCCGTCATTCGCGTATCCTCTATCGACCTGATTGGTGCGACT
The DNA here is from genome assembly GCF_030915465.1 of Neobacillus sp. PS3-34. Taxonomy (GTDB): domain Bacteria; phylum Bacillota; class Bacilli; order Bacillales; family Cytobacillaceae; genus Neobacillus_A. Next base: position 1,294,353 of record NZ_CP133267.1, read on the forward strand.
GCAGCCTCCGTTATCCATATCGGAAGCACGTGCCATGTCCAGCTTGAAGCAAGGATAAAACATATCCGCCAGCTGGGTGAAGAAGGAAAACAAGCCGAGAAAAAAGAAGAATAAAAGCTACAGGAGGTTTTTTAATGCCCGCCATAGTAGGTCCTGTACAAATTGTGAATGTTAGCGGTGGGATTGTACAGTTCGGAGATGCAGCGTTTATCTCCCCCAAAACCGCTTCAAAAACCTTTCTAGGATCCGGAGCTTTAAATACGGGAGGACTGGTTATCACAAATAATGGCTTAAGCTCCACCGGTGTCCTTGATACAAATCTGATTGATCAGCCGATGGCTGGAAATAACTAAAAAACAGCGGGAACCTTTATGGCATCCCGCTGTTTGTGTTTAATGCTATTCGATTTTCAATAAATTTGCCCCATCAAAGAAAAACAAATACTTTTCATGAACAGTCCGTTTCCATATTTTCTCAAGTGCTTTCGTATATAAATTTATTTGCAGTTTATATCGCTCTTCCAGAATCGGTTTGACCTGTTCAAATCCATTCTTAAAACGCCCCTGAATTGTGTCGGATTTATAGTCGACCAGGACAATCCCATTTTCATCCTCAAAAACACAGTCTATTACCCCTTGAACAAAAATGGCTTCATTTTCATCCTGCCAATCGAGGTACACCTCCTTGGCGGGTAAGGACATTGTAAATGGTATTTCCCGTTTAACCCATTTTGCCCGCTGGATTCGCTGGCCTAATTCTGAAGAAAAGAATTGGACGATTAGCTGCGGATCAATGATTTCCGTTTGCTCGACTGTCAGCAGTTCTTTTTCTATCATCGATGACAATAGCTCGTGAATGGCCGGAATGGTTGGAGGATCTGCCAAATCAATATGCTGCATCACCATATGAAAGGCCGTTCCCCGCTCCGCAGGGGTCAATGTTTTTTCCTGCATAAACCTTGGGCGATTTAAAATAGTCTTTTTGAATTTCCTTAAAAGGTCGGTGCCGCTATGTTCATCTATTATTTCGCGATGTCTTTTCATCTCTGAAACAGATTGTTTTGATCTATGGATTGAAGCATCACTATATTCATATTCCCAGGAGAGAACCTGCTTCACCTTCTCTGCAAATGGAGACTCTACTGGCATATGCCCGCCTTCCTCTACCACCTTCATAAAATCATCCTGTTCAGCTTCCTCTGCCTGTTCAGCTATTTTTATATCCTTAGCGTTAATCTTCGTAATTTTCCAGCGTGAAGGATGTTCCATGATTTCTGCCAGTGCTAATTCACTGTTAAAACCGACCTGATTCCTTACATCGGCACTATCACGGTGGCGGATAAGTGAAAAGCCGACCCAATCCATATAGCTGGTAGCAGCCGCCCTTTCATAATCCTTTAACAACCATTCAGAATGAGAACCAGCCTCGCTCCATTGCTGCAGTTTCTTATCTGCATCCTTAACGGATGCCACAAGGAACAGCTTTTCCTTCGCACGGGTGAGAGCAACATAGAGAACGCGCATTTCCTCGGCCAGCATTTCCATTTTCTTTTTTCGTTTAAATGCAATTTGCGGAAGTGATGGATAGGAAATCCGTTTTTCAGGATCAACAAACTTTGCAGCAAAGCCAAAATCCTTATCGATTAAATAAGACTTTCTTATATCCATCTGGTTGAATTGGCGGGATAAGCCGGCAACAAATACAACAGGGAACTCCAACCCTTTACTGCTATGGATGGTCATCATTCTGACTACATCCTCCTGTTCACCAAGGGCCCTGGCTGCACCGAGGTCGTCGCCTCTCTCTATCATTCTTTCAATAAATCTTAAAAACCGGAAAAGCCCCCGAAACGATGTTTCTTCATATTGGCGGGCCCTGTCATATAATGCCCTGAGATTTGCCTGCCGCTGCTTTCCACCAGGGAGCCCACCGGCAAAATCATAAAACTTTGTATCTCTATAAAGCTGCCAGATCAAATCAGACAATGAGCTTTGCCTTGCCATCCTCCGCCAGCTTTTTAAAGCCTGGGTGAAACGGGCTGTTTTTTCTTGAAGACTGTCTATTTTATCTGGAGTCCTGCTTTGGGTATACGATTCCACTGCTTCCCAGAAGCTTCCACCTTTATTTTGGATACGAAGCCGGGCAAGCTCTTCCTCATTCAAACCGACAATAGGCGATCTTAATACCGAAGCAAGCGGTATATCCTGGTAAGGATTATCGATCACCCGGAGCAAAGAAAGCATGATTGCAACCTCGGTCGCCTCAAAATATCCCGTTGATAAATTGGCGTAAATCGGAATGCCCTGCTGTTTAAATTCCTCCATAATTTGAGGAGCCCATGTCATGGATCGAAGCAGGATAACAATATCCCTGTACATTAAGGGGCGGCTCGAATTGGTTTTAGCATTGAAAACCAGGGCTCCTTCTTCAATCAATTCCTTGATCTTGCCTGCCATTATTTTTGCTTCCAGCTGGGATTGCTCGAGATCACCTTTGTCAAATTCCACAGGCTCTTCTGGAGCTTCCTGTACATCCGATACTTCCTCATGTGATTCGCTCCGGTCAATCAACAGCAATTCCACGGGATGGGATTCATCGGGATACGGCGCTCCTTTTTCAACTCGGCCGCATCATCGTATTCTATTTCCCCTACTTTTACGCCCATGATTTGCTTAAAAATATAATTGGTACCGTCAAGCACTTCTCCTCGGCTTCTGAAATTTCGTGAAAGGTCAATCCGCAATCCAGATCCTTCACCGTCTGATTTATAGCGGTTGTATTTTCCCAAAAACAGATTAGGCTCTGCCAAACGAAAACGATAAATCGATTGCTTAACGTCCCCTACCATAAACAAATTTCCTGCTTCTAGCTGACCCTTTGCCACCAACTTCAAAACCGTCTCTTGAACCATGTTCGTATCCTGGTATTCATCGACAAGAACCTCTTTGAATTGGCTCCGATATGCCAGTGCAGCTTCAGAAGGAAGGAAATCCCCCTCTTCTGTTATTGATTCAGTTAAGATCGCCAGGCAGTAGTGTTCCAGGTCGGAAAAGTCGACAAGCCCTCTTTCCCTTTTAATATCACCAAATTTTACGGCAAAAGACCGAACAAGTGAAACAAGCGTGCCTATCAGGGGAAGCATTTCCTCCATATCACGTAGGAAGCTTTCCGGCCTTCTTGAAAACAGTTCGTCTTTAAGGCTGCTGACTATTTTTTTAGCTTTATCCCTCAGCTTTCCGCCTGGTCGACTAAATTCTTATCAAATTCATCACCCTTACAAGTTTTTGCGGTGCTGAATTTGTATGTTTGCATCGCGTTATAAAGGGCATTCCACGAATCTATTTTTGCTCCAATCATCGTGTCGATAATCGCCAGGTCATCAAGATAGTTTACTGCTCTTGGAGCAGGTCCACCTGGAAGCCTCGATAAATCCAGGGCTTTTTCAACCAGCTGCCTTGCTCCTTCAAGCTGAAGCTCTATATCGTAAAGGAGCGCAGGCATGAATGGCAAATCATCCACTGCTGTGTCAGGGTCGACATTGTACATTTCTGCAATCGATTGTAAATACTGCTCAGGCAGCGGATTGGACATTGAAAAATCATAAATGAATCGGACAATGTCCTGCAGTGCTGAATCGCTCCTGTCGCTTGTAAAAGCATCCACCAGCCTGAAAAAAGCTTCGTTGTCTTTTTTTCCGTATTCTTCTTCAAAAAGTTCATCCATCATTTCGTCTCTTAACAGTTGTGCCTCTGTCTCATCGGCAATCCTAAAGCCAGGGTCGACATCGATTAAATAATAATACTTTCGGATTACCTCCAGACAGAACGAGTGCAGAGTCGATATCGAAGCTTTATTTAAAAGGCTCAGCTGCTTTCTTAGATGACGGGATTTAGGGTCTGCCTGAATTGCCTTCTCCAGCGCCTCTCCGATCCGGTGGCGCATCTCGGCAGCAGAGGCATTTGTAAAGGTTACGACCAATAATTCATCGACATTGACAGGTTCTTCTGCTGACAATATTTTTTGGATCATCCTTTCGACCAGGACAGCCGTCTTTCCCGAACCTGCTGCAGCTGCTACAAGAATATCCTGATCCTTAGACATAATTGCCTTCCACTGGTCATCTGTCCAAGTCACATTTTCCGGCTTTGGCGGAATATAAAGTTTAGCCATGATTTTCTGCCTCCTCCTTTCTTATTAAATCCAAAACGGTCTCATTTGATTTCTGTTGGAGTACGCGGAAATGGTTGTCACCGACCGATTCATCAAATTGACAAACTGATTTATAGGAGCAAAACGCACAAGGTTTTTTATCCTTCATTTTATATGGGGAAATATTGACTTTTCCATCGATAATTTCATTACCTGTTTTTTGATAAATATCCCTAACATAATGCCTTAAATGCTCAAAATCATCCTTGCCCGCTACCTTTGAACGTTTTGACAGCGTACCATCTTTTTTAATGCCAGCAGATATGATCTGCGAATCTCCGGTCTCAAGAGAGTTGTCCATAAGCTTGATTACATTTTGATCTTCAAGTAAAAGGCCGTTCATTTTAAACTTTTTTAAAATTTCTTCTTCAATCTGGTCGACTGTAAGCATTCTTGTCGAGTTGATGATTGGGTTATGGACATGGAAGTAGAGAACCCCCGCCGGTGTTGCTTCTACTCCTGCCAAGTTCTTTGAATGTGTCATTATAATGTCCAGATACGTTAACATTTGAAGTGCAAGTCCATAATAGACTTCACTTAAGTTCAAGTCTTTTTCACTGGATTTATAATCTATCACTCTTAAAAATACTCCGCCGCTCTCGTCTTCTGCTTTATCGACTCGGTCAATCCGACCGATAAGCTGCATTTTCCTTCCGTCTCTTAAAGAAAAACCAAGCGGAGGCAGATCACCTTTGGGACCGAATCCAAGCTCAAGTCCAATCGGCGCAAATCCGCTTACTTTCGCATGCTCACTTAAAACGAGTGAGGCCCTTGTAATGATTTGTTCTAATTTCCTCTTGATATAATGGTTTCTTTCTGAACTTAGCAGGATTTCATTTTGCAGCCTTGGAGCAAGAGAACCTACAGCCTGTTTTGCGAGGCTTTCACATTGATTCCTTGTCAGGCTTGCCCACGAAATATGCTCCTCATTTACAATCTCCGATATCTGCTTTAATGCCGCATGGAAAAGCTCGCCAATATCAGGCGCTTCAAGTCGGAATACCTGTCTGTCGCGAAGCCTTAAGCCGTGCTGGACATAATGTGAAAAGGGACAGCTGTTGAAGAGCTCCATTCTCGATACACTGCCCTGAATATCTTCACCGTACAGTTCGTCTGCCGCTTCCTTCGAGAGCTGTACTGTGTTGTTTGTATAAAACAAACTCGAAAGGACCTTTTGAGCCCCTGTTTTTAAGCTGCTATCCATATAAAAATTATATACATCCCACCAAAAATCAGAAACGGGATAATTCCTTTTTTTCAATTGCAGCTGAACAGTCAGATAGGACAGGGCAGTATTGACATTGGATATAAAGCTTAACTGTTCTTTAGCAGGCAATTCTGCCGGGTCTGCCGCATAGAAATGCTCCTGGCGCTGCGGAAATAATTCTTTTAGCCTATTAATATAGGAGGATGGCAAAAGTGCTTTACCTTCGGAATTTGACATTGGGTAGCTGACGAAAAGCATATCAGAAGGAGTGGTCAACGCTTTATAGGCAAGAAAGGCTTCATCCAGCAGGCGTGTCCGGCTTCCCGGTGCAACTTTTAATCCCTGCTCAAGCTGTTCCCTGTCCTCATCTCCAAGGATGCCATTCTCCTGCATTTTTGCCGGAAGGACTCCCTCATTTACACCGATAACAAAAGCGGCTTTTACATCAGACAGCCTTGACTTCTCCAAGTCAGCAATCAGCACCTGGTCCAGCGCCGGAGGCACCAGAGAAAAACGAAGTGACTCAATGCCAGCTTCCATAATGGAGGCAAACTGCTTTATCGAGACAGATTCTTCACCAAGTATTTCTACGTATTGGTCCAATAAATTAATGACAGCATTCCAAACCTGATCATGCTCCCGTGCTTTTACGAGATTGCCTACCTCTTCAGCCTGGTTTTTCCATTGCTCAAGCTTTGAAGGTACATCTAGTTCTTCAAGATAAAGATAGACTGCTTCACAAAATTTCCGTCCGCTGTCTGCCCTTTTAAGGCGCCTTGAGAGACGCAGAATCGGTGCTGTCACCATCAGCCTCAGTTCATTCAGTTCCTGTTCGAGTTTTTTTTCCGCACCAGTCTGGACGTTTGTCTCCATTTCAAGGCCTCTGAACCTTTTATAACCCCATCGATCCTTTTTAGTCCATTTATCTCCTTTAATCCCATATGCAAGGACATAGTTTTCAAGCTTGTCCATCTGTCCCCTGAGTTTGTCTGCATTTTCCTGGAGCGGATATAAAAGCTCTGTTTTTACTGCACGGAAAACGGGTTCATAACGCCAGTTTGCATTAACAATTTCGAGAGTTGACCTGATCAATTCAACAAGCGGATGATTAAGCATGGTTCTTTTTTGATCGATAAAGTAAGGAATTTTATAATCATAGAACACAGGTTCAAGTATGTCATGATAATCCTGCCCATTTCTCACCAAAAGGGCAATATCCCGGTAACGATATCCTTTTTCTCTCACAAGGAGCTGTATCTCCCTTGCTATTCCTTCCACTTCTGCCCTTCTATTTGCAGCCCCGCAAATATGGATTTCAGTTTCTCCTTCAAATGGGAGGTGAGGAATTGACTCGAACTGAGCCTCTAAGTATTCCAGCGATGGGTGATTCCATCTTTTTTGTCCAGACAGATGTACTGGCTGCTCCATTTCAATGCGGTGTGTTTTTGCGAGTTCGCTAATCGACTGCCACATTTCTCCGGCCTGCCGGAACAGATGTAGTTCGTCAGAAATATTCCCTTCAAGACTGTCTCCCGTCAAGGCAATAGTCACTCGTTTGCAATTCTTCATCAATTCCGCAATAACGCTGTATTCCTGTGGGGTAAAACTGTAAAAACCGTCAATGTAAATCTCTGCGTCTTTCAAATAATCCGAGGCTGCAGCCTTTTCGGAAAGCAGACGAAAGTAATCCTCTGAATCTATATATTTGCCAAATGTAGCTTCTTCAAAATTCTTATAAATAATTTCAAGATCATGCAGTTTATCCTGAAGTGATTTTCCGCTTACCGTTCCAAGCAGTTCCTCCGGCTTAACGCAGTATCGTTTAAATTCCGTAACCATCTGCTCGACCTGCTGAATAAATCCGTTTTTATCTGCAGCCCTCTGAAAAAGGGTTAAATGTTCTTTTTGGTCCTCAATAATCTTTCGAATCAACATGCTTAGGCCGACACTGTCCAGGTGGTAGCGGCTGAATCCGCCAGTTTCCTGAAGAATCCTCCATGCTAGGCGAGAGAAACTGTATACCTGTGCCCTGATCATTCCGCCTAATTCGCTGTCGGCTGTCAGGCGATATTCAGATAAGAAGGTCATCTGTTCTGGAACTAAGTAAATAATTGGCGGACCATCCGGATGCTCCAGGAGCATTTCCTTTATTTCTTTCAGGCACAAAGCGGTTTTGCCGCTTCCAGAGCGCCCCATCAACAATCTTAAAGACATGATATTACCTCCGCTTTCCACTCGATCCTTGTCTGTTTTCAATAACTTTATTTTAACATAAAAAGGGGTACAAATGTTTGGATATAGATTCATCATTTTAGGGAATTATTGTTAAGAGAATGGAACAAGTTTCAAAAAAAAGAAGCCCGGCAAGCCGAACTCCTTTCTATCATTTCGAATTCTGCTTCCGCCACTCGTTCCGAAGCAGTCCATATAGAAACATATCATGCCGCTTGCCATCCCTCTCCAGAAATTCGCGATATGTTCCTTCCTTCTGGAAGCCAAGCCTCTCATACATAGCAATCGCTTTCTGATTATATGCAAAAACAGTGAGCTGAAGCCTATGAAGGTTCAGTTCATTGAAAGCATAATAGATGACTTTTTCCATTGCCTCTTTTCCAAAGCCCTTCCCATGGTTTGTCTCATCGCCAATCATGATTGAAATCCAGCCGACACGATGATTCCACAGGATTCCTTCTAATTCTGCATATCCAATCAATTGCTTTTTGTCGATAGAGCGTATCGCAAATCGGAATTTATCTGACCCTGTTTCCTTTATCCAGTCCTCCCACTCATTTACTCCTTTAAATTTCATCGGTAATGCGTCAAAACTTCGCATAACATGTTCGTTTCCCTGCCATTCCATCAAAGCAGGAACATCAGTTAGTGCTAAACTATGCAGATATATTTTTTCCCCTTTTAAGAAAGAACTAGAACTTAGCATCGGTTTTCCTCTCTCGAAAATTTTATTCTTTTAAAACGAAACACCCATCTCATTAATCGGCCAGTACCGTAGATTCACTTTTCCTACCACCTGATTAGTGGCAATGAAGCCAAAATGCCTGCTGTCCCAGCTCTCTAGGCGATTATCGCCCATAACAAAAAGCTTTCCTGGCGGCACCGTTCCTACACCAGTAATTTCTTTTAAAGTGAAATCTCCAGTCAATTTTCTCCCGGGGATTTTTTTGCGATAAACCTCTAAAAACGGCTCCTCAAATTTATGGCCATTGATATACAGCTGGTCATTCAAATATTCGATTTTATCACCTGGAACCCCGATGATTCTTTTTACATAGTCTTCCTTTTTATTTGCATGGAAAACGATGACATCAAATCTATCCAGATTGCCTAAATCAAAACCAAGCTTATTAACGACCAACTTATTCCCTTCCTGCAGGGTGGGCATCATGGATTGCCCTTCCACGATATAATTGGAGAAAAAAAAGGTTCTTATAAAGGCAAAAATGATCAGCCCAATACCAAAAGCCTTTACCCACTCCATTCCTTCCTTCTTCCATTCCACTTTCATTCCATCTCTCCCTTTCCATCTATTTTCATCCAGGATGTTCGCTATTAGTTTTCTTATTTAATTTTACTTCCAGTTTTTTTCCCGCATACCAGAGAATGAAAATAGCAGCTAAAACAATTACCGCTCTGGACGGCTGAGTAAGCATAGAGCGTACATCATGGCCGACAAAACTGATGGTAAATATCATCACCATTTTCCCTGCAGACACAGCAAGTATATATTTAAAAGCACTAACTTTGGATAGCCCTGCTACAATATTTACAACAGCTGAAGGTGTAAAAGGAAAACAAAAGAGCAGAAAAAGTGGTCCAAAACCATGACGGTCTAACCAATCCATCCATTTTTTTATATGTGAATGGTTCTTCAAAAAAGAAAGCAACCTTTTTTGCCCAAATTTACGGAAAATCAAAAAAACGAGGAATGCACCAAGACATGCACCAATCTAGGAATAAAGGAAACCTAGCCATAATCCATATGCACTTGCATTTGCCATAACAATTAAAAATAAAGGAAGAAAGGGTATAATTGCTTCAAGAATGGGAAGCAAAATCCCAGTTAGAGGGCCAAATGAACGGTATTCACGAATCATTTCCATTACATTTTCTAAAGTAAATGAGGCTGTGATTGCTTCAAAATCCATTTGGCACCCTCCCATTTTGAGTTTTTATCCTAGAAAAATCACTGTGAAATAAATTGATGCAACGCTTCCCGATTTTTCTCTACATCAATTTTCAGCACTGAACCTTCCCCATAAATTCTTGGCTCAGTAAAACTGTTATCAACAGGAATCCTTAGAGTTTTTAGGCTTCCCTCGTCTTTTGTTAAGAAATCTTTCGCCATAAATAATATATCTGTTGTATCCATGTTAGTGTTTACATATGGAGCGACAACTCCTATTAATTTAGGCAGCTTTGGAATCGTTTTGATGCTTGACAATTGTTCTCTTAGTGCCTGAACTACCTGCTGCTGCCGCTTTACCCTACCAAAATCACCGATTCGATCATGGCGGAACCGTACATATGCAAGCAAATGCTTTCCATCAAGCTTCTGAACACCAGGCTGCAGGGTATATGCTATATATTCAGACATTTTTTTCTCAACATTTATTTCTACACCGTCAGGAAAAGCCTCGTCAATCAATTGAACAAATCCCTGAAAATCAACTATGACATAATACTGCAAATCAATATCAAAGTTTTCTTTGATCGTCTGTCTCATCAGTTCGGGGCGTTCCCCGGGCAAACGCCGAGTTGATTTTGTGTTTCCCATGTCCCGGAATATCTACATAAGAATCGCGCATAATCGATGTAAGCTTAAATGTCCCTTTACCTTCATTGTAATGTGCAATCATAATTGTATCGGCTCTAGAATTTCCCTTTCCTTTTGTATCGCTTCCGAGCAACAGAATATTCGTATCACCGTATTGATCTTTTTGTCCTTCAAACTTATATTCCTGTGTGTCTTTTTTCTCAATCTTTTTCATTGATTGAGATACCCCTTGCTTATACTGATAATAAGAATAGGCTAAGGTTGTTCCGAATATTAACAAAAGTAAAAGCAAGAACGTTTTCCACTTTTTTCCTTTATTTTTTCCTTTTTTAGTCTCATGTCGTTCTGATCTCATCCTTAGATCCTTCCAATCACAGGTTATTTTCATTTATTTGACTAATTTTCACCCTAAAGGTTTCTTCCTATTATCATTTTCCCCTACCCAGTTTGCTTCTATAAAAAACTTTCTCACATAGTGGAGTATTTTGGCAACAAAAAGCCGCAAAGGTTTGTGCTTTGCGGCTTTTGTACATGTTAATTCAAGTATTGGCCAAACCAGTCTGCTATATAGTTTAATCGCGCAACCCTTAACCCCGGTTTTCCGCTACGTGAAAGCTCATGGTTTTCTTCAGGGAAGCGTATGAACTTCGTTGGTTTCTTTAACCTTTTTAAAGCAATGAATAGCTGTTCCGCCTGTTCAATTGGGCAGCGATAGTCCCTTTCACTATGCAGGATCAATAAAGGTGTGTCGACCTTATCCACATATGCAAGAGGAGAATGCTTCCAGAGCTTTTCGATATCGCTTAAATCAGATTCGATTTGCCACTCTGTGAAGTAATAGCCTATATCGCTTACACCATAAAAACTAATCCAGTTGGAAATGGAGCGCTGGGTAACAGCCGCTTTGAAACGATTTGTATGGCTGACAATCCAGTTCGTCATAAATCCGCCGTAGCTCCCGCCTGTCACCCCAAGCCTATCTTCATCGATAAAATCATATTTATCCAGTGCATAATCTACTGCATCCATTAAATCCTGATAATCTTTTCCACCATAATCTCCTCTTACTGCGTTGACAAACTCCTGTCCATATCCATGGCTGCCCCGTGGATTGGTAAACAGGACTGCATATCCCTTAGCAGCAAGCATTTGAAATTCATGCATATAGGAATTGCCATACATAGCGTGGGGACCGCCGTGAATTTCCATTATTAATGGGTATTTCTTTCCTTCTTCAAATCCGATCGGCTTTATCATCCACCCATTTATTTTCCAGCCGTCTGATCCTTCAAATTCAAATGGTTCTGCATCGGCTATTTCAATGCCCTTAAGAAAATCCCCATTAATATCAGTCAGTTTTTCCAAATTGCCATCGGATACATTCAGTAAATATAAGTCGCCGGTTTCAGACGGTTTACTTATAGCTACCACAGCCTGATGGTCTTTCCCGTTGAGGGCCAATCCATAAACATGCTGTTGATCCAGAAGTGCAGGATACATTTCACCATCCAGGCTTCCGTAATACACAATGGTATTACCATGGTCTGTTGCTAAAAAGTAAAAGCTTTTACTGTCATCTGCCCAAAGAACACCCGGTGTCACCGCCCCCTGCTGGAAATCTCCAATTACGATATCCCCCGCAGCGATATCTGATCCTTCTGAAAAGCAGGTAAACACGCCTGACTCTATTTGATAAATCCATAATTTCGGGAGGGTAGCATTATGGAATTCCTTTTCATGCCCAATTATTCCAAGAGTTTGACCATCTGGAGACCAGGTTACATTCCCGAAATAGCCTGTTCCATTCGTTAGTTTCGTAAGTTTTTTGGTTTTTGGCTGCAGCAAATAAACATCCTGTACAAAGGAGGCATCGGAATCTTCTTCAAGATCTGCGCCAATAGCAATATTTTCTCCATCCGGGGACCAGCTGTAAAGCTGATAATCATGAGGTCCTTCAGTCAATTGCACCACATCACCAGAATCCACGTCAGCTACGCCAATGTGTTTGTAATTTCCTTTCCAGAAACCTTCCGCATCCGATTTATATTTCATTTTCGTCACTTCAAGCGGTAGCAGCTTATCTTCTGCCTTCTTTTCTTCCTTGTCTAAGATCGTTTTATTTCCTGCCGCTGATGCAGAAAACGCGATTCTTTTTCCGTCTGGAGACCATACTGGATTGCTGGCTCCATTTTCAATGAAGGTAATTTGCTTTGCTTCTCCGCCATGGGCAGATAATATGTATATTTGGTTTTTACCTGTCCTAGAGGACACAAAGGCAATGCTTGTACCATCTGGAGACCAGCGTGGGGAATGATTTCTTCCTTTTCCTGAAGTCCATTGCACCGGCTTTGTTTTTTTAGAAACATCCATAAAATAAATATGGGAGAAGTATTCATCCGTTTCTTGGTCTATTGCTGTTTGAACATATACACAAAGGCTTCCATCTGGAGAGAGCCTTGGGTCAACAGCTGATTTCAGTTCATACAGGTCCTCTGCCTTTATTCCTTTTCTTTCGCTCACTTGAATCCCACCTTATTTTGATTTCTCTTCACTACATTTATTTCGCCAATAGAAATATTTCCCCTTCTAATATTACATAAATAAAAGGCATATTCTAAAAGTGAATATTGCCTTTCATTTGTTTTTTTTGTATGATATTAACACGAACAAGTGTTCTGTAAATATTTTTGAAGGAGCAGGGAGCGATGACTAGGATTCCAGAGAACGACCGTAATATCATGGAGAAAGCGATCTATTTGCCTATGGTTCTAATCATCTTAAACCGGGATATCTCGGTGGTCAATGAAAGTTCCTTCAAGCTCAAAAAGCCATATTTGGAATTAATTGAAGCAACGATGAAAGAAATTCAGAGGGAATTGGCTGAGGTGAAAAAATATATGAATGCCCATAAATTAAAAGTTATTGAGACTAAACGGGACGACGCCTTTACAATGTTTTTATTTTTGTATAAAGGTTACGAAGAACAACATAATTACTTTAATCCGCGCATTCGAAATAAAGTCCAGGAATTAATGGAATATTATTTTGTCAAACGGCATCAGTCCCGTATTGAAGTGAAACTGCAGCAGTAATATTTATTCTTCTCTAGAATTGGTATTTTTTCCGTATCTGTGCTGGGCTTCTGAGGCTTCCAAAAATGTAGGGCGCTGTTTTAAATAAAAGGTTTTCCGTTCCATTGAATCGATTCGTTGCATCAACTTTGTCCGTAATAAAGCTGTCCTTAGCAGCTGATTTTCAAATGAAGTGTAGGAAATAGGAAAAAGATACGATTGTTTATTTTGAAAGGTTACAAGCGTCTGGTTGGAAGAAAAGCGCCGGTGTCTTAATACATTTTCATGTGAAATCCAAATGCATTCAGGCCAACAGGCGAAGTGGTTGGAAAAAAATACATTAAGTTTGTAGAATCTATGACAATAGGCACTTTATGGGTGATGCCCATCAGCAGCTTGCTTCCTTTTTGCCTTCCTTCAAAAGTATTTCCAAAATATTCGCAGCTTCTTTTAATGATTTCCGTCGGCTTGAAGGGCGACAATAGTTCATCTTCGATTTCTACAATTTGTGAATAAATTTTGCTACCATAAATTTCGGGCTTAATAAACATCGTACACGGATTTACCTCATACACTTCATTTAATTTAGACTCCAACCCTTTCACTCCTCTATTTCACATTAGATATTTTCCCTCACAAACTGCCGGAAATTGCCGGAAATTGTAAGATACTTCTTATATTACCATAATAAAAGAAGCGTTTTTCCATTCTTCCAAATAGTTACGAAATTATTCATAAATTAAGCTATTATAAATTATTATCAGAAAATTTTTATAATTCATTGATTTTCTTTCTGAAACTCCATATAATATGAAAAAGCACAGGGGTGATTTTCATGAATGAAAAATCATACACGGATTTAATGAAAATTGGTGCCATGAATCGCATTCAAGCAAAAGAAGCCTTCGTCCGGAACCTTTACATTGAAATGCTGATATCTGAAATTCAATTGACAACAGAAAAAGAGAAATTAATGAAAAAAATCGATCAGGCCATTGATATGAAAGATAAATCCCAATTTATGCTTTTATCAGGACAGCTTGTTGAAATCAACAAACGTTTCGGGACTTAAAAAAACAAGTCAAAGCCCGCGAATCACTAAGGTTCGTGGGCTTTGATAATTTCCGAAAATAAAATTTTATTTCTTTAAACCATTCCGGTGATTGACTTCATACTCCTCCACCATCGAAATCCTCTCCAGCATAGTCGGATGCCCATAGCGGAATATTTTCACAAGCAGCGGCGGATTTACCTGGCTCAGTCCTGAACGGGTAAGCTCCTGAAAAGAGGTGATGGCAGCCTCTGGATCCTTCGTCATGTTCATTGCATACCTATCAGCCCTCGTCTCCTCATAGCGGGATGCAAAATTGCTCAGCGGGCTTGCAACAAACAAAAGCATAGAAAGAATCATCAAAAATAGAGGCAATGAACGGATATCCCTCACATCAGCAATTTTCAGCTCCTTCCCCCACCGAGCTGCGGCCAATTCATCAGGCGATATGTTATATACAAACCGATCAGGGATAAAAGTAAGTAGCCGGCAATTCCATAATATATATGTTTTTCTACGTAATCGGCGATTTCATGGGCCATTATAAACAATATTTGATCCTCAGTCAGCTTATTTAATGTCGTATCCCAAAGTACAATTCTTGAATTAGATCCTATGCCTGTTACATAAGCATTCATTGAGTTCGTCTTTTCTGCCATGTCCACTTCGAACACATGCTCAGCCGGGATTTTCGCTTTGGCTGCCATGGTTAAAATCTTTGTTTCTAATTCTTTATTTTTTAATGGAGAAAAATCGTTATACAAAGGGTCAATCACAACTGGCTGCAAAAACATCATAAAAAGGGTAAAAGGAATGGACAGGAGCCAAGCATACAGCCACCAGCGCTTTTTGCTCTTCTTCATCAGCCAGTACAAAACTGGCACAATAATCAGCATGGTTCCATAATTAAGCCAAAAATCAATCAGCTCATCCTTCATCCAAGATGGAAAGGTTTGCGTAGATATATGATACGTTTTTGATAAGGAATAACTGATATAGCTTATCGGGAAAGTAGCCAGAAAAGCAAAAAAAGACAGCCAGATTAGATAAATAGCTGTATGGGCTATTCTATATTTAGATGATTTTTCAGCCCATCTTTTAAATGCTTTGGAAAGGCCCAGAAGCAAAATCAGAAAGTAAAATAGCCATTCAAGCGGAGTAGATAAGAAAAATAACAGATTCCTGGTTTTTGAGTATTCCTCACTTAACATCAATTCCCTTCCGTTTAGAAAGGTCGCTGGATCGGCCTTTGTTCCCTGATACTCAAACGGCAGGCTTGAACTGGAAAAATAAAAAAGATACCAATAAAAAAACAACCCATATATTACATAGGCCAGTACAGCATATACCCCCATTTTTCTTGCCATGAATTGTCCTCCTTTTTGTACAGCCTCTCTACTACCTAGTTTAGTTAAAATGGGATGATTTAGAACAAGGAAAAAATAAAAAACCGGATGAATTACAGCCGGCTTAGTTAAAACAAATCTTTTTTTAGTACGGGAAAATTCATAGTGAAAAAATTTCATTCAATGTGGAAGTAAAGAATATAAAGCAAGAACAGCAATGGACCCCAGAACTGTCACAATGACATTCGCTCCTAAAAACGACACGATAAAAGCGGCTGATGCTCCGAACAGTCCGTACCAAATATCTTTTTGAATCAACAGGATGCCCGGAAATATCAAAGCTCCAAGTGTTGCATACGGAACATTTTTCAAAACACCCTGTAGAAAAGGCGGCAGCTCCTTTCCCTTAAACAGAACAAAAGGAAGCATCCTGGGTATATAGGTTACTAAAGCCATTCCAATGATCATCCAAACAATCTCATTTTTCATGGGTAAATCCTCTCTTCCTGTTCAGGGTTGTAACGATCTCCACTATGACAGCAGCAAGAAGTGTGGAAGAGACGATTGCCCATCCAGGGGCAAGCAATTTTCCAAAAGTAAAAATCGAGTTAAATGCGGCTGCAAGGGACGCTAACAAAACTACCTTTACACTTTTTTTCATGGATGGGACAAGCAGGCCGATAAACATCGCATACAGGGCTACACCCATGCTATCCTGGAGGACTTGCGGAAGGTTTGCACCTATGAGGCTGCGCAAGCCCCGAACTGAGGACCCAGCTTGAATACGAAATCGAAATAACACCAAACATGAATCCGGTGGAAACCGTTCCCTCTTTTGTAGCAGCAACTGAAAATGTTTCATCTGTAATGCCAAAAGAATAGATCATTTTATTAAACAAACGATCTTCATCATTTTTTTCATTTAATGAAGCAGACATTAAAAAATGTCGTATGTTCACAATAAAGGTTGTTAATATTATTTCAAATATTCCAGTCCCCATGGATAATAGACTAAGAGAAATGTATTGGGATGCACCCGCAAAAACAAGAAGGCTCATCAGCATTGTTTCCGACACAGTCAATCCCGCCCCTTTTGCGAGAAGGCCAAACGTCAGGGCGATCGGAAAATATCCTACTCCAATACTTATACCGGCTGAAATCCCTTTTTAAACTCAGAAGTGTTTTTTTCAAATGCAATATCGGCCATTATGTACACCTTCCCCTTTCGATTTAGAATACATTTTACCAAATTTTCTGCTACTATCAAATTATCTTTTTAGCGAATGACAGAGAAGAAAAGAAAAAACATGGCACGTTTGCCATGTCATTTCCCCTTGAATTCTGGTTTTCTTTTCTCAGCAAACGCCTGCAGCGCTTCGACCCGATCCTCTGTTGGAATCGTGATTTCATAAGCCTTCCGTTCAATCTGAAGACCTGTATGCAAATCTGCATTCATACCGTTTTTAATCGCGTATTTTGCCTGCTGCAAAGCAATTGGTCCATTCATAAGCATCTTTTCCGCAAATGCCAGGCTAGCTTCAATGGCGGGCTCTCTTTCTGCAACCATCGTTACCAGTCCCATTTCATATGCCTCTTCGGAAGTAAATCTTCTTGCGGTCAATATCAGCTCCATGGCTTTGGACTGGCCAATCAGCCTTGGCAGCCTCTGAGTTCCCCCAGCTCCAGGTATAATCGCAAGGCTGGTCTCGGTTAATCCCATCAGCGCACCAGAAGCAGCAATCCGGAAGTCACACGCAAGTGCAAGCTCCATTCCCCCTCCAAAAGCAAACCCGTTCATTGAAGCAATCGTCGGCTGTGGAAGCTGGTCAATCGCATTAAAGACCTCATTAATTTTATGTAAATTTCTTTTTACCTGTTCAATGGAAAGTGTTTTTCTTTCCTTCAGGTCAGCACCGACACTGAACGCCTTCTCTCCGGCACCAGTAAATACGACTGCTCTAATTTCAGGATTAATTCTTATTTCCTCTGCTTTTTCTTGGAGTTCCAGCAATGTGTCATAATTAAAAGCGTTTAAAGCTTCCTCGCGGTTAATTGTTACAATGGCTGTATATCCCCTTTTTTCCATTAAAATATTCGTCAATGCCCTAACCCTCTCTTTAAAAAGGCAGGCAAAGTGCCTGCCTTAATAATTTATTTAGCTGCTGCCTGTGCAACCTGGTCTTTTAATGCACGCCTTAAAATTTTCCCTGTTGTATTTTTAGGCAGCTCCTCTAAAAATTCAATAGAGGATGGAACCTTGTATTTAGCCAGATGTGCAAAGCAATAATCCAAAAGTTCCTCTGACGTTAATTCGGGATTCCTGCTGACAACATAACATTTCACCGCTTCGCCAAAATTGGGATCCGGAACACCAAGCACGGCAGCCTCGACTACATCAGGATGGTCGTACAGAACTTCCTCTACCTCACGTGGATAAACATTATACCCACCTACAATGACCATATCCTTTTTGCGGTCGACAATATAAAAGTATCCTTCTTCATCTTCCTTTGCCAAGTCCCCTGTGTACAGCCAGCCATCCCGAATGGCAGCAGCGGTTTCCTCGGGCATTTTATAATACCCCTTCATTACATTCGGACCGCGGACAATCAATTCCCCGACCTCACCAACAGGCACTTCTTCACCGAGTTCATTGACCACTTTGTTTTCGACATTCATAATCGATTTTCCGATCGATCCTGCTCTGCGCGGACGGTCAAGCGGATTAAAGCAGGTTACTGGTGATGCTTCCGATAAGCCATACCCCTCTGACAAAACAACATTGAACTTTTGCTCAAAGTTTTTCAGAAGTGCAACCGGCATTGATGCCCCACCTGATATGCAGAGCCGCAAAGATTTAAGGTCGTCAGGATTACCTTCATTGAATTGGAAAAGAAAATTGTACATGGTTGGAACACCGGCAAAAACCGTTGCCTGATATTCCGTTGCAACACGGAATATCTCTTTAGGACTGAATTTAGGTACAATCATTAGTGTTGCACCATTCATTAAAGGAGCATTTAAAGCAACCGTTAGACAAAACACATGGAACATCGGCAATGCCGTTATTACGCGGTCCTGGTCATTAATGTGCAGATAATCACTCGTATCCTTTGCATTGCTGTATAGATTTTTGTGGGTAAGCATAGCACCTTTTGGCTTTCCAGTTGTACCTGAAGTATAAAGGATAAGGGCAATATCATCTGCATTCAATTCAGGTCCCGTGAATTCATGATCACCCGAAGCGACGATATTTGTAAACGATTTCATTTTTACGCTGACTGAAAGTTCTTTTTCAATGAATTGAGTGCTTGGACTGGTCTCGCAAATAATGAAATTTTCAACCTGAGGAAGCTTTGGATGCATCTTTTCAACCAGTGGTAAAAGCATATCGAGTGCGATTACTGCCTTTACATCCCCATTATGCAATATATAGCCAATTTCATCAGGCGTATAAATTGGATTAATGGGAATAACGGTAGCACCGAGCCGTAATGCTCCATAAAGGCTGATGACGAAGTGCGGCGAATTCCCCAATAATAATGCGACATGGTCCCCTTTTTTTACCCCTAGCTTCTCCAATCCTGAAGCGAATTTTGTTACGGCACCATCCAATTCGGCATATGTAGTTGTTTGTCCCATGAAGTGGTAGGCATTTTTGCCGGAAAAAAGTTTGGCGGTTTCATGAAGCTGTGATGATAAATTCATCTCTCCCCATCCCTTCCCATGCATGAATGAGTATTCATTCATATATTTTTAACAATTTTCTAAATATATTATATTGCAAGAAATTTGTGTATTCAAGCAAACAGAACTAAAAAATAATAAAGCACGGTGCAATTAGATGCACCGTGCCCTCTGTTAATATACGAGATTAACAAATTCTTCTTTTGTTATGTTTCCAAAATATTGTTTTATATTTACATCCTCAAGGGCTTCGACAATTTCTGCTCTTTCATACCGTAGCCCTGCAGCTTGCTTTCGATATCGGAAACGTCACCTACTCCAAAGAAATCTCCATAAATCTTACAGTTTTCAATGGTGCCTCTATTTACTTCAAGGCGGACATCGATTTGCCCGACAGGAAACCGGTGTGAATGCTGTAAATTAAATTTAGGAGATTTCCCATAATTCCAATCCCAGTTACGATATCTTTCCTCAGATAATTGGTAGATTTTTTCCCAGTCTTCCTCAGTTAGCACGTATTCGGGAATTTCTTCCAAGCCGCCAAAGATATTTTTTAAAAGCAAGGATCTGAATTCTTCAATGCTGATTATATCCGAAAGAAACTCTGAAATATTCGCCACCCGGCTGCGAATCGATTTAATTCCTTTTGATTCAATTTTGTCTTTCTTTACATTTAGTGCAGAAACGACATGGTCCATTTCCGAGTCAAATAACAGTGTTCCGTGGCTGAACATTCTTCCCCTGGTAGAAAATTGGGCATTTCCTGAAATTTTCCTTCCCTCTGCGAGGATATCATTCCTGCCGCTTAGTTCTGCATTGACGCCCAGTTTTTGAAGTGCTTCGATTACAGGCTCAGTAAATTTGCGGAAGTTATGAAAGCTTTCCCCGTCATCCTTTGTAATAAAACTGAAGTTAAGATTACCTAAATCGTGATAAACCGCCCCCCCGCCAGATAATCTTCTGACAACCTGAATTCCATTGCCTTCGACATATTCAGTATTAATTTCTTCGATTGTATTCTGGTTCTTGCCTATGATGATAGAGGGTTTATTTATGTAAAACAGTAAGTATGTCTCGTTAATATCCAAGTTCTTCAAGGCATACTCTTCGATTGCAAGATTAATGGTCGGATCTGTTATTCCTTTATTATCAATAAATAACACCAGTGTTCCTCCTCTTTTATACGTCAATGGATAAAAATTGCTCAGCAAGCAAAATTTTGCCTTCAAACTCCTTTGCAGCTTCATTTATTAAATCGGACAGCTGGCCATAGTGAGGCAGATGGGTTAGGACCAACTGGTTCACACCAGCCATTCTGGCGAATCTTCCAGCCTCGGTGCTTGTCATATGTCCTGCACCAGCCCCATTCTGATGCGCGTAAAAATTGCACTCACAAAGCAGTAAATCAGCGTTTTGGCTGAAAGGGATGAACTCTTCTTTAAAGGAACTGTCACCAGTAAAAACTAATGACTTCCTGTCAGCTTCTAGCCTCATCGCAAAGCAAGGTACAGGATGGTTTGTCCTTATAAAGGATATATCGAACGGTCCGATGGACAAGCGGGAAGCAGGATTATATGCCATTCCCTTCGTTATATTTTTATACGTTAGTTTGACAAATTCCTCCTGATCCAGATTATGGCCATAAATCGGAAGGGTGGGCATATTTTTTCCCAAAAACCCCTGAATCAGCCTGGCATGCTGCAGAACACCAATATCCGCAATGTGATCCGGATGGTAATGGGATATGATAACCCCATCCAGTTCCTCGGGCTGGATAATATTTTGCAGCTTTGACAGGACTCCACTACCGCAATCAATCAACAGCTTGTATCCATCATGCTCAAGCAAATAACCTGAACTTGCCTCGTCCATCTTCGGGTAACCGCCCCAGGCACCTATTACCGTTAACTTCATTTTACTTCCTCCCTTGTCCGATTTCTGCGCTTAGTCTTAATATACTCAAAAATGTCATTTTTTCATATAAAGAAAACTCGCCGATTGGCGAGCCTTTTTGGGCGAAGACAGAGGCATAGTTGCCCTTATGCGTGATAAGAAAGTATAAACTTTCGAAAGTTTATACTTTCTTATTAGCTAAAAATACAGCTGCCACAAGGGCAGCTGATCTTCAATCCAATTAATCAGCAAGTGTCCTGAATTGACGTTTATGCTTGAAATTGAAGTATGAGATTGTTCCCAGCGCAAAGGCCAGAATATACACCAGCATAACAGCTATATTCTTCCACATGAATCCGAAGTCTCCGCTAGAAATTACAGCCTTTAAGCCCCTGATAGAATATGTCATCGGCAGGAATGCATTAAAATGCTGAAGGAATTTCGGAATCAATTCAAGCGGGAAGGTGCCGGCACTTGCTGATAATTGCAGAATCAAAATAATAATTGCCAAAAAACGGCCAGGATCCCCAAGCAATGTTACAAGGAACTGCACTAAGGATATAAAAGTCAAGCTTGTAATCATCGTGAATAGAATAAACTTAGGAACACTTTCCACATGCAATCCCAGTCCAGCAAGAAGAATAGCATCAGCTAACAAGGCCTGAACCACACCAATTCCAGCCAATAATGCAAACTTGCTGGCAAACCAGTTAAAACCATTTGCTGGTACTTCAGCAGGCTCACGAAGAGGAAATACAATCGATATCATAAGTGCACCCACAAATAATCCTAGAGATAAGAGATACGGGGACATACCAGTTCCATAGTTAGGAACCTTATTGATCCTTTCAGTCTCTAACTTAACCGGATCGGCCATCATGTTATACGTTTTGCCATTAGCATCTACCTTCGATGCTTTCTTCGCTCCATTGGCCAGTTTATCGGCCAGCTCTTTAGAACCGTCAGAAAGCTCGCTTGTACCGTCTTTTAACTTTTCCGAACCGCTTGCCAATTTACCAGCACCTGATGAGATAGCAGAAGAACCTGATGTAAGCTGTTTCATCCCGCCAGAAAGCTGATTGGATCCTCCAGCAAGCTTATCTGCGCCTGTTTTTGCTTCCCAAAATTTCTGGCCAAATGTTTTCATGCCGGTAGTAAATTCTTTTTCTCCAGCAGCCAAATGAATTGCGCCATTTTCAAGCTGTGTGCTGCCATCAGCCAGCTGAGAAATACCGGCATGAAGCTTTTTCTGTCCTTCATTCAATTCACCAAGCTTGCCTGAAAGCTGGGCTGCCCCCGAAGATAACTGGCCTGCATACCCTGACAGAGTTTCATTGCCTGCTTTTAACTGAGCACTACCGTCTTCCAGTTGTTTTAAACCTGCTGAAAGAGCTGCTTTTTGCTCAGGTGTTAATAATGGCGATTGAAGCAAAGGCTCCAGCTGCGATTTAAGAGTTAGAACACCACTATTCAATTTTCCCGCACCTGCAGCCGCTTCCTGCGATTTCCCCTGCCACTGCTCCAGTTTTTCTGCAATGTCAGTTGCACCTCCCTGGAGCTGCTTTGTTCCGTCAATTATTTCCGGCATCTTTCCATTAATCGACTGCAGACCTTGATTAGACTTGGAAATACCCCTCGCAACCTGATCACTGCCCGTTTGTAATCGGGCAGCAGCAGCTTCTAGCTTGCTATGCCCTATGTGAAGTTGCCCAAGGGCGTTTGCCAAAGACATTGAACCAGAAGCTACCACATTTACTCCTGAATTCGCCTTTTTCATTCCATTGTTAAACTCAATCGATTTTTCAACCAGCTTTGCAAGTCCATTATTAAGCTGTTTTGAACCATCCTTTAACTTCAATGATCCCTCATTTAGTTTTCCTGCTCCGTCGCTTGCTTTTGAAACTCCATCTGTAAGATCGCCGACTTTATCAAATATGGTTTCAGCGTAAGTTTCGGTAATTTTTTCAGAAACCACGGATTTGATTTTTTCAACAGCTTTGCCACCAATCTGGGCAGAAAGAAAATTATAGCTTTCATTCGGAACATATTCTAATTCCAGCTTTCGTGGATTTTTATCCAGCAAAGTTGTTGCATTTTCGGAAAAGTCCTTCGGTATTTCAATTAGCATGTAATCCTTTTGGTTTTTAACATTTTTGTAGCCTTCTTCTTTATCTACAAATTTAAAGTTAAAATCCTTGCTCTTTTTCAATTTTTTCACTAAATCATCGCCAAGATGTAAATCTTCCCCTTCAAATTGGGCACCTTTATCCTGATTTACTACCGCTACTGGCAATTTCGAAAGGTTTCCATAGGGGTTCCAATAGGCCCATAGAAATACTCCACTGTATAGTACGGGTATAAACATGACAGCAATAATAGGTATTAAGAGCTTTTTATTCATTACAATGGCTAAAAACTCTTTCTTCAATAGTCCGTTCTTCACCGATGTTGCCTCCTACTAAATATGACTATTTTGTTCATTTGGTCATTTTTGTCTTAGAACAAAGGATTATCCTATATTGATAATCCCTTAAGGATATAACTTTCAAAAATTTCAGCAATCTCTTCTTTATTCAAGGGCTTGTGATCTTTTTCCCAGTCAAAAATTAGCGACACATAAAGCTTCAGCACAATGAAAGCTGTCAGTTCCGGATCACATTCTTTGATATCTCCATCTTTTATGGCTTTAGAAACCCTTACCATGATGTGTTTAATAATCACCTGTTCAAGCTTCGCTATCACATCCATTACAGCGGGCGTGCCCATTTCCCTGCCCTCCTGGAAAAGCTTAATCGTTAATTGATGCGTAAACCTGAACTCCAAAATACTATAGATGGATCGATGGACGCTTTCATGAAAAGTAAGGGAAGTATTAAATGCCTCGTCAGCAGCTGCCTTCATTTCTTTGATTAGGCTTGAAATAATTTCATCAAACAGTTCATCTTTATTCTTAAAAAAAGTATATATCGTTCCTTTTCCTACGTTCGCAAGCCGTGCAACCTGGTCCATGGTCGTTGCTTTATATCCAAACTGGGAGAAGGATTTCGTTGCTGCTTCAATGATTTGCCGCTTTCGGTCGACTGCCATCATATCACCACTTTCAACTTAACTGACCGTTTGAGAATTTCAGTCATTTTGACCAAACCATTATAACATGCAATTTTCACTAATAACAACAAAACAGGGAAAAATAAAAATTCCTTTTTGATAAAGCAAAAGAAGCTGTTATGAGCGAACAGCTTCTTTTTGGATTTTCAAATAATCGAGGACATGTTTTACAGCCGCCTCACCCTGGTCTATACAATCGGGAAGGCCAATACCTTCATATGAGGCACCTGCTAAAAAGACACCTGGCAATTGTGATTTCATTTCATTTTTAATTGTTTCTATCCGCTGTTTATGCCCTACAGTATATTGAGGCATTGAATTTTTCCAGCGTGAAATGATGGAGAATTCCGGTTCCATCGTGATATTCATGGTTTTCTTCAAATCATCTAAAACAATTTTAATAATCTGATCGTCTGATAGGTCAACAATTGTTTCATCACCAGACCTGCCTACATAGCAGCGAAGGAGAACTTTGCCTTCAGGAGCCGCGTGTGCCCATTTTTTGTGCGTCCATGTACAGGCTGTTATGCTGTAATCATTGTTTCTCGAAACCACAAAGCCGGTACCGTCAATATCATTTTGAATCGCATCTTCAGGGAATGCAAGGGCAACTGTCGCCACTGAAGTCGAAGGCATTTCTTTAAATGGCGCAAAGAAGCCGTATTGGGAAAACATCGACTGTGTTGCCTGATGCGGAACTGCAGCCACTATACTGTCAGCATAAATGGTTTCACCATTGTTTAAATATACTTCATAACTGTTTCCTGATTTTGTAATATTATCTACTTTAAGGCCTTTTAAAATCGCATCTGCATCCAATTTGGCTTCTATCGCTTCTGCGAAGGATTGCAATCCAGATTTAAAGGTTAAAAAGACGCCTTCCTTCTTTCCGCCAGTTTCGGGTTGTTTAGGCTGTGAAGGAGTTGATTTTTTCATTCCTAAAATAAGGCTTCGATATTTTTGTTCAACCTGATAAAACTGTGGAAAAGTCGACATCAAACTTAGTTTGTCGATATCTCCTGCATAAATGCCAGATAGCAGCGGTTCAATTAGGTTTTCAACAACTTCATCGCCCAGTCTTCGTCTGAAAAATTCTCCTAGTGATTTATCCTGTTCCTTGGCTGACTTTGGCAGGATGAAATCGGCGGCTGCCCTTAATTTTCCGGGAAGTGAGAATAAACCTGTAGTAATAAAAGGTGCCATTTCTGTTGGAATTCCCATAATCGATCCGCCTGGCATTGGATGAAGCCTTTCATTGACAAGGACATAAGACTTCCCTGTAGAGTTATGGACTAGTTGATCCGCCATTCCTACTTCACCTGCAAGCTTTGTCATGCTGGTTTTCCTAGCCAGAAAGGAATCTGGCCTCTTTCAATCGTAAATCCATCTCGGACCACGGTCTGCATCTTCCCTCCAAGACGATGTGAAGCTTCAATAAGTTTCACTTCAATGGGAAGATTATTTTCCCGCACTGTTTTTTGGAGATAAAATGCCGTTGTAAGACCAGCTATTCCTCCGCCAATGATCACTACCATTTGTTTTTCTTCCGCCATATAATCACCGCCTTCGCCATTGTTTATTTATTGTTTAATGTTCTTAAAATTACATCCGAGAGGGCATCAATAAATTCTTCCTTCGAATTCGGCATTTCCGGACGGTAATAATTTGCTCCTACCTCATCCGTAACAGCCCTGCACTCATAATCGTTATCGTAAAGAACCTCGAGATGGTCACACACAAAACCGACAGGTGCATACACAAATGCTTTATATTGCTTTTCTTCGTACAAATTCCTTGTAAGGTCCTGTACGTCAGGGCGAAGCCAAGGCTCCGGAGTATTCCCAGCACT
This sequence comes from Neobacillus sp. PS3-34, assembly GCF_030915465.1. GTDB lineage: Bacteria > Bacillota > Bacilli > Bacillales > Cytobacillaceae > Neobacillus_A. Next base: position 1,320,566 of record NZ_CP133267.1, read on the forward strand.
TTGCCAGCCAACGGTATACTCTTTAATACCCGCCGCTTCCGCAATTAAATCCGCCGTTTCCCGCAGTTGTTTGGGGTAAGGGTCGCCTGATTGCAGAATTTTCTCCGGGAGGCTGTGGGCGGAAACGATTAGCATTGAATGCTCCTTTTCATCCTGAGGCATCTGCTCATAAACCTGTTTGACTTTATCAGCCCAGTATTGGATGAATTTCGGCTCATCGTACCAGCTTTCAACGGAAGTGATGATTGGCCCGCCTAATTTTTCAGCTTCTTCTTTCGCCCGGCCATTATAAGACTTAACGCTGAAGGTAGAAAAATGAGGTGCCAGCACAATACTGACCGCTTCCTCGATGCCATCTTCATGCATTTGTTTTACTGCATCTTCTATAAATGGGTCAATATGTTTTAATCCAAGATACATCTTAAATTCAATTTCATCCTGTACACTGTTTAAACGCTGTTCTAATTTTTCTGCCTGGTCGAGTGTTATTTTTGCAAGCGGAGAGATTCCTCCAATTGCTTCATAACGGCCTCTCAACTCATCAATCATCTCGTCTGAAGGCTTTCTTCCATGCCGAATATGAGTATAATAACGTTCCAAATCTTCAATCTTATATGGTGTCCCGTATGCCATTACTAGCAGGCCCATTTTTTTCTTTATCATGCCCTACACCTCATTATTAAATCTCTCAACCGAACTCTGCCGCAGCAAATTATATACCATCGGCAGTTACCCTTATTGTATTGTGCCAAAAAAACAACACAGATACCATTTTAAATGCTCAATGGTATATCCGGTGTTTAACGGTTCATTTTAGAAGCTGAGTACTCGTGGATAAAAGTTGTTAATTTCTTCAGCATCTCAGGGTTAACCTGAGGGAAAACACCATGTCCGAGGTTAAAAATATAGCCCGGCTGTGCCATACCTTGATCCAATATGGCTTTTGCCTTCTCTTCAATTACTTCCCAAGGCGCTAACAGGATAGCAGGGTCAAGATTTCCCTGGACCGTTTTATTAATGCCCATTTCTCTTGCCTGCTGAATTGGAAGCCTCCAATCCAAACCTACAACATCCAGCGGAAGATCGTTCCATTCTAATGCTAAATGACTCGCTCCTACACCAAACATGATTAAAGGAACATTTTCCTCCTTAAGGGAAGAGAATATTCTTTGCATCACAGGCTTAATAAAGTATCGGTAATCTTCGACATTCAAAGCCCCCACCCAGGAATCGAAGATCTGAATCGCTTTTGCTCCAGCTTTAATTTGTGCCTTTACGTATGTAATTGTCATATCAGCCAGTTTATCCATCAAAGCGAACCATGCTTTCGGTTCAGTGTACATAAATGCCTTTGTTTTATTGTAGTTTCTGGACGGACCGCCTTCAATCATATAGCTTGCTATCGTGAACGGCGCACCAGAGAATCCAATCAGTGGGACAGACAATTGTTCCTCTGTCAAAATTTTAATTGTTTCAAGAACGTATGGTATATCTTCTTCCGGAGTGATTTCACCTAGCTTTTCAACATCCGCAAGCGATTTAATGGGATTGGAGATAACAGGACCGATGCCCGACTTAATTTCAACGTCCACACCTAATGCAGGCAGGGGAGTCATAATATCTTTATATAAAATAGCCGCATCAACGTTATATTGATCAACGGGCAGTTTGGTAACATATGCACAGAGTTCTGGCTGATGTGTGATTTCGAAAAGGGAGTACTTTTCTTTAATCTCCCTGTATTCAGGCTGTGAACGCCCTGCCTGCCGCATATACCACACTGGAGTGTAATCCGTCTTTTCACCTCTGGCTGCTTTTAAAAATGTTTCATTGATAGTTCTCGTCATTAAGATAGTCCACCTTTCAAGAGCATGTCTGTTTTCCATTTTAATATATACACGTTAAAAATAGAAACTAATATTCTATCTGGACACAAATATACTGTCTTCACTATATCGATTAATACAATTGGTGTATAGACAACAGGGGCAAGTGTCAAAAAATAGTCGTATTTTTGTTTTCATTGCTGTAAAAAATGGCTATAAAGACATAGAAGAGGACAAAGTGTTTTTAATTCCCATAAAGGGTATAGCTTTAATAAAAAAACAGGGGTGTGAATGACAATGAATATTTATATGACAACCGGCACTTATGATTTTCTCCACAACATCGAACTTGAACATTCCGAAGAAAAAATGGTGATCATGCAAAACGCCGAAGGTTCATTATTATTGCACGAAACAAATGGGGAATCTTTTTTCAAATCACCACGGAAGTATGAAGTAATTGATTCCGCAGGTGATTTTGCAAGGCTGCTTTCGTGGTTATGAACAATGTACCAGTAACCCAGGAGGGAAGGCCATTGTTTGAGCACCGCATTAGCAGCCGTGCCCGAATGATAGAAGCAGAACCAGGATTCCTGGCCATCAGGGTTCTCCGTCCACTTTCCACTGATACCTATGTCACTCTTACGGTCTGGGAAAATGACGAGGCCTTTCCTTAAATGGCAAAATTCAAAGGCGTATGAAAAAGCCCATGAGAAAAGGGGAACCGAGCAGGGAATTGACACCCAGCCGAATATTTTCTCCAGTGCTCCGTATGTAACAAAGTATACAATTCCCGAAGAATAAAGAAAACTCGCCGATTGGCGAGCCATTAAAGGCGAAGACAGAGGCCTAGTTGCCCTTATGCGCGATAGGAAAGTATAAACTTTCGAAAGTTTATACTTTCCTATTAGCTAAAAAATTATGGGGCCGATTTTTTGGTCCTCTTTTTATGTGATATTTTTGTTATTCTCTGATCCCTGGTTCAGCATTTTCCATACACAAAATTTCCTATAAGCTCTCACCTCTTGTAGGGTCTCTCATATCCTGTATTACATCCACAGGGCAAATACCCATGCCCACCCTGGATGAAAGGAAGGGAGCCTTTTTATGATTGTGGAGCTTACAGCTCTCCATTGGATTTATGTCGTATTTATCGCACTCATTATTGGCTTTATGGTAATGAGAAGGGATACAACCCTCGTTTGTATCGCAGGAATCTTCTTAATCGCAATAACGGCAACAGGATCATTAAGCGGTTCTGTCAGCAGCATTTTCAATAGTTTCATATATGCAATAACTGAGCTTTTATCTACTATCCTTGTTATTTCCATTATTGTTGCGATGAGCCGAACCTTGACTTCGACAGGGATTAACGATGTAATGATTTCCCCCTTCACAAAATTAATCCGCAACCCCACTCTCGCCTATTGGACTATTGGGATTTTAATGATGGTCATTTCCTGGTTTTTCTGGCCGTCCCCAGCAGTTGCATTACTTGGTGCCGTGCTTCTTCCGGTTGCAATGAGGGCTGCGCCTCCCGGCGCTCGGCGTTGCGATGGCAATGAACCTGTTCGGACATGGGATTGCCTTATCTGGGGATTTTATCATCCAAGCTGCTCCAAAGCTGACAGCTGATGCTGCCGGCCTACCCGTGAAGGATGTTATTGCAGCGAGCGTCCCACTTGTATTTATCATGGGGATTGTCACAACTCTGACAGCCTTCTATTTTTTAAAAAGAGATTTAAAGCGTGGTACATTGCAATCCGCTCCATCAGCCCTTCCGGTTGAGACGAGTGAGGGTGATGCCGGTCAGCCTGACTTGCTTACACAGGCTCAAAAGCGTTTCTTCGCCCTTTTTGTTCCTCTTTTATTTGCGATAGATGTTGCCGCCATGTATATTCTTGATTTGCAGGGTGGAGATGCGACTTCATTGATTGGCGGAACCTCTATCCTCATTTTGTTAACGATTACAATCGCTGCCCATAAAAACAAAGGCCTCGAACAAACCACCCACTATTTAATAGAAGGTTTTCAATTTGGTTTTAAGGTATTCGCGCCTGTAATTCCGATTGCCGCCTTTTTCTATCTGGGCGATGCAGGCTTCACAAAAATCATCGGTGATTTCCTTCCAAAGGGTTCTCAAGGCATCGTGAATGATTTAGGCGTCGCCTTGGCTTCCGTTGTGCCTTTAAGCAAAGCAGTCGGAGCAGTAACCTTGACAGCTGTTGGCGCTATTACTGGACTGGATGGATCAGGATTTTCGGGCATCTCACTGGCTGGTTCAATCGCGCACCTCTTTGCCGTTTCAATTGGTAAAGGTGCTGCGACATTGACAGCTCTTGGACAGATTGCAGCCATTTGGGTAGGTGGTGGTACCCTCGTTCCATGGGCGCTCATACCTGCCGCGGCTATCTGTAATGTCGATCCCTTCGAGCTTGCCAGAAGAAACCTTCTTCCTGTCACAATTGGACTCGTCGTTACCACCATTGCGGCTATGTTTATCATATAAGGAAGAACAAATTAAAGAGGCGGTTCATTGAACCACCTCCTTTTCTATGCCCGCTTTTTTTCTCTTTTTTTGAAAAAATTATAAAAGAAAATCCATAAATACACCCATATATATCCCAGTGCAAATCCACCGATTACATCAGATGGGTAGTGGACTTGCAAGATGATCCGGCTTAAGCCAATCAGAAAAAGCAGCACGCCGATTACTATTCCAATTATTAGTTTGGCTGTTTTCCCCCTGCATTCCCGAATAAGGAAATAGGCGATAAAAAAGTAGAGGATCATTCCGACCATTGCATGTCCGCTTGGAAAGCTGTAGCTTTTCACCTCCACCAGGTGCTCAAGGTCGGCCTTGGACGAGCAATAAAGTCCTTTAGCCATTTACTCACTTCATTGCCCAATGCGACCGCAAGCGCCATGGCGGCCATGCCGGTAAAGTCCCGTTTGCGGATTAGCAGCCATACCAGCATTAACAAAGCAATAATCCCGATTCCTATTTTTTCTCCTAAAGCTGTCAAAACGATAAAAAACGGATGCAAATAGCTTGGAACCCCTGAAAATAACGCGGTAATTTTTCCATCAATCCATAATGCTTTACCGCTATTCACTTCAATAATTAATACTACTGAAATTAATATTGCCAGACATAAAAATATAAATGATAGCTTCCCCTTATTCCTTAACTCCATCTCCTTAATCTTTCCCTTCCATACTCAAAATCTTATATAGTATAGAAAAATATTATGCAAAAATCCACTTCATTAGGATAAAGAGTGTTAAAATAGTTAGAAAAAATAAAAAACGGAGGGATTCATATGATTAATGAATTTTTAGAGGCTCTCAATGATCAATATAATGAAATGGTTGCAATTCGCCGTTATCTTCACCAGCATCCTGAATTGTCCTTCAAGGAAGTCAATACAGCCAAATACATAAAGTCCTTTTATGAGGAACTCGGAATTGAAGTAAGAGGAAACGTTGGCGGAAACGGGGTAGTCGCAAAGGTATACGGCAAAAACCCTGGTAAAACAGTTGCCTTAAGAGCTGATTTCGATGCCCTCCCGATACAGGATGAGAAGGATGTCCCTTACCGTTCAACCGTTCCGGGCATCATGCATGCCTGCGGACATGACGGCCATACAGCCACTCTTCTCGTATTAGCTAGGACACTTAATGAATGGAAGGAACAGCTCGCTGGCACTTTCGTTTTTATCCACCAGCATGCGGAGGAATATGCACCTGGAGGAGCTGTAACGATGATCGAAGATGGATGTCTGGATGGTGTGGATGCCATTTTCGGCACCCATTTGTGGGCATCTGAACCGACTGGCAAAATTCAATATCGAAAGCTGCCGATCATGGCAGCTGCAGACCGGTTTGTGATTACGGTTCAGGGTAAAGGCGGCCACGGTGCACAGCCGCATAAGACGAAGGATGCCATTGTCATCGCTTCACAGCTTGTCCTAAACTTACAGCAGATTGTCAGCAGAAGGGTTAGCCCGGTTGATTCAGCGGTAGTGACTATCGGTTCCTTTACAGCTGAAAATGCCTTTAATGTCATTGCGGATAAAGCCAAGCTTGTTGGAACCGTCAGGACCTTCAATGAAAACACACGAGCATTTATAGAAGAAGAAATAGAAAAAATCACTTATGGAACATGCTTCACATCCGGCAGCACCTTTGAATACGATTATGTTAAAGGATATCCTGCTGTTGTGAACCATTCAGCCGAAACAGACTTCCTGATTTCTTGCGCCAACAAAATATCTGAAGTGAATTCGGTGGAAGAAACGGAACCAGATATGGGCGGCGAGGATTTTGCCTATTATCTTCAAAAAGTGCCAGGCACTTTCTTTTTCACAGGTGCGAGGCCCACGGATGCCGAAACAGCTTATCCACACCACCATCCAAGATTTGATATCGATGAAAATGCGATGCTTGTTGCGGCAAAAACACTCGCCAGAGCAGCTATCACATATAACGTAAAAACAGAGGTCTAATCCTTATTACCCCCGTGAGCCGTTTAATCGGCGGGGGCTTTCATTTAAAATCCGCAAACGGTAAGCGTTCATGGCTGTTTCACCTAAATGCTTTAGAAGATTATTATTGGCATATGCTCCGACAAACGCACCTATTCCAGGGACAAGCTGCAGCATTTTAGCCAGGTCAATATAATCCCGATATTCCTGTTGAAACCTTTTCCAGTCCAACTCTTCTATTTGTTCTCTTTTATGCTCCCAATTCTCAATGATCTCAAAAGTTTCATTCCTTGTTTCATCACTTGAAAAAGCCAATTTAAATACATGCAAAATAAATAGCCTCTCACTATATTCTTTTGTATCAAAACCATAAACTGCAGCAAGCTCAAAAAGCGATTTTATTTTTATAGTAAGCAGCAATGGAAAATCGGCAAGACCAACTAGGATTCCCCCCGCGCCTGTTCCTGCACCTTCAATTACTGCCGTTTTCTGATAGAAGGAAATTTTTTTTCGTGCCAGTTCATCCCTTTCAGCCAGCGGCAGCTCTAAGGGCTGCTTTTTACTGCTCGTTAACTGAGAACCGAATAAAGTAGCTTTTACCATCCCTTTAATGCTCTCGGTCATGACTGTATGAATTTTTTCGGGAATGATTCCATTAATTTTCCCCTGTGCTTTTTTGGACATCCGTGTTACAAACCCTGATCTTTTTGTTATTTTCTGCTTCCAAGCAGCAAGTTCCTCATATACCTTTAATTCGTATTCATTCATATTTCCCCAACCTTTTTCACTTGTTTATGTATTTAATACGATAACCAAGCAGATTATGTTTCAAAAAAGCCCTCTTTCAGTCGAAAGAGGACCTCCTTTAGCCTTTTACCCTTTTTTTGCTGTAAATAAAGACAAAATAATAAATAAACCCAACCCCTGCAAGTAACGAGATAACCCCTGCAGTCCATTGTCCTTTTATTAACATTAATGCTGTAAAAATAACTGCCTGCAAGCTAAGAACAATGACCATTAAAAAGAAAAATGCAGCTTCCTTATTTTTTTCGGCAACCGGATACAAGTCTACCCATAGTTTATTTTGATGGTGGTTCCATAACGGCAGGAGCTGAAATCCAGTTAAATACAAAAATAAAATGGCAAGGAGCAGCTGGCCCATCCAAAAGACAGAAAATAAATGGCAATACTGCCGATCACTGTTAATCGGATAAATAGGCCTAAATAATCTCCTGCCCTCATAAATGTTCTGGAAAATAAGTATATAAAGGTATTTTCAGCTGAGAAGGAGATATTATCCAGGAAAACATCAAGCCATTTTCTTCTCCTTACAGCATCCTTTAGTTTCGGTACATCGGTAAATAAATTGGCCAAACGATAGAACGAAGCCATTCTTTTTTCTTCTTCTGCGATTAATACATCCCATTTCAACCCTTTTTCACGGGATTTCGAATAAAAAAACCAATAATATAAAGCAAGAACTATAAAAATAACCGCAAAATAGAGCAGATTAGCTTGTCTAAAAAGGAGATAGGCAAAGGCGCCGTTGACAAAAAAACGAACAGCCATATCACTGAAATGAACTGAACGGTCTACGTCATACTGAACCCTCCATCTTACCGCCAAGTTCCATCCTTTCAGCACGAGTAAAGCAGCAAAAAAGGGAAGAAAAACATGGAATCCCTGCCTGCTTACCTGTACATATAATGGCATTAATGCTGCAAGGACCATCAAAAGGATATAACCCTGATAAATAAGGCTGACAATTCCCGAGCGAAAGAAATAACCACTCAGTTTATTTTCCAGCGGAAGCAGAAAAACTCTGTCCGCATCTAAAAGAAAATTGTACACCGGACTATACGTCAATAGGATACCCATTATGACAGCCATCAGCAGCTCAGCCGGAAAGTCGGGGGAAAGTCCCTTGACCCACTCCTGATAATAGAAAGCAGCTGCACTAATTAGAAAAAGCAGGACTACAACAAGGTGGCCATTAAATATGTAACGGAGGTACCTTCCTAAATCCTTGGCCTTCGGCAGGAACGGTCCTTCCAAAGTTTTTGGGCATCAAACATAATTTTCTTCCTTTGTCAGCTGAATATAAAGGTCGTCAAGCGTGGCTCCTGGCATTGAAAATTGCTGTCTCAGTTCTTCTAGATTTCCTTTTGCACGAATTCTTCCTTCATGCAAAATAATGAAGCTGTCACAGTATCTTTCTGCAGTTGCTAAAATATGGGTCGACATTAAAATGCCCGCACCATTTTCCTTCATCTTTTTCATTAAATCAAGCAAGGATTGAATACCCAACGGGTCAAGCCCCACAAACGGTTCATCGACAATATAAAGAGAGGGCTGAACGAGAAAAGCACACATAATCATCACCTTTTGCTTCATTCCCTTTGAAAAATGGGCAGGAAACCATTTTAGTCTCTTTTCCATTCGGAACTCCGTCAATAGCTTTTCAACCCGTTCTTTATATGTCACCTGGTCTAGTCCATACGCCATGGCAGTCAATTTCAAATGTTCTTCCAGCGTCAGTTCATCATATAAAATCGGAGTCTCAGGGATAAAGGTAAACTGTTTTCTGTAGGCTTCCTTATCCTCTGCAATTCTACGGCCCTTTAGCTTTATTTCTCCGCTTTGCGGCTCCATTAACCCGATAATATGCTTGATCGTCGTGCTCTTTCCTGCTCCATTTAAGCCGATTAAGCCGACAATTTCCCTTTCATTCACTTCAAATGAAACTTCCTTCAGTACAGGATTTCTTGTATATCCTCCTGTCAGGTCCTGAATTGTCAATAAAGACATAATAACAACGCCTTTCCCAGCAGTTTATTTCATTCCCTCTTGTGAGACCTCTAAAGTAAAAATCCCTAGCCTCATGTATGATTTATTTTATTTTAACAAATTTAAAGTTCATGTGCATATTAGCTCCTGAAACGGACATCATAATTTATGTAGAGGAAACAACCTTTAGATGATGAAAATCATCAAAATTGAAAATGAGGTGTCTATCGCAGACAATAATCATTCAATTGAAGCAGCTTCAAAACGTTTCTAATAAGGGGATGGTTGTTTTGCACAAAGTGCCATGTAACCAGTTCAAACAACACCGTACCGTATAACGGCATTTACTATAATTGAAAATGAGGTGTTTGTTAAAGACCTATCATTCCGCTTTATATGTTGAGAAACCTATAAAGACTAAATAAGGGGATGGTCAGCTTGAACAAAGTCCACTCTTTAAATGAACACTAATCATCTTAAAAAAATGAGGTGTTTATCAAAGAGCATTCCTGAACGAACGTACCAATAGAAGCATTTCCTCTACAGAGGGCAGGATTCCATGCGGATCCTGTCTTTCTTTTTCTTTCTTTAAGCCACTGTGTTAAACTATTTTTAAAAAAGAAAGGCAGTGGAATGGAATGAATGATTGCATTTTCTGCAAGATTGTTAAAGGAGAAATCCCGGCAGCGAAGGTTTTTGAAAATGAACATGTTGTGGCATTTTTAGATATCAGCCAAGTTACAAAAGGACATACTTTAGTCATTCCAAAGATACATAAAGAAAATATTTATGAACTTACCCCAGAAATTGCCCGAAATATTTATGAATCTGTTCCAGCGATTGCTTCAGCCCTTAAGGAAGAATACGATCCAATCGGCTTAAACACGATTAATAACAATGGCGAGCATGCCGGCCAGTCCGTATTTCATTTTCATTTGCACCTTATTCCGCGCTACGGTAAAGGAGACGGATTTGGAGCCGTATGGAAGAATAATCAAAGTGAGTATTCTTCACTTGATCTTCAAGAAATGGCTGCAAATATCAGTAAACACCTGTAATTTTATATATTAAAAATTGGAAGCATTTTATTGTTTTCATTATTAATGCTTATGTTATAATTGGTGTAAGTTTTTCGCTGCAGGCATATAGGGCACTGCAGGAGGAACCAAATTGCTTAGTTGAGCAGAGGAGAGATGAGACAAATGAATACGAAAAATCTTGTGGCACTGTCCCTATTAATTGGGATGGGTACTGTACTTCACGCTGTCATTCCGAATATTGTTCTTGGAATGAAGCCGGACATGATGTTAACGATGATGTTTTTAGGGATTACTCTTTTTCCAGATAAGAAAAGTGTTTGTCTTCTTGCGATTGTCAGTGGGGTAATATCCGGACTGACATCAACCTTTCCTGGCGGATTGATTCCTAATATGATCGATAAACCGGTAACAGCTGCATTATTTTTGTTATTGTTCCTTGCCTTTAAGAAGTATCAAACTTCACTCGTGGGAGTCGGTGTTTTAACTGCAATCGGAACAGTCATATCTGGTAGCGTGTTTTTAACATCTGCCTACTATATCGTAGGGCTTCCGGGTCCATTTACCGCATTATTTGCTGGAGTAGTACTTCCAGCCGCAGCATTAAATACTGCAGCAATGGTTATTTTATACCCTATTGCTTTGTCAGTAGTTAAGCGGACAAAATTAAATGCTCCTACCGTTGTAAGTAAATAATATAATGAAACCAGCCTGCTTAACTCAAAGCAGCTTTACTTTTTGTATTTTTATAGGCTAAACAGTAGCCAGCCTGCAAAAAGAAACAGTAATCCTCCACCTGCTAATGCAGCAATCTTTTTCTTTAATACTTGCTTTGGAGGATAAACGCCGGATCTTTGGTGAACAAGAAAAAAACGTATAGCTCCAAAAAATAACACCCCACTGAGTGAAAATAAAATGATTGCCATTCTGTTCACTCTCTTCTCCCCTTCCGCAGCCTCAAAAATTCAAATTGTTAATACCATACATATGTTTTATTAAGACAGCCTATGAACATGTATGGTTTAAGCTGATAAATAATGTGATAATAGAGTATTAAATGTTTTTAGAATAGAGAAAGGGATTCATTCTTTGTGTGTAGAATGTTGTACTATAGAATGAAGAGGACGAGGTGACAGGCCATGAAAATAAAACACTTTTTATATGGGTTTGCTATAGGAGGATTAGCAGCAGGAATAAGCACACTGCTTTCCGCTCCGAAATCTGGAAAGGAAACAAGAGCAGCTTTAAAAGAGAATACTGATCTATGGAAAGAACAACTTGCTGATTTAAAAAATAGCCTGATTGAATTAAAGGATGCTTCCATGAATGCTTCCAAGGAGGCAAGAATCCATACCTCCAATTTCCTGAGGGAAACGCAAACTTCCATTACCAATTGGAAAGCAGACATACTTCCCCATCAGGATGAACTTAAACAGGAAATCACTGAGATAGAAACAACAATTCAGCAACTCGAAGCAAATCTTTCCGATCAAACCAAAATTTAATCCACTACAAAAAAAATCCTTCTTTTGTGAAAGTACAAAAGAAGGATTTTTATGTAAATAAATCGTATAATACTGTTAATATAGAGAATTGAGCAATTTTTATAGTAATTTCTAAAAATTTTGCAAATTTATATCTTTATTAATTTTTACTTTATTGGCATAATGTTAATAGAGAAATAAAAAAGTAGGTGAAAATGGGGATGTCAGAAAAACAATATTCTATGAAAGAAGCGATGCTATTTAGCCAAAGGATTGCCCAATTAAGCAAGGCTTTATGGAAATCGATTGAAAAGGACTGGCAACAGTGGATAAAGCCGTTTGACCTAAATATCAACGAGCATCATATCCTTTGGATTGCCTATCATCTTAACGGAGCCTCAATTTCAGACGTCGCCAAGTTCGGCGTAATGCATGTATCAACAGCTTTTAATTTTTCAAAAAAGTTAGAAGAAAAGGCCTGCTTAACTTTTCAAAAAAGAGAACGATAAACGCAATACGTATATCTGCCTTACTCCTGAAGGCGAGAAAATACTCCTTGATTTAATGGAAACCTATGAACCTGAAGACAATTCTGTATTTTCAGGTGCTCTTCCTTTGCGGGATTTATACGGGAAGTTTCCAGATATCATCGAAATGATGGCAATCGTCCGTAACATTTATGGGGATGATTTCATGGAGATTTTTGAACGTTCATTTCATAACATTGAAAGCGAGTTTACTGAGAAAGATGGAAAGCTAAAAAAAGCCATTTCCAATGAAGTAATTGGAGCTACAGAGGCTTAGAGTATTTAAGCAAATTCGCTTTTTAAGCTATTTTTGCCGCAGTTTATGCGTTTAAGAATTTAAAATGCATAATGTCTCAGATATTCAGCAAGCTTTCAAATGTATTTCTTAAATTCGCGCATTAGCGGCACAAAAAGATCCTGCTTTAGACATGCATCAATTGCTTCTTTTGCTTGTATATTTGCGGGAAGAGCCTGAATAAACTCATTAAAAAGCGGATGATAATAAACAAACCCTTCCGCTTTTTGTTCTTCCAGCTGATTGCTCAGTTTGTCACAATACCCCAAAAAACTATTTACCTTCTGTTCATTTAGACCTTTTTCAATGATTAATTTATTAAAAGGAAAGGTTTGTGGCGCCAGCATTTCCAGCATCAATTTTTGATGGTATTCCAATAGTTGTATTTTCTTTATAAGGTCTTGCATATTCATTAAATTATCCCCGTTTCAATCTTTTCTTATTATCTCTTAAGTACATTATTTACCTAATCCCCTTTCAGGTAAACAACTTTTATGCATGGCATCATTTCATTTGATCATAATAAAGATCAGAAATTACGTAGGTCAAGGTATATAGATACTGACTCTTTTTTACTATCTTTTTTCATGAATATTTGTTATTGTATTAAACATAAAGTTTTTAATCTCGAATTAAAAAGAAAATATGAATCTATGCCAAAGGGAGGGATTCGTTGATGATCTCCATTTTTATTGTGTTTGCTATTTTTATTTTGTTTTATGTGAATAAGATGACCTATTCCCTTTGCATTCAAAAGGAAATCCCTGATGAACGGCAGCCAAAGGTATTCAGGACAATAAATGTGCTTATTACCATTTTACTTATTTCCTCATATGTGGAAATTTTATTTACCTAAAACTACATAAAAATAAACAAGCGATGAGATTTCTCATCGCTTTTCCTTTACTTATTAGTACACCCAGGAAGCTCCTATAATAACCAAAAGGATAAAGAGGACTACAATTAACGCAAATCCTCCTCCGAAACCAAATCCGCCAGACATATATCTTCCTCCTTTCTATTTAGGGGTATATGGAGGCGGGCTGCCCCCATGCCCTTTTAAGCTAATCAGAACTATTTACTATTCTGATTGCGTAAGCGCAACTGAATCATTAAAGGCGCCTTAAGGCTCGACAATAGCAGTCGAGTTATCTTTACACTATAGCCATGACGCACCCACAATGATTAACAAAATGAAGAGCACAACGATTAGTGCAAATCCCCCACCGAATCCGTGACCCATAATAACACCCCCTTTTGAGCTGCTACCCTATACTATTCAACTCGGTATTTTTGCGAATAGGCTATTTACCTATAAAAATCCTTTTTTTAATTAATCTGTATTTCCTGCAGAAATGTCTGCAAAAAGGATTCGGAAAATTTTTCGGCATATTTTTTGCACATAAATCCATTTGTGTTATAGTAAAGGTTGTGGATAAGAATCCCACAAGAATTCACTGTTTAGGAGAGGTTCAGCATGAAAAAATGGATATTAGCCCTTACATTAGCTGGCGGGGTTATTGCTTTAAGTGCTTGCAACAATCAAAATGGAACAGATACGGTAGCAGAAAGTAAATCCGGAAATGTAACAAAGGACGAGCTATACCAGGCAATGAAGGAAAAATACGGCGAACAGACCCTCCAGGAACTTCTTAACGAAAAGGTCCTTTCAAAAAAATATAAAGTAACGGACGCAGAAGTTAATCAAAAAGTGGATGAAATTAAAGGTCAAGCCGGAGCAAATTTTCAAATGCTTCTAATGCAGAATAATATTAAAGACGAAAAAGAGTTAAAGAAAATTATTAAAAGCCAGCTTCTTATGGAAAAAGCGGCTTCAAAGGATGTAAAAGTTACAGACAAGGAATTAAAGCAGTATTACGATAACTATAAGCCTGAAATCAAGGCGCGCCACATCCTAGTAAAGGATGAAAAGACTGCACTTGAAGTCAAGAAAAAACTTGATTCAGGTGAGAAATTTGAAGACCTTGCTAAAAAGTATTCAACAGACACAGGCTCAGCCCAAAACGGTGGTGACCTTGGCTGGTTTGGTCCTGGCAAAATGGTTCCTGATTTCGATAAAGCTGCATTTGCTTTAAAAGTTAATGAAATCAGTGCACCAGTTAAATCTGAATATGGCTACCATATTATCCAAGTAACTGAGAAAAAGAGAAAAAATCTTTTGACCAAATGAAGAAGCAAATGGAAGAAGAAGTAAAAGCTTCAAAACTTTCTGGCGATGTGATCAACAAAGCCATGAAGCGTGAACTTAAGGATGCCGATGTAAAAATTAAGGACAAGGATTTAAAAGGTGTTCTTGATGAAAAAGCAGCAGCACCACAACAATAATTAAAACACGAAGAGGAGTAGCCCATTGGGCTACTCCTCTTTTTACCAGCTAATTTTTATCCTCTTCCGGTTTACTGTTCTGCCGCTTTAACAAGTCCGCGTTTTTCTTTTTCCTTTTCGAGCCGGGTAATATAGATTTCTCCTTCTTTTTCAATGCTCTCCATTTCAATCAGGCGCTCTTCCCTGCCTGTTTTAAGAGCCATTGCCGCGCTAATAATAATGCCTGCCACAACTGCATACATCCAAATTGGAATCATCATTTTCACTGCTCCTTTTTATCTAGCGAGGTTGTCCGCTTTTTTAACAGCATATTCCTTTAAAATAAAAAAATGCTTTTTTACAAAAAAAAGATACCCCTTCGGCTAAAAGGAGTATCTATACTCTATTTATGAAATACAGGCTTATAAAATGAACGGTTGTCCAAAGCGTAAACCCGTTCCGAAAATTCACCCGGCTTCACTCTTTCAAGAGCGCGGTCAAGCATATTCATTTTTGCATCAAGGTTGTCAATATAATGAAGGATTTCTGCTTCTTTAATTAACGGAGGCTTAGGGCTTCCCCATTCCGCTTTACCGTGATGGCTTAAAACGAGATGCTGGAGAATGAGAACTTCCTCGCCTGAAATATTTAGTTCATCAGCTGCTTTACCAATCTCATTTACCATGATCGTAATATGTCCTAGCAGATTCCCTTCAACCGTATAGACGGTTGAAACAGGTCCTGAAAGCTCAAGCACCTTACCCATGTCATGCAAAATGACACCGGCATATAACAAATCCTTATCCAGGCTAGGATAAAGTTCTGCAATCGATTTTGCCAAATCAAGCATGCTGACAACATGGTACGCCAAGCCAGAGACAAATTCATGGTGATTTTTTGTCGCAGCAGGAAAATTCAAAAGGCCTGCTGGTGTTTTTTAATAAGATGGCGGGTAATCCTCTGGATGTTGGGATTTTTCATTTCAAAAATATACTGAGTAAGTTTCCCCGTCATTTCCTCTTGGCTTAGCGGTGCTGTTTCAAGAAAATCAGCAAGCTTCACCCCATCCGCAGGTCCCGATGGACGAATCTGGCGGATTTTTAATTGGTTCTTCCCCCGGTAATTTTGTATGTCGCCCGTTATTTTCACAATATTTTGAGGCGCATAATTTTTTTCATCCTCATCACCTGCGTCCCAAAGCTTTGCTTCCATTTCCCCGCTTTGATCCTGCAGTATAAGTGTTAAAAATGGTTTTCCATTACTAGCGATTCCCTTTGAAGCGCTTTTTACTAACAAAAATAAATCGATCGTCTCTCCAACACCAAAATGAAGAATTCCTTTGCTCATCTCTGTTTCAACGCTCCCTTCAATACGTAAAGTATACCATACTGCGTTATGGCTCTATGAAATTTTAACTTTTCCCTCATTTAAGGTAATGATGTTTTCTGCCTGGAACCATTCGAGCAGATGCAAATGGCAAGTGAAGAATAATACCTGATTATCTTTTAATTGATTAATCAGCTCGATTATTTTTTTGGTACGCTTTCTGTCAAAATTAACAAAGCTGTCATCGATAATAATAGGGAGCTTGAACTTTTCATATAGTGTCAGCGCCACCGCCAGCCTCAGTGACACATATACCTGTTCTGCGGTGGCTGGCTGAGTTCATTGGCTTCAAATAATATATGGTCCTTCCTTTCAATCAAAAAGCCTGTTCCCGATTTTTGCAGAAGGATTTTCCGGTACCTTCCGTCTGTAAGAAACATCAGGAACTCCTCTGCCTTTGAAAGCATCCTAGGAAGATGTATATTTTTGTATTTTTCAATTGTCCTGGCAAGTACATCCTGCGCAAGAGAAAACTGCGCCCATTCTTTTGCTTCTTCCTCAAATTCAAACTTTTTCTGTTTAAATCTGTGCAGCAATTCAGAATAGATTCCACCATCCTCTAGCAGTTGGATTTCATACTTAGCCTCTGCCAATGTTTCCTGAAGCCTGGCAAGCTTTTGCTGTTCCATCTCTTCCTGAATATTAAGCTCCTGGAGAGCATCGCTAGGAGGAAGGGCATTTATGAATTTCTCCCTATCTGTCTCGCTTAAGAAGGAACCATCGAGCTGCATTCTAATTTCTCGTAGGCGTCCTATTAATTTTTCATGCAACTCTGCATTTTTTCCTTTAAGATAGAATTGCTCCTCATTTACTGCCTGTGCTTCAAATAATAACTGGCCACCCTCTTGCTCCAAATGCTCCTTTTCTTTTGTGAGCTGTTCAAGGTCCTCCTGAAGATCTTGAAGTTTTTTCTGTTTTTCACGATATTGGATTTGTTTTTCTTGTTCCAGCTTTAATTTTTCCCGAAGAGAAAATGCTGATTTTTGCAAACTAAATCCAGTTTCCTTTGATAAATGCCGGCTGGCTAGATCTTTGAGTCCCGATGCGATCTGCTCCATATCAGCCTCAAGCAAAGCCATTTTTTCTTTGATTCTATATTTCTCTCTTGCTTTCGCTTTAAATTGTTCAATCAGCTGGAACGCTTCAAACAAGTAGGCATTTGCGATGTATTCTGGAATTTTCAATTCACTGCTAATTTGCAAAAGCTTTTGTTTATTCTCTGTTGCCTCTGCTTCCCATTTTTCATACTTCACAATTACCTTTTCGTACTGTGTATTTTGCTGTTCCCATTTTGTCTGGAGAATACGCAATTGCTCCCTTCTTGTATCATCGAGGGCAATTTTCTCCTGAAGATTTTTAAATTGAACAGTATCGGCTGACTGGAGCTTTTCAATTAGCTCGCTCTCCTTTAATTTCAGAGCTTCCAGTGCCCTGCTGGCTGTTGAAACCGTGGTCTGGTTTCGATTTACATACAAGAAAAACACATATAATAAGATACCTGCTGCACCAATCATTGTAATGGCCAACTGGCTTTTAAAAATGCCATATAATATCAGAGTGCTTAATAATACCCCAATAAAGAGGATTTGAAGCTGTCTATCTTTTCTTTGTTTGGCCAGCTTCACTTTTTCCTCTCTTGATGCTGCTTCAAATAACTCCTTTTGTTCCCTGATTGTTTTTAATTGGCCTCAGCTCCTGTGACATCCGTTCCTGACATTACTTTCTCCTCCAGGATCTTCCTCTCACGTTCAGGCAGAATCTTTGATTTTGCAAGCTGAAGGTCTTCTTCTATTTCTTCCAGACTTTCTTTTTCATCCTGAAAACGTTCATCTAATTCCTGCTTTGCCTCATGCAGCCTTTGTTGCTTCTTTTGAATATCCTCAGCCTGTTCCTTAATAAAAATGTTGGTGTTAATAGCAGTAATTTCATCCTCGGAGAGCGGCAGATGCAGCTTTTCCCTTACTGCGGATAAAGCTTCGTCGAGCTCCAGAAGTTTATCTTCCAGCATTTTTCTCTCATGCTTTAATTGCTCGTAAAGGGGGAGTCTTTCCAGCAAAGATAATATCTGAAGCTCCTGTTGAAGCAGCGCTTCGTCAGGCTGGAAGGATTTTACCTCTGCCTCCAGTGTTTTAACTCTCTCTTCTGTGCTTAAATGCCTTGCCTGGTATGGCTTAAGAATTTCTTTCAGTCTTTCCAGTCTCTCAATTCCGTTTGGCGGAAATTCAACAGCACCTGCTTCACCTAATTCTTTAACAACAGTAAGCTCTTCTCTAACAAGCGGTTCAATTTTTTTCCATTCGTACAGCTTGCTTTTTTCTTCCTGGAAGGCTGAGATTGAATTCTTAAGTATACTTATTTCCTTAAGAATACTTTCCTTGCTTTGAACCAGGTTCTCATATTCAAGATTTTTTGAGGCTGCTTTTTTAAGCTCCTGTCCCAGAAGATTTAATTCGTTCAATTTGGCATTCAATGCCGGAACCTTTCCGCCTGGTTTAAAGCGGGATTCCAATTCCTTCTTTATTTCTGCTTCTGCAAATGACAATTTATCTGTCCCGAGAGCGCCGGTTGAAAAAAGGAATTTGCCAATTTCTTCTTTCTTCATTTGGTTTATATGTTGGAGGCCATGCAGGTTGAATGAAAAAATCGACTGGAATAGAGTTTTATCAATATTTGACAGCAATTGCTTTAGCAATTCCTCCCCGCCAGTCGTACCATCTTCAAGAGTTACCGTTACATCTCCGGCAGCCTTTCCTTTAACTCTTTCAATAACTGTAAACCCAAATTTTTCATGAAAGATGCGAATTCTCCCTCCATACTTTGCATGGTGCTTCGGTTCGTATCTTAGTTCAGACTGCTGCTTGGTCGGGAACCCAAATAACATCGCATGGATAAAGGCCATTATTGTCGATTTTCCGGCTTCATTTTCCCCATAAAATAATTGGACTCCGTCAGCAAGAGTGAGTGCCATATTTTCAAGCTGGCCATATCCGTAAATGTGTAAGTCAACTATTTTCACATTTTTCCCTCCTTTCCTTATGAGGAAGTTAAAAGCTTCAATAAATAATTTTCCGCATTTTTAAGTAGCTGTTCCTCATCTGTTTCTGTTAAGCTATCTAAATATTTCCTAGCAAGCTGGTGACCATACAATGGTGATAGTGTGTCCGGAGCATGTTCATAATGATCAATCGTATTTAATAATTCTTCATAAAAACCTGCCTTTTGCCGTAAATCCTCACGGTTTGTGGTCAGGCTTTCCTCCATTTTCACATCTGAAACCCAAACAAACTGCTCTTCTACTTCTTGAGATTGAAGGATTTCAAGTAAATCAGAAATAAAATAACTGTTTAGGCTGCTATCCTCCAGATTTATATGTTTCAGGATTATGATCAGAATCACACCGCCATGGTCCACACGATGTTTTTCAACAGCGTCCTCGCACATTTTAAATATTTCCTGAAAGGTTTTTTTTCCCGAAGCGTCAATCTCTATATTTTTCCAAATGATATCTGAGGTTTTGATAAATTCATATGTTGCTTCTGATTCAGTTAGGGTTACTAAATAACAGCCCTTTTCCCCTGTTTCCTTTCGATTTCTGCCCTGTATGTTACCAGGATAGATCGCAGGCGGATCCTCCGCCAGTACTGCCCTTTTATGTATGTGCCCCAACGCCCAATAATCGAACCTTTTCTCGAGCAAATCTTTTACTTGGAACGGTGCATACCTGCCATGCTCGCTGTTTCCCTCGTTATATCCGTGAAGAATGCCGACATGGAAATCTGCGCCTTCTTCCCGTTTGTACTCATCGATTTTTTTATCCATTACATGCCTGACAGGATAACTGAAGCCATACAGATGAACAATTGCACCGCTTTTAGACCTGAGCAGTTTTCTTTCCACCCTGGCAGGGAAAACCGTTACATTTTCAGGCATATCAAGATGGACCCATGAACCATTTAAGTGATCATGATTTCCATGGACGGCGAAAACAGGTATTCCTTTTTCGGCGAGCTTTGCCATCTCTGCCCGGAAAATCGACTGCGCCCGGAGGCTGCGATCCTCGCCATCGTACAAATCACCGGCCAGAACGACAAAATCAACATCATGCTTAATGGCAGCTTCCGTTATTTTTTTTAGTGCTTGGAACGAACTGTCTTTGAGCCTGTTTAAAATTTTATCCGGCAGATGCTTCAGGCCTGTCATCGGGCTATCCAGATGAAGATCTGCAGCATGAATAAAAGTTGTTTTTTTCATATAAAGAATTCCTTCCGATGTCTTTTATCAAGTTTCTTACTATTATTTTAACATCTGCAAAAAGCGAATGCACGTTCTACCATGGAATCTTTCGAGGTAGCTTAAAAGAGTGGAGGAATTTAATTTTTTTGCACATTTTTTTAAATTATGCAAAAATGATAGTAATCAGATGTTTGAAGCAAGGGGGATATTATATGATGACTTATAAATTAACAGTGTTTGAACAGGATGGAGAAAAGATTCTCGAAGAGTCCTTCCAGGCAGCAAATGATGATTCGGCGAAGGAAATCGGTGGAAAAATGCTAGAAGAGAAAAATTTTCAGGATAAAACTCACCGCTGCGCTTCACCTGCAGGTAAATTGATTCTATTTCACTCTTAAAATATAAGTTCTGAAAGAAAAAAAGAAGCCGAGGCTTCTTTTTATTTTCCTGTAAAATTAGGCTTTCTCTTTTCCACAAAAGCCTTAATCCCTTCGCGGTGGTCCTCGGTCTGCCTCATTTTAAACTGTCCGTATTTTTCAAGCTCTAGCATCTTCAATAATTGAGGACGATTTTTCTCGGCAAGTATCTTTTTAGTTTTAATCATCGCCTGGACAGGAAGCTGAAGCCAGCCTTGAATTCTTGAGTTTACTGCTTCTTCCAACCCGGTCTCCGCTATTTCTTGAATGAGGCCGAGATTAAGTGCTTCACCTGCTGTCAATACCTTACCTTCCCAGATCAGTTGCTTTGCCTTCATTTCTCCCATTCTTTTTTCTAAAAAGAAATGGGAACCTCCATCCGGTATTAAGCCTATGCCGATAAAATTCATTGCTAATTTGCTGTCGGCATCCGCAATGATATGGTCGGTAGCCAGTGCAAGGCTGAAGCCAAGACCAGCGGCTGCACCACGAACTGCACTTATCGTTAATTTCGGCATACTATAAAGCGTTACGATTAATTCGTTAATGCATTCCATGATAGGGAAGAAATCGCTTTCATCTTTCATCGAGAGCATGGACTTGATATCCCCGCCGGATGAGAAGGCTTTGCCATTACCCGTTAACACAACAATATCAATATCGTCGGAATCATTGATCTCTTTAAGTGCCTGAACGAGACCTGTAAGCATCTCTTTGTCTAACGCGTTTAAAGCTTCTGGCCGGTTCATTTCTACAGTAGCAACACGCCCGTCTACTTTTACAATCACTTTCTCCGTCTCAAAATTAACGGTCAACCCAATCATCTCCCTTTTGTCTCAATACTATTATAATTATAAAAAAGAAGAATAAAAAACAAATTGTCCGAAAAGACGAAATTTTCTTCTCGTTATATTCTATTAACATACCTTTCACAGGCTGTATATCAGTTTTGAAATGTTTGAGAAAAGGGGCACTTTCGAGGTGTAGGACATCAAAATACGAAATACAAATCAAATCACAGAGCAATTCGTAAGTTTTCTACTACTTCCGTACACTGAAACAGTTCTAAAAGGTATGAAAGACATTTTTTATGGTCTCCTGAGGGGTTTTGTCATTAAGAGGGCTTTTATTGGACATTTCTCCTCTCCGCTTGGGAGGTTTTGTCCAATAGGCAGCTTTTATTAGACATTTTACCGCTCCACTTGGGAGATTTTGTCCAATAGAGGGCTTTTATTAGACATTTCCCCGCTTCACTTGGGAGATTTTATCCAATAGAGGGCTTTTATTAGACATTTTCCCGCTTCACTTGGGAGATTTTGTCCAATAGAGGGCTTTTATTAGACATTTCCTCGCTTCACTTGGGAGATTTTGTCCGATAAAAATAGGCTTGGTTCTACTGCCACACTTATTTTCTAAACACTGTTGATTGGAGTGGAGGGCGCGAGACTCCTGCGGGAGCAGCGGGACAGGTGAGACCCCACAGGCGCAGTGCGCCGAGGAGGCTCACCGCCCGCCCCGCGGAAAGCGAGTGCCTGGAACGGAAATCAACAGACCCATTCTAAAGAAAGGCTAAAATAAAAAGACTGTAGCCGAGCTTGATTTTCATCGAGTATGGCTACAGTCTGAGACGTATGCCCACCAATACGTCTCTTTTAATGTAATTTAATTATTAAGCACTTCAAAGCGAAACCCTTTACTTATTGGCTTGGGAGCTTTCTTTTTTGAACAATTCATCAAGGATGGTTATTTTTTTTGTCGTATATTCTTCAAAGCTGTCATTATAGGATTTGGGATCCTTAGGGTTGGCAAAATGAGTAATTTCACCTGTAAAAGGATGAATGAATTTGCTTGCAGCTCCACAGCCAAGGCCGATAATTGTCTGCAGTTCTTCCATAATCATGATATTATAAATGCTTTCCTGGTTTGGAAGGGCGTAGCCTACATTCTCCAGATTCCCAAGTATATTTTTCTGGCGGTATAAATAATAAGGAGAATAATTGTGCTCTTTCGTCCATTCTTCTGCAAGCTGCATCATTTTTTCCGCTTCAGAACGATCGGCTACCTTGTATCGATCCCTGTTTTTCGTCATTTCCGAGGCGCGTTTGAACGATAAGGTATGCACCGTCAATGATTCAGGCATCAGCTTTTCTGTTTCGTTTAAGGTATGCTTGAATTCAGATACTCCTTCACCAGGCAGGCCGATGATCAAATCCATATTGATGTTGTTCATTTCCATTTCCCTGGCCAGCTTAAATTTATCGATTGTTTCTTCAACTGTATGATGGCGCCCGATAGCATTAAGCGTTTCTTGAATATACGATTGCGGATTAATGCTTATTCTATCAATGTTCCATTTTTTCAGCACATTCAGCTTGTCAACGGATATGGTATCAGGTCTTCCAGCTTCGACTGTAATTTCTCGTATTTTTTCAACATCCGGAAATGAGGTATACATCTCTTCATAAAGCATATCCATCTCTTCTGCTGTAATGCTTGTAGGTGTGCCTCCGCCATAATAGACGGTTGTGATTTTTACTCCTCTTTCTTTTAGCCATTGGCCCACATGCCTCATTTCGTAATGCAGTCCACCTAAAAAGGAATCAACCGAGCCTTTCCTTCTATTAATAGCATAGGCCGGGAACGTGCAGTAGGCACATTTTGTCGGGCAAAAAGGAATCCCAATATAAATGCTTACTTCCTTTTGGAGCGAATATAAATCAGGTACTGCTGCAAGCTGCTTTTCTACAATTTCCTGCATCAAATCTATTTTTTCATCCGTGATCAGGTATTCTTCCTTTAGCTGTTTATGAGCTGTTTCTTTCGCTACTCCTTCTTGGACCTTTCGATGAAGAAGCTTGGTTGGACGAATGCCCGTCAGAATTCCCCATTTTTGAGTGATACCAGAATATTGCTGAAGAACTGTTAAGTAAACCTGTGAGATGGCATTTTTCAGTGCCTTGAACTGGATTTTCTCAGCATCCCCTGCAGGAAAATCTGCTTCAAGGGCAGCTGTGGCCGCCTTTCCTTCTGCATCCTCCAAATTAGCTTCCGCATATATGGAATCACCCTGTTTAAGAACGAAAGAAACAGTGAGTTCGGCTCCGACTTCGGCTTGTTTATTTATAAAAATTTCTGTTTCCTCAAAAAATAAATTGGCAATCAATCTTAATGGCCGCTCGAAGCGTTCATCCTCTAACCCTTTTATATTAATTTTCAATGCTCTCACCTTTCAAAATCATGCTTTCTTTAGTGTACAAAAACCCTCCTGCATGGTCAACAAGCTGGAAAACATTAGTACTCTTCTGGAGAAAAAGAAAAAGACATCACAGGCTTCCCTATGATATCTTTTATACTGTTTATTTTTTTATGATTTTCATTTTTTTTAAGAAGTCAATCGGCTGCTGCTTTCGGAAATGCTCTTTTACCATGTAGGAAACACCGTTTTCACATTCCGATCTTGTAATCCAGTCTGCGGCTCTTTTCACTTCAAAGCCGGCATTTCCCATTGCAACGCCTAACCCAACCGCTTCAATCATTGAAATATCGTCCAAGCTGTCTCCGATAGCAACCATTTCTTTAAGGCTGATTCCAAGGCGCTCACCAAGATAGAGAAGCCCGCTTAATTTAGAAATGCCTTCTGGGACAATATCAAGGCGCAAGGAATTTAGCTTGATTATATCTATTTCTGAGAACATTCTCTCCAATGCTTGTTTTGCATCATTGAGGTCTTCTTCTTCTTCAAAATACACTTCAATTTTTGGCGGAGAGACGGGCTTTTCAGTGAGAGATTCACTTATGGAGGCGACAAATTGCTGAGAATAAAAAACAGGGTCTCCAGTTGTGAATACAGTTTTTACAAGGAGATCATTATTGATTTTTTGTTTATTCGCAAGAGAAAACTGTTCGGAAACAAGCCGGATCTGGCAAGGAAAGCCTTCAAGGAACCGAACGGCATCATATGTGACTTCTTCGGTGATTCGTTTCACATAGATGGGCTTTTGCTGGGTGCTGGCGATATAAGCACCCTGATGGGATACCAGCATCGTTTTTAATTTCAGCGCCCTGGCAACCTTTTTGGCAGAAGGAAAGCTACGCGATGTAACAAGAGTTACATATATTCCTTTTTGCTGTACATATTCAATAGCTTCTTTGGTTGATTTATTTATTTTTCCATTTGTTTGAAGAAGCGTTCCATCAATATTTAAAGCAAGCAAGCGATAAATCATTGAGCTGCCCCCTGTTCGTGGTGAATTATCTTATATCACTTTTATGATATTTCTCCAAGTAATAGAACAGCGTACAAAAAAATCCTGCTCAGCCGGATTTATCTTTACCAAATATTATTGCATCTTTCCGTATAGCTCTTCCAGAGGCTTCATGATCACCTGGTTCAATTCACCTATAATCATGCCCATGCGCTGTTCTGCCTGCATCAGACTTGCAATCTTTGGATTTTGCTGGACAAGGGCGACAGACTTTTGAGCCTGATTTACTTCTTCCTGCGTAATTTCCTGGCCCATCATTTGTTTTTGCTGTAAATTCATTTGAATATGTCGGAAATTATCAAATAATCCCTTTGCACTTGGATCAGCATTCACTACATCATACATCTTTTTTAATTCTTTATATTCATCGCTTTGACGAATCACTTTTTCCAATTCATATGCTGCATCATATAAGTTCACTGCCATTTTTAACACTCCTTCTTTTCTCAGCATTTCCACTAAACTATAACAAAATATGCGCCTAATTGCGAGAGAGTGCATTGTTATCTTAATGTCTTTAAATCTAATTCTTCAACAGTTCCTGCACCTTCCAAACCGAAAAAAACTCACACAGTAAAGTGTTATTTCATACGATGCTATATCAGCTTTAGCCCATTTTTTACAGATACCTTAAATTACCACCTGATTGATGGGCAAATGGGGAGTGGTTATGGTTGCTTCTTTAATCTCTGTATCAATTGTTCCAATTGAATTATCCGAAAAGGAGGATGTTTCTATTTACCTATCCTCCCGTATTTTAAAAAAATGGAACATTAAAACAAATACAGTTATCCATCTAAAAATCGGCCAAAAAACACGTGAAGCCCTGATAAAATCCGCTGAAGTCCCATCAACTGAGTTGCAGATTCCAGATCGCTTCCTCATGGAATTCGCTATGCCAACTTATTCCGGTAAATACTTGATCAAATATTCCTCCCAAAGCCGTACGATTACCGTCGGGCGATTCATAGGGCTCTTAACGGATTTGCAAATAGATGAAGAAAATGAGCCGGATTTTCGGTCCGTCCATGCTTTTTGTGAGGAGCTTCATCATGGTATATCTGGAAGAGGCGGTTTTTTTTCAGTTTTCTCGCTTCAGGATTTATCAAATGAATTCATTAAAGGCTATTACTTCAAAGACGGAAAATGGGTCCTTGGCGAGCTTCCAATACCGAGTGTGATTTATAACCGGATCCATTCACGCAAGCTAGAATACCAGGATTTGTTCCTTCAATTTTATGAACAGGTTGTCAGCATGGATATTCCTTTTTTCAACCACCGTTTTCTTTCAAAATGGGAGGTTTACAGCCTGCTGATAAAGGAAGAGTACATGCATCCGTATATTCCAAAAACAAAGATTTTTTCAAAAGAATCCCTTAGAGAATTCATTAATAAATACGATACGGTGTTTGTCAAACCCATACATGGAAGCCAAGGCAGAAGCATAATCAAGATTAAAAAAGAGGAGGATTATTTCTCTATTCAGAGCTCAGTAATGCCTGCCTCAGATAATAGTGTAAAAAAAGACACGATTGAAGCTGTCCTACAGCACTTAAAGAAAATTCTTCATAATAGAATTTATATTATACAGCAGGGAATTCCTCTTGCTGACTATCAATCCCGCCCAATGGACTTTCGTGTGCTATGCCATAAAAATGTTCAGAATTTATGGGAAGTTACGTCCTTAATAGCAAGGATTTCAGGTGAAAAGCAATTTGTCTCTAATATTGCGCAAGGAGGCGAAATAATGAAACCTCTTTCCGCACTATCTGCTTTTTTTAACAAAGAAAATTCTCTGGATGTTATTTCATTAATGAAGGAGTTATCCGTTGAAGCTTCCTCCATTCTCAGCAGCCATTCTGCTGGCATAACGGGTGAATTAGGGGTTGATATCGGCATTGATATTAATGGAAAATTATGGCTGATTGAAGTTAACTCAAAGCCATCAAAAAATTTTGAGGATCATGGATTAAAAATACGCCCATCGGCAAAAGCAATAATTAATTTTGGTACCAGTTTAGCTTTTAATACGTTTTTAGAAAAGGAGGAGCAGTAAATGAAAAATACATTCGGCATTATGGCTTTAAGCCAGAGCAGCGAGCAAACGTATTTTCAAGAGATAAGCATGCGCGCTGCATCATTAGGTCTTGAATGCTACCGCTTTATCCCTTCAAACATTGACCCAGTTTCACATCAGGTTAAAGGGCTCAGGTTTCAGCCAGAGGACGGCTCCTGGATTGAATCGAAGTTCCCTCTTCCATCCATTATTTACGACAGATGTTTTTACGGTGAAGATGAACATTCCAAACAATGTATTCCGATCGTTTCATGGCTAAAAAGCCGAACTGATATCACCTTTTTAGGGTACGGACTTCCCGATAAGCTTGAATTAAATGAGGCTTTATCGCATTCCATTTTAGCACCCTATCTCCCGCCCTCCTCATTTGTATCAGATGCAGGACTGGTTTTAACCAAACTCAATCAACATAAGAAATTAATCATCAAGCCGATAAATGGCTCCCAGGGTTATGGAATCTATTATTTGAAGAAAAACGAAAGAAACTTCCATGTAAAAACTGAAAAACAAAAAAAGATCATATCACGGATTTTTCCCAATGAAACAAAATTGGTTCAATGGCTTCAGCAGCTCTTGAAGAGCCATCGTTATCTCGTTCAGCCCTATCTGGAACTATCGAATAACGAGCTTCAGCCATTTGATATAAGAATTTTCCTACAAAAAGATGAACAAGGAAAATGGATCGAACGGGGAAAGGGCATACGCGTTGGAAATACTGGCGGTATACTTTCTAATTTGAGCGCTGGTGGCAAGGTGGTTGATTTCAATTCCTGGTTAACAACCATTCCTTCTGATAAGCATGAATACATTTGCAGTGAGATTAAATACATTGGTGAGCACCTTCCCTTCCTCCTCGAAAAGGAGTTCCTGCCATTATTTGAATTAGGAATCGACCTCGGCCTTGCTAAAGACGGCTCCCTCTGGATACTGGATGTCAATTCAAAGCCGGGGAGGAAGGTTATTTTAAATACCCACCCTGAACTAAAAGACACGTTATTTTTTGCCCCTCTCTTATACGGAAAATTAATATGCTCAACCGAAGCAACGGAAAGGAAAACCTGCCATGCGAAAACGTTATCTCATTGAAGTTACGGATAAGAACCAGGCAAGTGTTTTTTGCCCTCCTTCACTTCTTAAAGACCATACGATTAAAAGGATTGCTTTTGGCGGCCAGTCAATCGAAGCAAATATTATTCCCCATCCTGAAAAGAGAGAAAGGGTTGTTTTTGGAAAAAGTATTAAAGAGGCACTCCATTTCCCTGATTATCGGGTACCCTTACATTTATTCATTGAAAACCAGACACTGTTCATTGGTCCATTAATCGGCATCTTTACAGCTGGTTTTACTCCCTTTCCTTTAAGGCCGATTGGAGACCGTTCTCTTTTTTTCGCTAAGCTGCTTTCTGTTAAGAAAACAGTTGGTGCGCTTCCGTTTGTGTTTGGAGAACAGCATATCGATTGGGAAAACGGCCTGATCAAAGCTTATTTTTATCATGATAACGGCTGGGAGATTACTGAAGTCCCTTTTCCGAATGTTATTTATGACCGGCTGCCGAACCGGAAAACGGAAAGAAGCCATGTTCTCCAAAAAGTAAGAGAACGGCTACAAAAGGATTACCTTATTCCATGGTATAATCCAGGATTTTTTAACAAGCTGGATGTGTACGAACGCCTTGTAGAGGACAGTACGGTATCTGATTATTTACCGGAAACTTTTCCATTCACTTCATTTTCAAATATAGAAGCTCTTCTATCCAAATATGGCCACATCTATATGAAACCGTTCAATGGAAGCCTTGGCCTTGGTGTACATCAGATTTTATATGATAAGCATGAAGATTTTTATTTTTGCCGGTACAGGGACCATGAGGATATAAATCGTCTCCGAAAATTTTCTTCACTAGAGAGCCTGTTTAAGACTGTTTTTGGAAATAAACGTCTGGATCAAATGCTGGTTCAACAGGGAATACACTTATTAAAACTTGATCAAAGGGCAGTGGATTTCCGTGTCCATACAAATAAAGATGATCAGGGCAACTGGAAGGTAACAGCTATAGCTGCAAAGGTTGCAGGTCCTGGAAGTGTGACCACACATATGAAAAGCGGAGGTGTAATCAAAACTCCAGAGGAAATATTTCCACTGCAGGATAGTGAGAATTATAGTGCCAGGCTTTCAGAAGCAGCTCTCCTGCTTAGCGAAGCACTTGAAAAACAAATGGAGGGCATAATTGGAGAAATCGGCTTTGACCTTGGTATTGACCGCGAAGGTAAGGTTTGGCTCTTTGAAGCGAATTCAAAACCAGGAAGGTCCATTTTCACACACCCCGAGCTTAAAGAGTTTGAATTAATGACACGGAAGCTGTCTATTTCATTTGCCATCTTTTTGACTGAACAATCGATTTATAATCCCGAGGAAATTTTTAAATGAAAGTCCACTACGACAGCAGGGCAGCCTGCTGGTTTCAAACAGACAATAATAACCTTACCTTTGGAGGAGAAAAAAAACAGCTGATTCAGAAAATGGATAATAGGATAAGTACATTTTCTTTAGACCTTAACTTAATAAACAACCATGCTGGGCCTCTGATCGGCATACTTGCGGGAAGAAAATTGGACTCCTCCCTAACAGGCAACGGCGATCTATTTATTAAACTGCAGGAAGTCCTGGTTAATCTGGGAGGGGTGAGCTTTGTTTTCACACCGGAAGATGCCAGAAAAGAGGATATTGATGGATACCTATATCATCCGGAAGAAAAAAAATGGCTCAAAATAAAAGCACCTTATCCAGATGTCGTATACAATCGGACACCCTTCCGCAAGCTTGAGGAAGCCAATGCTTTTAAGGCCTCGTTCAAGGCTTGGTGATAAAAAAAATCCCATTTTTCAATCCCTCATTTATTGATAAATACGAGCTATATCTCCTTCTAAACAAACATCCTGTGCTAAAGAACCATATTCCTGCCACTATTCTTGCAAATGATAAAGCCTCTCTTCAGCAGTTTCTTGAAAAATATAAGTCAATTTATTTAAAGGCTGCACGGTCTGCACGCGGAAAAGGAATTTTTAAACTCGTCAGCACATCAACAGTGAAGTTCCTTCTTTTGGGGAATAAACTTGAAATAGCATACAAAAGCTTTGATGATTTCTGGAATGCCATGGGTATATCACTTGAATCCAATCACTATATCGCCCAGGAGAGCATAGCAGCGGCAACCTATAAGGGAAAGAGGTTTGACTTTAGAATCCTTGCTCATGGAATCAACTCGGAATATACCGTGACCGGCATTGGAATCAGACAGTCCGGTATCAACGAAATCACCACCCATATCCCAAATGGCGGGATGATACTGGATTATAGCCTGGTTAAAAAGAAAGAGCATGACGATTTTATTCACTCATTAGTCATGCATGCTGGCAGGTGGCTTTCTGAGCATTGGGGCTACTTTGGCGAGTTTTCAATCGATGCAGGAATAAGTGAATCTGGTCAATATTATATTTATGAGATCAATTCAAAGCCGATGAGTTTCGATGAAGATGAAATCGAAGAAAACAAGATAAATAGCCTATGCCGATTGTTTTTTCAGTTAGCCGGGTACCCATAAGTCAATCCTAAATTTCACCCCTGCTGGCAAAAAAGGTAAAATAGAACCAGGGGGGATTATGATGTTAACTCATTTTCAGTTCAAGCCGTTATTTGAAAATAAAAAAATACCCGGATGGCAATTTTCCTTTTATTTTAAGAGGCAAAAAATCACTGGCATTTATCATCAAAATGGTGAAATCGAATGGTCTTGCCCTCATCCTGGAGAAGAAGATGAAGATTTATTGAAAAAGCAATTGCATGAGCTAATGCTTTTCCATGTATACGATGAAAGATAAGAGCTACCCCCTCTTTCAGGAATGAAATCCTGGTTTCTCCATACACTAAACGATGCATCCTATAAAAACTTTTAAAGGAGTTTTGATATGGAAGAACGCGGGAATAAGGATTCATTATTTGAAGGCCGGGATAAAGCTTATGTAGATATTGACAGGATGATTAATGAAGGATTATCAGGCGGGACCGTGCATTCGCGCTACAATACCACTAATATTGAAGAAGCCCACGAACTCTCGCAGGAAAATCCTCCTGCAAAAACAGAATAGGAATGGAATGAAGGGGCTGGCCTGCATTTGTCATATTTGACTAAGAGAGGCCAGCCCCTTCATCTGTTTATATTTCGTTAAAAGCTATGCAATTATTTTTATTCGGTCCTGGCCACTGATATAATAAAACCAATTAATTGCCTAAATGAGGAGTCTTAAATGTTTAAAAAGTTATTAACATTATATCCAAATGCCGCCCTCTTTTCAGAGCTGCCAAATCTTTCAGCCCATGAATTTTATATCTTTTATGATGTACTTCAAAGAGAATGGCTTGGGATCCCAAGGAATGAACTTAGTGATAAAGAACTGGCAATACTTAAAACCCTATATGAATTAAAAGAAGAACTGCCAGGCTACGGACTGCCTTTTTCTTCCCAAAGCTGGTACAATTTTTTGTTTTTCAATGGGGAAATCCCTCAACACCCTCACGGGAATCCGCTTCGCTTCATTCAGTTTCACATAGGAGGAAAGCCGGTTGACCAGGAAGAGCTTGAATCAGCCATTAAGGGCTTTTGTTCCGATAAGTCGATCATCTTATGGGAAGATGCAAATAACGGGTTAATTATTGAAAATAAAGACCAGCTTTCACTTCCTGAAAAAGAGTTTGAGTCGATGTCTGAAACGCTCGAGAGCGATTTTTATATAAAAATCTGTTTCTATGTCGGCAAATTTCATGAGTTTGAAATTGATATCCGTGAGAAATTCCTACACGAAAGAGAATATTTTAGGTTGGCGAAAATACTCACGGTAAAATACGCATTTTTACATATGAACGTGTTTTCCCAGCTTTTTTGGCGTTCCATTTGCCTGATCAAATAAGACGAGGACTGCTGGAAACCATTTTTGATGTCCTTAAGGAAGACCACGAAATGTTTTTGACCATTATGGTTTTCCTTGAGAATAATTTAAATGCAAGCCTGACCGCTAAAAAGCTTTACATTCACCGCAACACTCTTCAGTACAGAATAGACAAATTTACAGAAAGAACAGGAATTCAATTAAAAGATTTTCATGGTGCATTTACCGTGTTCCTTGCCTGCCAGCTTTTTGCCATTTCAGAATCCTAAACAGAGTGCCTAATAAAAGCCCTTACATTTTGTGCACAATGTCCATTTTGTTATCCGCTTACACTCTATA
This sequence comes from Neobacillus sp. PS3-34, assembly GCF_030915465.1. Lineage (GTDB taxonomy): Bacteria > Bacillota > Bacilli > Bacillales > Cytobacillaceae > Neobacillus_A. The sequence goes on from NZ_CP133267.1 coordinate 1,352,994, forward strand.
CAATAAAAATTAAGCAAGATACATTGAGTGGGAGGCTTTTTAAAATGGCTGAATTAAAATTAGACAATATTTATAAAATTTATGATAACAAAGTAACCGCAGTAGATGATTTCAACCTTCATATTCAAGATAAAGAATTTATCGTGTTTGTAGGGCCATCAGGCTGTGGTAAATCTACAACCCTTCGTATGATTGCAGGACTTGAAGAAATCTCAAAGGGAGATTTTTATATCGATGGCAAGCGTGTGAATGACGTAGCACCGAAAGACCGTGACATCGCGATGGTATTCCAAAACTATGCCCTATACCCTCATATGAGTGTTTACGATAATATGGCTTTTGGATTAAAGCTTCGTAAATTTGCAAAAACAGAAATCGACCGACGCGTTAAGGAAGCAGCAAAAATTCTTGGCCTTGAACCATACCTGGACCGTAAACCAAAAGCATTGTCCGGCGGTCAGCGCCAGCGTGTTGCACTTGGCCGCGCTATTGTCCGTGATGCTAAAGTATTCTTAATGGACGAGCCGCTTTCCAACCTGGATGCCAAGCTTCGTGTCCAAATGCGTGCCGAGATTGCAAAATTACACAGACGCCTTCAAACAACAACAATCTATGTAACACACGACCAGACTGAAGCGATGACAATGGCTTCACGCCTTGTTGTTATGAAAGATGGAATCATCCAGCAGGTTGGAGCTCCTAAGGAAGTTTATGAAAAGCCAGAAAATGTTTTCGTTGGCGGCTTTATCGGATCACCTGCTATGAACTTCTTCAACGGAACTCTTGAAGATGGCAAATTTATTATTGGTAATGCAACCATTGATGTTCCTGAAGGGAAAATGAAGTACCTTCGTGAGCAAGGTTATACCGGCAAATCCATTATTTTAGGTGTACGCCCTGAAGATATTCATGATGAGCCAATCTTCATTGATGCTTCAGCAGGATCAAAAATCCTGGCAAACATTGATGTTTCAGAATTAACTGGTGCAGAAACAATGATTTATTCAAGCATCGGCGGCCAGGATTTCGTAGCACGTGTGGATTCACGCACAGACATTAAACCTGGGGATAAATTGGAGCTTGCCTTCGATATGAACAAAGCCCACTTCTTTGATGCTGAATCAGAAATGCGCATCCGTCCAGTCAACGAAAAATAATTGATGGAATAGTAGAAGACCCTGTCGTATTCGGCAGGGTCATTCTTTTATGAAAATCACTTCGTCCTTTTGACATGTTGGACATTGATAAAAATGGGGGCATTTGTGATCGGAATAAGTATCAGGATACCCATCCTCCAATTTCATCTGGTCAATTGGCATATATGCACTATAATTATCGTAAAAATCCATTACCCTGCCATAGTCCTTCATATTGTTTCCGCAACCTCCGCACGAAACCTGAATTTCCTTTAGTCCATTACATACAGGGCAAACTGTCATGTACAATACCCCCTTTGTTTAGCTCAGCAAGTTTAGTTTATGCTCCATATAGTTCTCTATGTAAAAGAGTGCTTGACTGTTTTTCAGGAATTAATTACCTGCTGAATGTTATGAATAAGTCCCAGATGATTAAACATACTAGAATTAACAAAGCAGCAACTCCACTTCAATCGATGGGTTAAACCAGGCTTAGGTCGCAGGATATCTTGCCTGCCGGTTCGATTCCGGCTAACCCAACCATTTTTCAAAAACTAAAATGAAACTGAGGAGATGAATCAACATGGCAAACCAATCAAGCAGAGGCAATTCCTCAAATCAATTATTAGTTCCAGGAGTAGCGCAAGCACTCGACTCAATGAAGTATGAAATCGCTTCAGAATTCGGTGTACAATTAGGTGCAGACACAACAGCACGTGCTAACGGATCTGTCGGTGGAGAAATCACAAAGCGCCTAGTTCAAATGGCTGAACAACAGCTTGGCGGACGTTAATTCTAAGAATATTGAATAAGAATAACTGAATATTATGGCTTAGCCCCCTTTCACTTGCTGGAAGGGGGCTTTCAAATATAATGTGATACTAAGGTTTTTGTAAAATATGCCCGCAGCCTTCTTATCAGTAAACTAAATCATATTCTCGGGCTTTACCCATTGATCAAATTTTTCAACAGTTAAAAAACCCGTTTTAAGTGCTGCCTCTTTTAATGTTGTATTTTCTTCAAAAGCGAGCTTGGCAATTTTAGCCGCTTTTTCATAACCGATATGCGTATTTAAAGCTGTGACCAGCATAAGAGAACGGTTGACGTGGCTTTCAATCACTTCTTCATTTGCTTCTATACCTACGGCGCATTTTTCGTTAAAAGATTCCATTCCATCGGACAGGAGCTGAATGGATTGGATTAAATTATAGATAATGACCGGTTTGAAAACATTAAGTTCAAAGTTCCCCTGGCTCGCAGCGAATCCGATAGTTGCGTCATTGCCAAAAATCTGGCATGCAATCATTGTAAGTGCTTCGCTCTGTGTTGGATTGACTTTTCCCGGCATTATTGAACTTCCCGGCTCATTAGATGGAATTTTCAATTCGCCAATTCCGCTGCGCGGACCACTGGACAGCCAGCGTACATCATTAGCTATTTTCATCAAATCAGCTGCAAGGGCTTTTAACGCCCCATGGACAAATACAATTTCATTATGGCTTGTCAGGGCCTGAAATTTGTTTTCAGATGAACGGAATGGATGTCCTGTCAGCTCAGCGATGACTGCAGCAGCTTCACTTCCAAATACGGGGCTTGCATTGATTCCTGTACCGACTGCCGTTCCCCCGATAGCCAGGTCTAGGAGACTGCAGCTTGCATCTGCGATCATTTTTTCGTTTTTCTCCAGCATTGCCCTCCATCCGCTGATTTCCTGCCCAAGAGTAAGCGGGGTTGCATCCTGTAAATGAGTCCGCCCAATCTTAATTACTTTATCGAACGCTTTTTCTTTAATCGCAAAGGTTTGCTTTAACTGGTTCAGTGAAGGGATCAATGAACCTGCCAGAAGCTGAAATGCGGCAATATGCATCGCTGATGGAAAGGTATCATTTGAACTTTGAGACATATTGACATCGTCATTCGGATGGATTCTTTCTGAACTGCCCTGTTCCTTAAGCATTTCATTCGACCTGTTGGCAATGACTTCATTCACATTCATGTTTGTCTGGGTTCCGCTTCCTGTCTGCCATACAGCCAGAGGAAAATGCCCATCATATTTCCCATTAATGATATCAGTACACACTTTGGTTATTGTATTCATTTTCGTCTCACTCATACGTCCGGATTTATTGTTTACAATAGCCGCGGCTTTTTTTATATAAGCCAGTCCATATACCACTTCTATAGGCATTTTTTCATTGCCGATCTTAAAATTTTCTTTACTTCGCTGAGTCTGTGCTCCCCAAAACTTTTCAGCAGGCACCTGGACCTCGCCTAATGTATCTTTTTCAATCCTGTAATCAGCCACGAAATATACCTCCTAACATTTATTAAATCTACATGTCTGTCATTGGTCTTTGCTTATCTCCACTTCTTTCTTTTCCCTATTACCTTTTAATATATGTAAAAAAAGGGATATTTCCATAAAAAAAACTGCAGACACTATGCCTGCAGTTTAATGTTTCGCGATCATATTTCCGATATAATAAACAAGAATCATAATGCTTCCGATAACAAGCGTCACGGAAAATTCGGACATCACAACCACCCCATATATAATAAATAGAAACACTTTTTAACGTATCATATACATTAAAACAGCAAGCAATAATATTGTCTCAATACAGTGACAAGGAAGTGAATTTTTCGTGAACATCTGCCTTTTAGGAGCCACAGGAAGAGTTGGCTCCATCATAACTGAAAATGCAATTGCAAGGGACCATTCGGTGCAGGCACTTGTCAGGGATCCAGCCACGCTTCATGTTAAAAATAAAAATCTTTCAGTAATAGAAGGCAGTGCTCTGATTTTATCAGATTTAATGAAGTCGATGAAAAATGCTGACGCTGTGGTCAGTGCTTTAAATACTGGAGGAAATAACACCCTTTCAAGCTCCATGCCGCTTATTATCCGGACAATGAAGGACCTTGGCATCAAAAGGATCATCACGATTGGGACAGCAGGGATTCTACACGCTGCTCCCAGCCGCATCTTTATCGCTTTCAGTCCTTAGAGTCAAAAAGAAAAAGCACGCGTGACGCCGAAGACCATTTAAAAGCGTATTTGATGTTAAATGAGTCCGGTCTTGATTGGACGATTGTTTGTCCGACCTATCTGCCTGAAGGTGAAAGAATAGGCAAATTCAGATTTGATAAGGATTTCCTTCCTGCTAATCCGTCCTCAATCTCTATCTATGACACAGCGGACTTTGCGTTTGAACAGCTTTTCTCTAATGAATTTATTGGCTTTAGAGTAGGGCTGACATATTAAAACAAAAGGAGAGCATCCAATAGGGATGGCTCTCCTTTTTAGCTAATAGGAAAGTATAAACTTTACTAGTTTATACTTTCCTATCTCGCATAAGTGCAACTCCCCCTCTGTCTTCGCCCTTAAAGGCTCGCCAATTGGCGAGTTTTCTTTATGTTACCCCGCTTTATGCTGGAGCTGATACATCTGAAAGTATCTGCCCTTCAGCTCCATTAGTTCATCGTGGCTTCCTTTTTCTACGATTTTCCCGCGGTCAAGAACAAGAATTTGGTCGGCATTTCGGATTGTCGAAAGGCGATGAGCTATGATAAACGTCGTCCGTCCCTTCTTTAAAACATCCATGGCATTTTGGATAATTACTTCTGTCTCTGTATCAATATTTGATGTCGCTTCATCAAGAATCAATATTGCCGGATCAAAAGCAAGTGCCCTTGCAAATGAAATTAATTGTCTCTGTCCGCTGGAGAGAGTACTCCCTTTTTCTATGACAGGCTCATCGAAGCCATTTTCAAGATTTTTGAATACTTTTTCAGCACCAACATCCGCAAGTGCTTTCTCCACCCTCTCCCGTGTTACTGAGGGATCATTCAAGCTAACATTGGATGCAATGGTGCCTGTAAACAAGTAGGGATCTTGCAATACAATGCCCATATGTTTACGAATGGTTTGGCGCGGTAAGTTTTTTATGTCTTTTCCGTCGATTACAATACTTCCTTTATTGCTGTCATAGAATCGGAAAAGCAGATTCATAATTGAGCTTTTTCCAGATCCCGTATGGCCGACCAGCGCGATTGTTTCTCCATGCTTCGCCTCAAAATCAATGTTTTTCAGTACAAATTCATGCTCTTTATATCCAAATGAGACATTTTTAAAGACAACATTGCCTTTGTACCTTGGAATTTGTTCTTCACTGACCTCTTCACCGTCTTCATTCAACAGCATGAAAACCCTTTCGCCCGCAACAATTGCCTGTTCGAGGTTAGCCAGCTGATTCACTATTCCCTGGACAGGCTGGAAGAGCCTATTGATATAATCGATAAAAGCATACAGCATCCCAAGTGAGATTACTGTTCCAGGAAGCAGCGAAAGCGATCCAAAGTACCAGATAAAAGCTACAAATACAAGATTCCGCAAAACGTTCACTAAATTATGGGACGTCAATGAATTTAAATTCAGAAGTTTATTTTGGTACGTAAAGTGCTCATTATTCAGCTTTTCGAATTCCTGGTGCGTTTCCCTTTCCCGGCGGAAGGCCTGGATAATGCTCATTCCCTGAATTGATTCATTGATCATCGCATTAATATCACTCACCCGCGAACGAATGACATGATTGAACTTGGAGGCGTATTTCCGGTATATGACCGTCCAACCATAAAGAATAGGAAGCAGCAAAAGGCAAATAGCTGCAAGCTTAACATTCAATATGAAAAGAGCAATATAGATTCCGGCTATATAGATTGCACTGGTGAAAAAAGTGGCTAGCACCGTTACATATAACTCACGAATGGCTTCCGTATCATTCGTAATCCTCGCAACAACCTTTCCAGCTGGTAGATTATCAAAATATTTAATTGGAAGCCTTTGGATATGCGCAAATACATCTTCACGCATTTTTTGGATAATGCGATTTGCTGATGTTTGTAACAGGAGCCTCTGGCGATATTGAAAAAGGCCGAAATGACAAGCAAGCCAAAGTATAGCGCCAGAAGCTGGATGATTTTCGGTATTTCAGGCTGGGAAAATTTCAGAACCTCACTGCCTGTAAGCGTGCTTGCCGGGTAGACAGTCTTCTTACTGCCATTTTTAACAGTTAACGCTCCATCCTTAAAGCTCCTCTTTCCATCAAACTTCAGATCTTTATTGACAATTACAAAGTCACTTCCCGCCTGAAGGACACGGATTTTTTTGCCTTTAGCCTCATTCTTCGAAAAATACTTTTCGCGTTTATAATAATGACCGTCATATTTAACCGACAATTCACTCTTGCCTTTGCTTGTTTCATACCAGACTGACTCTACGCCGAGGATATGCTGGTCAATGACCTTCTTGGCTATAAATGGTCCAGCCAAGTCAGCAGCAGCTGAAATGGTGAGCATGATTAACGCGGCAATAATTATTTTTTTATATAATAATCCATATCTTAATAACCTCTTGCCTGTCTTCATGCGGTCACCCCCTCTTCTTCTCTGTCTTCAATTTGCTGGCGCATGAATTGCTCTTTATACCAGCCATTTTGTTCGATTAAATCCTCATGTGTGCCTTCTTCAATAATTCTTCCATCATCTATCACAATGATATGATCGGCATGCTGTACGGCTGACATCCGATGTGTCGTAATAAGGGTTGTTTTATCTTTTCTAACTCTCCGTATATTGTCGATGATTTTTTTCTCCGTTTTCGCATCAACCGCCGATAAGGAATCGTCTAACATCAGGATTTCCGGGTTTTTAATTAAGGCCCTTGCAATCGAAATTCTTTGCTTTTGTCCGCCAGATAAAGCAACACCTTTTTCTCCAACAAGAGTCTCTAATCCTTCTGGAAGCAGTTCAAGATCCTTTCGGAAAGCAGATAAATCTATTGCCTGCTGGAGTTCTTCTTCCGTGGCATCCGGGCGGCCGAAAAGAATATTTTCTTTTACACTTTTAGAAAAAAGGACATGGTCCTGCGGCACATATCCGATCCAGCCGCGTACTTGGTCAAGGCTCTGGTCAGGAATTGGCACATCCGAAATCGATATTTTCCCTTCCCCCAACGGATATTCTCTCAGCAGCTGTTTAATAAAAGTTGTTTTTCCGCTCCCCGTTTTTCCAACTATCCCTAGGGTCTGGCCCTGCTGCAAGCGAATATTAACTTCTTGCAGATTGTCAGTTTTGGATGAGGGATAACGGAAGCTAACAGCGGCAAATTCAATACTGTCAGCATTTTGAACTGTAATCGGATTTTGAGGATTTGTAACATCCTCTGTATAGCTGATCGTCTCCTGAACCCTGTCAAGGGACGCATTTCCTCTTTGCATTACATTAATTAATTCCCCAATCGCAAACATTGGCCAAATTAGCATGCCTAGATAAACATTAAAGGAAACCAAATCTCCTAATGTGATGGACTGGTGGAAAACAAGATATGCACCATACCCCAATCCAATTAAATAACTGAGCCCCACTAATACCTTAATCGTCGGTTCAAACAAAGAATCTATTTTAGCGACTTTTATATTTTTTTTAAAAACGTCCTCGGTCAGCTCATGGAATCTTTGCTCATCAGCTCTTTCCTGAACATATGCACGGATAACCCTTACACCTGCCACTGATTCCAAAACACAATCGTTCAATTCTCCGAAAGCATCTTGCGCCTCAGTAAAGCGGGCATGGATTTTCTTGCCGTAAATTTTTATCAGTACTGCCATGAATGGCAACGGAATAATGGCAGCGATGGTTAGTTCCCAGCTGATGAAAATTCCCATTGTTAACAACAAAGTCAGCATCCATACGGTAGAATCCACAAGGGTAAGGACACCAAACCCTGCTGTAACCGAGATGGCCTTTAAATCGTTTGTAGCCCGTGCCATTAAATCTCCAGTCCGATTTTTCTCGTAAAAGGTTGGAGTCATTCTTAATAAATGGCCCATAAAGTTAGAGCGAAGCTTCCGTTCTACTAAAAAAGCACCGCCAAATAGTCTATACATCCACATGTAGGTGATTCCATAGGACGAAACCAGGATTGTAAGCAGAATTCCCAAATATCTGAAGAGATTGGCAGCAGTCATTGAGCCAACATGGATATCATCTATTGCTGCCCCAACCAATTTCGGAGGTATTACCTCCAAAATCCCTACGAATATTAATAGTGATATTGCAATAACATATCTCTTCCAATTTTCTTTAAAAAACCAGCTTAACTTTTTCAAAACAGAAAACATTTTATCATCTCCTTCAGTGATGTCATTTCACTATCCGCCATCGAGCTCTCCAGTATGATGGGCTAAATGCACTTCTTTCAATTTGTACATGTCAGTTTCCTCCTTTAATTTATAATAGCAACGGAATAAATCCGGAACTAAAAAGAAAAAGGCATACCGCTGCCATTGCGATATGCCTTAGGATAAAAACTAAAAAAGAGACAAAAAGGCACAGATGGCGTAAAAAACCGAACGCAATCTGTGCCTTTATCAACAAAGATAATTTTAAAGGAATTTAGAAATTAGAAGCTTCCATAGGACAGGTTACATTCAATGTATATTCAGTTATTATGACAGCCACATTTATCATCATCATTTCGTAACCCTCCTCTTCCTATATTTTCTTCCTTTGTTAGATTAACACCAGTTTATTTGAAAGTCAATTCCCATTTTTCAGAAAAAATCATACTGGCATTCGATTACGTCTATTCAACATATACCGCTGTCCCGTATGCAATAATTTCTGACGCGCCTTGCATCACGGAGCTTGTTGCCAGCCTCATGGAAACGATGGCATTGGCTCCAAGGCATTGCGCCTCCTCTTCCATTCTTCTTATCGCCTTTTGTCTTGCTTCATTTAACATTTCGGTGTATTCCTTAATTTCTCCGCCAATTATCGTTTTTAATCCAGCCATGATATCGCTGCCGATATGTTTTGATTGCACGGTGCTTCCTTTAACCAGCCCTTTGCATTCTTTAATTGCTTTCCCAGGGACAGTTTCAGTGGTCACAATTATCATTTTGCCCCACACCCCATTTTAATCTTTTTTCCTAAAAATTTTCCTTACGAAAATCAAATATAAAAGTACGGGCATCGGAGCCTGAATAAGTCCAATAATTCCCCAAAGCCAGTAATTTTGGCTGCGTTTTCTCGCATCCAGGAATAGATAAGTACTCTGAGCCAATAAAACTGCAGCAACCATAATGATTACAGCCGGAGTCAATTCTTTGTTCAAGCGCCATTCACCTTCTTAGTAAGCCGTAAACTCGTATAAGAAGCGATAAAAACAATACCGATGATTTGTAAAAGGATGAAGATGATTGGCATATTGAAAAGAGAAATCACAATTCCGCTTAATATAAATAGAGCAATGATGAAAAAGACAGTTAGATCTTTGATTAGTTTTTTCCGATGCAGTTGTTTTTGTTCTATTATCATTTGTTCAAACCATTGAATATCGGGAGTATAAACAGGAAATTGATCAATACTCTCCAGCCCCTGGTTAATTTCACTGATTGCCTGAGAATCTTCCCTGTTTAATTGCTCGTTTTCCAGTAGAACTACCTTCTGTTTCTTCACCAATTTTCATCTCCCTTCTGACTGAAAGTATGCCATTATGGACCCTTGATTTAACCGTACCTGGTGAAATTTTCAGCATTTCTCCGATTTCCTCATAAGGATAACCGTAGTAGTGCTTTAAAATAATTGGAATTCTTACCTCCTCCGGCAATTTGCCTAGCGCTGCCAGGGCATCATTCCATTCTTCATTCCTGCTTTCAAAATGCCATTTCAGCTTCCGATAAGCCTCTTCCTGAAACTGCCAATCCTTCTCCCTTTTTTTCTTCCGGCATTGATCAATGTAAGTATTAGTAGCTATTGAAATTAACCATGTGGAAAACTTGGATTGCCCATTATAAAGCTGCAGCTTCTGGATACATTTCGCCATCGTTTCCTGTGCTAATTCCTCTGCTGTGTCGGGATTCATGGTGATTTTTAGTAAATACTTCACCAAGAATGGATAGTTTTCCTTAAACAGGATGGCAAAAGCAAGGTGGTCGCCCTGTTTAGCGCTTTTGATTATGTCTTCCATTCAGCCTAATCCTCTCTTTCCCCATCATCCCAGTGCTTCTTCTCTCTAATTATGAGACGCACAATTCTAGATTTCGTTCATATTTTTTTATATGTTTTTTTATGCTGAAAAAAGACCCTTTAAGGGCCTTTAATGTTATTGCTCAAATGTTCCTTTTACTATTGCCCTTCCACTTTCGACCATCAATTGTCCTCTCGCAAAAACTGTATCGATTGTGTAGTCATCCGGGTTAAGAAAAACAAGATCAGCATCTTTCCCCTCTGTAATCATGCCCTTCTGACTTAGCTTTAAAATCGTCGCCGGATTCTGTGTGATGACCCTTAGTGCGATTTCCAGAGGTATGCCCTCCTGTGTGACAGCATCCCTTACCTCCTGGAACAGAGTCGAAACTCTGCCAATCTTAAGACCTAGCAATTCACCAAATTCATCAAAATCCGGGAGGCTTGCCTGTCCATCCGAAGTAAAAGTAATTTGCGATATATCAATTTGGTTATCCAGCATTCTTCTTAAACCGACGCTGCATTTCACTTCGCCTTCTTCAAAAAACTTGGGTATTGAACTGGTTGTTAAGTCAACATAACCGCCTTTTTTGGCGAACCTTATTCCCTCTTCGAAAAGGTGCGGGTTCCGGTTAATATGCGTAGGGTAGAATTGCCTGATCGGAATATCCGTTTTTTCGATGACTTCCTCAATTACTTTTAAATGGTCGTAGCTGTCGCCAACATGGACGTTTACGACTCCGGCCTTTCCTGACAGTAGTCCTCCAATTCGGGCTGCAGATGCTATCTTTGCCATTTCCTCGGCCGTCGGTTGTGATGAACGGTGGTCGGCAATCGCCACCTCACCAACACCAATAATTTTATCGACAAGTATGATATCATCTTCAATTTTTCCTGTTAACGTTTTTAAAGGGACTTGATAGGAACCAGTCTGAACAAAACACGTAATTCCTTCCTCTTCAAGCCCGCGCGATTTTGCGATTAAACTGGACATTGTCCGGGTAGTCCCATCCGTACCAATTACTCCAATTAGCGTTGTTACACCTGACAATGTCGCATCTGTCAGCTGAATTTCAGGGGTTCTTGTCTTGAAACTTCCCTCACCGCCGCCTCCAATAATATGTACATGGGAGTCTATAAAACCAGGTACAATAAATTTCCCCTCTGCATCTATTACCTTTACATTCACAAAGTTTTCTGGCCTGGCAATACGGTCTGCTATATATCCGATTTTTTCATCAACAATTAAAAGATCCTTTTTCCCCAGATAATGAGGAGCATATATTTCGCCATTTTGAATTAACGTTAACAAGTTTTATCTTCCTTTCCAGATTAATTTGGAAAAACTCTTGTTCCTTCCACTATAAACCCCGATATCCATATTAGCAATTCAGAACGGAAGGATTAGGTAACTTGATAGGTCTATTGGCATGTTTTCTCCCCTTCCGGTTTAGCCTTTCTCCTCAAGGGTAAATAGCTAATAACACAAAACTAGTCTAAAAGACAAAGGAGAAAAGAATGATGAAAGAAATTATCTCAACAAATGTCATCGTTCGAAACAAGTTTAATATGAAAAAAATGCTTGAAATCTTTCAAGCTTCCAAACAATTTAATGGGTCAACATTTTTATACTGCAACCATAAAGCAGTTGATGCATCCAACCTGCCGAAACTTGTTTCGTTCTTATTAACAGTTAAACCGCAAACTACTTTAAAAATCATCGTTGAAGGCCAGGAAGTCCAGAAACAGCTTGAATCAATCAGCAATATGTGCAGCAACCATGTTTCTGTTGTCAAGATTACTCAAAAGCGTTTTCTTAATACTTCCGAAACCTTTCAATTGTAGTATGGAGAGGTGAAAATATGATACGTACAATCTTAATGATCGTTGGAGCGATAGTAGTTATTGGAGCATTGGTTAACTGGCTCTCATAAGCGATAATAAGAAAACAGGCCAGTTCCCAAAAAGGAGCCAGCCTGTTTTTTGCGTTGAAGGAAAATGAGCTTTAACATAGCCAAACAGAAAAGAAGTGCAGCTGTCTGCACTCCTTCCTTCCTATTAATGGCCATGCTTTCCATGTCCTTTGCCATGGCCCTTCTCTTTCCATTTCTTTTCCCCTTTTTGTTTTTCGTGATTGATTTTCTTTTCCCATTCTTTTGCTGCATTGTTGAATTGCTGGTCGAGGCTATCCTGCTGTTTTTGTAGCTCTTCCTGCCTCTTTTGCTCAATTATGTTACCAATGTGCTGGACGTTAAAGCTCTCAGGTGGTGTATTTTTCAATGCCTCTTCCATAAACTTGCGGAAAATGAGGCCGCCCCTTCACTGCTTGTTGTGGTTAGATAATGATTTTTATCCGTTTTATCATATCCTACCCAGACTGCACCGACCAGCCCTGGAGTGTATCCAACGAACCATTGGTCCTTGACACCGTTTATTCCTTCGATTGGAACCTGGGTCGAGCCAGTTTTTCCTGCAATTTCATAGCCAGGAACCTGTGCGCCTTTTCCTGTTCCATTCTCTACAACACCCAAAAGCAGGGAATTCATTTTATCGGTTACAGATTTGCTTGTGACTTTGAATTTCTTTTCCTTCCATTCGGCCACGACTTTCCCATCGGCACTGACAATTTTTTTAATGACATGGGCGTTCACCCTGCTGCCCTCATTTGGGAAAACAGAGAATGCTTCCCCCATCATCATTGGAGATACTCCTTTTTCAGCAGGCCTCCAAGGGCGACGGATAAACTTCGGTCTCCCTTTTCAAGAGGTATCCCAAAACGTTTAATCGAATCCAGCCCCTTTTGGATGCCAATTTCATTCAAAAGCCAAACAGCCGGAAGGTTTTTTGAATCCTTTACTGCGTCATACATTGGTACTTCCCCTGCATATTGATGATTGTAATTGCTTGGTTCATATGACCCGAATTTCATCGGCTCATCCTTTAGCATATCCGTAATGTTCCAGCCCTGTTCAAGAGCCGGGGCATACACAGCAATGGGTTTTAAGGAAGATCCCGGCTGTGCCCTTAACTGTGATGCCCGGTTATAGCCTCTGAAAACATGCTCCCCGCGACCGCCCACAAGAGCCCTCACCCCACCTGTATGAGGATCGATTAGTACAGCGCCACTTTGGACAAGCTGGTCGCTTCCTTGTGGGAAAAGAGAATCATTTTGATAGGTTGATTCTACAGCTGTCTGCATGTTAGGATCAAGTTCAGTATAAATTTGGTAACCACCAGTCAAGACCTCATCCTGAGATAACCCATATTTCTTAATTGCTTCCTCCAGGACCTGATCAACATAATAAGGATATTTGCCCCTGAATGGATCACCTTCTTTATCGTGTAAAACAACCTTCTCTGACTTAGCCTGCTCATATTGTTTCTCAGAGATAAATTTTTGCATTTTCATCTCTTTAAGAACGAGATCTCGCCTTTTTACAGCTTTCTTCATATGATCATAAGGATCAAGAGCCGATGGTGCCTTAATCAAGCCCGCCAGAAGAGCCGATTCACTAACTGACAAGTCTTTGACATCTTTCCCAAAGTATTTAAGTGCAGCATTTTTTAATCCCCATGCTCCCTCTCCAAAATATATTTGGTTAAAATACATTTGGAGGATGTCATCTTTTGTGTATTCTTTTTCAATTTCTCTTGCTAGAAAAATTTCATCGAATTTTCGTTTATATGTTTTTTTTGAAGTCAATAAAGCATTTTTGGTAAGCTGCTGGGTAATCGTACTGCCGCCTTCCACTACTGAGCCTGCCTTTAAATTCCGAAAAAATGCCCGCATAATGCCAATATAGTCTACACCGTTATGTTCATAAAATCGGTGATCCTCAATCGCAACAACTGCATGCTTCATTGATTTAGGAACCTGCTTAATTGAAACACCTTCATTTTTATTGCCAGAGATTTTGCTGGCAACCTTCCCATTCACATCATAAAAAATAGACGGCTGGGAAAGTTCCGTTTTTAATGCTGAAATATCGGCATCCTTTGAAAAGAAATAGAACATGCCAAGTAAACCAAGGATCAATATTGAAAAAGAAAGGACCATTACCTGGTTCATATGCCATTTTTTCCAGTTTTCTTTTAATCCGCTAAAAAATAATTTGCTCATAGAGCCTCCCTGTTACATAGAAACTATTTGTCTTTTAATCTTTTAAAATGACTTTGACATTTACGTTTACCCATCTTCTAAATAACTTACTCTCTTGGGCTATTAAATTTTCGCCTTAGCAATAGTAAATAAAAAAGAAAAAGCCCTGAAAAGGAAGCAATAGCTTGTTCCTTTAATTCAAAGGCTTATCAGTTTGACGGCCAATTAATTAAATCACTATAAATAATTCGGCTACAAAATTTATTTTACGGGGGTCAAATTGAACAATTTTTTATTTTAGTGTAAATAGGAAGAAAAATGGGAAAAGAATCATAATCGGAGCACTCCGAAATTCATCAAGAAGGGATGATCGAATTTGGACAATTTATTTAGACGAATAATCCTGGCCTATGATGGAAGTGAAGGAGGGAAAAAAGCTCTACAGCTTACTTTAGGGATTGTTGCGCAAAATACTGGTATGGAGTTGACTGTCGTTAATGTTTATGATGAAAAAATCGGCAGCAAACAGATGGATTCTATCCATGTTGAACCACCAGCATTGAATGGATACCTCCTTGAAGGAATTCAATTGCCCCCTCTCCCTATAAAGCAGGGATTCAACGAAAAAACAACACATACAATCATTAAAAATAGTGTTGATCAGATTCTTTTTGAAGCGAAGCAGGCTTTGGAAAATAGCCCCTTCATCTCAGTTGATTATATTATTTTGGAAGGAAGCCCTGCGGATGCAATTTGCGAACTTGCTGAAAAATTTGAAGCAGATCTCATTGTTGCGGGTAGTTCTGGAACAGGAGGCTTGAGGCGGATGTTTCTTGGAAGCGTAACAGGAAATATTATAAAAAATGCCCCCTGCCATGTTCTCGTGGCAAAATAACTTCAAGCATTACGCTACTTGTCCAACTTGTCTTTTCTTTAAGGGAGATTTTTTTTATAATAACTGTTAAAGAGACGCTGAGGAGAGTAAAGGATAATGGCCAGACAGAGAAAAACCGACTCTGCCGAACTGATGAAAGCTGCAGAAATTCTTTTACTGGAAAAAGGATATAAAGGCTTTCATTTTAAAGCACTGTCAGAGGGTCTAGATGTAGCCCGAAGCACTATATACGAATATTACAGCAACAAAGATGAATTAATAACCGATTATATGATTCATCTAATGGAAGCCATTATGGAAAAGATTAGTCAGTTACAGCAAGACACTGATACGATTAATAAATTAAAAAAACTTCTGGCTCTATTTCTGGAGTATTCTTATCTTCATTCGGTGATGTCCATTCGGCCCCTGATTGAACAAAGTTCTTCAGAAATGGTAGAGAGCAACTTATTAAAATTGGATTTGTATCATAAGGAAATGTTTGAATTGATAATCATCATTATTGAGGAAGCCCGACTTGCCGGTTTTTTAAGGAAGGATCTTCCTTCCACAGTGGCGGCAGGAATTTTCTTTCATGCTATTACGATTCCTAATGTTGAAGGTTTTCCTGCTGATAAATGGTCCTCTATACTATTTGATATCATCCTTAACGGACTGAAAAGTTAATGGATAAATAAATCAAGACAGGGATAAGCCTGTCTTGATTTTAATTATGATTTTTTTTCCTTTGTTAGCTCTTTTAATCGCAATTTAGAATACTTTTCATCAAAACTGCTGAAAACTCTGCAATCCTTGTCATCCAGAATGCGGAAGTGCTTGCTTAAAATGTTCTGCTGCAGGATGAAACCACTTTTTCTTGAAATTTCCCTCCACCAGACACGTCCTCCAAGGGTTTTTTGTTTTTTTAAATCGATCCCCTCCCTGGCTACCGTTTCCAGTACCTCCAGTGGTTCATTTCCAAATAAGATTATCACGTTGTCCGACTCTCTAAACAAAGCGCATACAGAAACGACCGTAGACCAGCCAGCCATTACCCTTCCCTTTTCGATCTGGACAAGAGTTTTTTTTGACACACCAATAATTTCAGCCATTTTATCCTGGGTATAGCCTGCTTCTGTCCGGATTAAACGCAGCTTCTCTGAAACCTTCATAATGATTTCATCCCTGGTCAATAAAAACCCTTCCTTCGATGCAAAATGCATATAGTGAAATTTTACACAAGTTTATCCATTTTTAAAAGAAAAAACTGCTATCACATGTGATAGCAGCTATAGCGAGTTATTTCTCTGTAAAGGAACTGGTACCACACTGGCTGGAACAGTTTTTTGCCAGAGAACATGCCGCGCATTTGCCTTTTTTTGATTTATTAATAAACCTTACAAGAGCCCAGCTGGCGTAACTAAAGATGGCGCCCCCGATTATAATGTTCGCTACCATTTGCTCCACCTCTTTCCTGTTATGCTAAACCAAGCAGTTTTCCGCCCTGATAAACGATGATTGATAATAAATAAGCAATCCCCAATGCGTACACGATTGAAAATACCGTCCATTTCTTTGAGGCTGTTTCTTTATAAATGGTCGCTACGGTTGCCAGGCAAGGGATATATAAGAGAATAAAAACCATGAAACTATATGCCGCAAGCGGAGTATAATAATCGGTTAACAATCCCTGAAGGTTTGCTCCTTTTGGAACAAAATATATAATATTCATTGTAGAAATGATGGCCTCTTTTGCCAGGAATCCTGTTATTAATGATGCTCCTGCCTGCCATGTTCCAAAGCCAAGCGGCTGTAACAGCGGGGCAAGTATGCCTCCGATAGCTGCAAGGAAGCTATCGTCCATATTAACATTCAGTCCACTTGGCCCGAATAGGACAACAGCCAGATAAAGACTGACCCGCCAAAAATGAAAGTACCTGCCTTTTTGACAAAGCCTTTCCCCTTATCCCATGTACTTCTCCTCAATGCCTGGAACTGGGGCAGACGGTATGGAGGAAGTTCAATGACAAAGAGTGATGTTTCTGATTTAACCAAAGTGATGGAGAAAAGCTTGGCTAGTCCGAGAGCAACCACAATCCCCAATACATATAAACTAAGAACAACGAGCGCTTTTTGCCCTTCAAAAAATGCTCCTACAAATAAAGCATAGACTGGCAGCCTTGCTGAACAAGACATTAACGGAGTCAGCAAAATTGTTAAAAGCCTTTCCCGCGGCGTTTCAATTGTTCTCGCTGCCATGATTCCAGGCACATTACAGCCAAAACCTATCATCATGGGAATGAATGCTTTACCGTTTAGCCCGACTGCCTCCATGATTCTGTCCATAACAAGGGCGACACGGGCCATATATCCTGAATCCTCCAATAGTGAAATGAAGAAAAACAGAATAAAAATCTGTGGAACAAAAACAAGCACCCCGCCGACACCTGCTACCAATCCCTGAGTGATAAGGTCATGTATGAAGGCGGACGCCCCTGCAAGAGCTAATAATTTCTCGACCCCACTGGTACCAGGGCCGGTAAGGAGCGCATCAAGCCCATTTGCTAATGGAGTTCCCAGCCAGTCAAATGTCAGCTTAAACATTAAATACATTAGTAAAAGAAAAATAGGCATTCCGATAATCCGGTTAGTAACAATACTATCAATTTTTTCAGAAAGTGGGATAACAGCGTCTTTTTTTCGGACAGATTCTGCCAGTATTTGCTCTATAACCGACTTTCTTTTTAAATAGATAAAGCGGGAAAGAGACTTTGATCCTTCATTTATTCGTACATTTTGCTCAGCTTCTTTAAAGATTTCTTCCATTCTTTGTGTGCTTACGATATTTTGCAGGTATGCTTCAACATACTTATTTCCTTCAAACCATTGAAGTCCAAGCCACCTTGCTGAATGGTTTGTTTTCCCTTCAATTTCCTTGGAGAGAGACTGAATCGCATCCTCTACATCTTTTCCATAATAGACGAGATTCTTTGGGATTGTAACAGTTCCATCATTTGAAATTACATTTACAAGCTGGTCACAGCCTTTTCCACTTCTTGCTACAACAGGTACAACCGGGATACCAATTAAAACTGACAATTTTTCTGCATCAATTTGAATGCCCCTGCTGCTGGCAACATCAACCATATTTAATCCAATCAGAGCAGGCTTTCCGAACTCTAGCAATTGAATCGTTAAATGCAGATTACGCTCCAATTGTGACGCATCCAATATATTCAGCAAACGGTCTACCGTCTCATTTAGAAAAAATGAAGTAACTACACCTTCATCCTTAGATAATGGATTTAACGTATATACTCCTGGAAGATCAATAAGTCTGCCGACATTATTTTTAAACAGACCTATCTTTTTCTCAACGGTTACACCGCTCCAGTTACCCACATATTCGTAGGAGCCAGTTAAATTATTAAACAATGAAGTTTTCCCGGTATTGGGGTTTCCAATCAGAGCAACTTCCATTTATAATCTCTCCACTTCAATACAATCTGCTTCTTTGCGGCGAATTCCAACACACTGTCCGCAAGATTCAATCATTATAGGACCACCAAATGGCATAATGCACTTCACACATACTTCTGATCCTTCGGTAATGCCAAAATCAAGCAAACGCCTTTGGACTAGGTGACCAACATGAGAGATATCAATAATCTTTCCTTTATCTCCTGCCTTTAGCTGTCCAACCATGCCTATCACCCTTTGTTTTTTAATTGAGAATGATTATCTTTCTTTGTTATTTTAACATTAAAACTTCAGAATTGTAAAAGCAATATAATGAAAAATCATTTAAAAAATAAGGATATCACTGAAAAGTTTATAAGTTTGCCATATTTATATACTAATAATTCAATTTTAAGATATTCCAATTTTTTAAGGCAAAAAAAAGAAAAGAGATTAGCCCCTTTTCTTTTTTACGTTTTTTATTGGTAGTTAACCATCTTTTTCGGTGCCGCGCTTATCACAAGGATAACTAGAACTGCGCTAATGATAAAGCTTGGGAGCATATACGTTCCATTGTATATGAATGAATAAAGAGCAACCGGCTGACCCTTTGGCGCATATGACCCAAAGAAAACAAATCCGGAAATGAAATGGCAAATGAACCGCAGTAAGCTACCGATAAACGCACCAAGCACTGCATATGTCATCCACTTGCTCTTTTGGTTTGCCTGTAAAGCATTCTTTATGCCACGAGCAAAAACACCTGCCAGCCCGACTGTTGAAAAGGCAAGAAAATAATCCAGAAAGCCCTGAACGGGATGCACAACCGTCGAAAACCCAATAACGAGCTGCAGTAAGCCCAATAGGAAGCCTGTCAATACTCCACCCTTTATACCCCAGCGATAAGCCATTAAAAAAATAGGAACCATTGCAATTGATACAGAACCGCCCTGCGGCCAAATTCTTGAGAAAATAAATCCTGATGCGAGATCAAGTAAGTATGCAAGTGCTGTGAATACTGCAATCTCCACTATAAACAATGTGTTGCTTCTTTGTTTCATCTTTGTTTCTCCCTTCTTTAGGTAAACTTTTGAACCATACCCTACGAAATGGTGCCACCTGGAAGAAAGGATGCAAAAAAAAGCAATCCAGGGCGGTTGAGGATTGCCTGAAATGCTTATATCCGCAAACCACATCCCTACGCTAGCGTTAACTAACAGGTTCATAGGGTCAGAACTCGAACATTCACTCTCAGCCGCCAATGCAGCTCCCCCTGTGGAAATATTTAATTTTTTCCATATTGAATATACTACGAATCTTAAGCACTGACAAGTAAAATTCCTTAGCAGAGATATGCAGGCAATTACACATTCAATTTATTTTCTAATAATGGATACCGATATAGAGGATTTTCTTCTTCCCTAATCGAATAATCTCTTTGTTCAGGAATTTTAGGCAGGATACGGGGGAGGTACATGATGTTTAGCGAAACAAAAGACGATTTATTTGTTTTCTTTGAAAGTGAGAGAAAAAATATTCTAAAGGATTGGGAATCGGCTATCATCATTTCCGATGTTAATCCGTTTATAGAAAGAATTAGAGAAAATGGCAAGTCTCTTTTTAATGTAGTGGTAACACTTTTCAAACGAAATGAGGCTGAATTGCTTAAAGATATTGAAAAACTGGCATTGGAGATTGCCGCTGAAAGAGTCGAAGCAAATGTTAATATAGGGGAATTTGTATATAATGTTAATCTTGGCAGATCCATTTTATACAGCTATTTAAGCAAGGTCGGGTTGGCGTGGGAAGATTTACAGGAGTCGATTAATTTAATTAATTTCTGCTTTGACAAATTTATTTATTTTGCAGTCTCCCGCTTCACTGAGGCAAAAAATCAAATTATTGAGGAAAAAAATAAATTTATTGATTCGACTCACCAGGATCGACTTACATTACTGGGACAAATGACTTCCAGTTTTATTCATGAATTCAGAAATCCGCTAACTTCGATTCAGGGATTTGTACAATTGCTGAAATCAGATTATCCCCAAATGAAATATCTTGAAATTATATCCAACGAATTAGATCAACTGAACTTCCGCATTTCCCAATTTCTGCTTCTGTCCAAAAAAGAGCTGATAGGGAAAGAAAAAAGCTATTTTCATCTTAATCATTTAATTGAAGAGGTATTAAATTTTCTATACCCTAGTATTCTGGATGGAAAAGTAAGGATAATAAAGGAACTAACGGAGGATCGGCTTCTTTATGGATATGCTGATGAAATCCGCCAGGTTTTTATTAATATCATTTTCAACGCGATTGATGTACTTGGCCAGCACCGTACTGAAAATCCTACGGTTGAAATCATTTGCCACCTGGATGATCCTTGCCAAATTAAAATTGAAATTTCAAACAATGGACCAATGATACCGGAAGAATTACATAAAACGATTTTTGAACCTTTTTTCACCACGAAAAAGCTCGGCACCGGTCTGGGATTATTTGTTTGTAAAGAAATAATCGAAAAACATAAAGGGCAGCTTTCATGTGAATCATATCCTGAAAAAACCGCCTTTACAATTAACCTTCCAACAGCAAAAGAAGAATAAAAGGAATTAATGAAGATAGCATTTCATTAAGGAGATTGTATATGTTTACAATGAGAATAGATCAGGATATTGAGCTTCAATTATTTCAGCTTCACCATTCAGAAAGGCTTTTTCAGCTGGTTGATGAGAACCGTTTTTATTTACGCAAATGGCTCCCATGGGTCGATGCCATGAATTCGGCATTTCAGTATCACTCCATTATTCCCATCTGGCTGAAGCAATTTGCAGACAATAACGGCTTTAATGCTGGTATCGTTTATAAAGGTGAACTGGTTGGTTCTATTGGCTTACATAATATTGATTGGCACAATCGGCAAACCAGCATAGGATATTATCTTGCAGAATCAGCCCAAGGCCACGGCATAATGACCAGGACCGTTCAGGGTGTACTCAACTATATTTTTTATGAATTAGGCTTGAACCGGGCAGAAATCCGCTGTGGCGAAAAAAATAAAAAAAGCCGTTCCATTCCCGAAAGGCTTGGTTTTGCTATGGAGGGAAAAATCCGGGAAGGTGAACAATTGTACGGGCGTTTTCATGATCTAATTGTTTATGGAATGCTTGCAGCTGATTGGAAAGAAACATAGTCCCGCCTATTTATACCTATACTTTAATATTCCTCATTTCTATAATTTAAACCGCCGCCAAAATAAGCGGCTATTTTTTTTGTTTTGCCTTTTGGTTAAAAAAAGGTTAAAATTTTTCTCATTAAAATGGTCAAAGTACGTTTAAGACACCCAATCAAGTAGAAAAGGTAAGATAGGGTTATAATAAAAAAAGAAATGGTGAATGGAGGTGACGGCCTTACAACTGGTAAGGTGCTGAATGGTCTTAACAAATATTTTTATCATCGCAATTCTTATAGCCATGACCGCCTTTTTTGTATCTTCAGAGTTCGCTATGATTAGGGTCCGTACTACCCGGATTGACCAATTAATTACTGAAGGGAACAAGAAAGCGGAAACGGCAAAAAGGGTTTTAATGAATCTGGACGGGTATTTATCAGCAACACAGGTCGGCATAACGATTACTTCCCTGCTTTTAGGCTGGCTGGGAGAGCCAACAATCCAAAGAATCCTGAATCCCCTGTTCGAGAAAATTCAATTGCAGAGTTCCTTAAAACACATTTTATCTTTTATCATTGCCTTTGCGATTATTACTTTTTTTAATGTGGTGATTGGAGAGCTCTCACCAAAAACATTTGCCATTCAAAAAGCGGAACAGGTTATTCTTTTGTTTGCTCCCCCATTAATTTGGTTTTATCGAATCATGTATCCATTTATTTGGATTTTGAATCATTCTGCTCGCCTGGTTACAGGAATGTTCGGTCTTAAGCCTGCATCTGAGCATGATATCTCTCATTCTGAGGAAGAGCTTCGGATGATCTTATCTGAAAGCTATAAAAGCGGTGAGATTAACCAATCTGAGTTTCGTTATGTTAATCGGATTTTCGAATTCGATAATCGGATTGCGAAGGAAATTATGGTTCCGCGGACTGAAATCGTCGCACTCTCAAAGGATTTAACAATGGAGGAAGTTTTCGAGGTTATTAAAAAAGAAAAGTACACTCGATATCCTGTTATCGATGGAGATAAGGATAATATTCTTGGAATTATTAATATCAAGGAGGTGCTGACTGATTGTATCGAGCAAAAATGTAACGGAGAAGCTCCCCTGATGCCTTATTTAAATCCCGTTATACATGTAATCGAGACGATACCGATTCATGAATTATTGCTAAGACTGCAAAAAAGCAGATTACATATGGCTATACTCTCAGACGAATATGGAGGAACTGCTGGGCTTGTAACTGTTGAGGATATAATAGAAGAAATTGTGGGAGAAATACGAGACGAATTTGATATTGACGAGATCCCCCTTATACAGAAAAAAGGAGAGAATCATTTTATATTAGACGGTAAGGTTTTAATTTCTGAAGTGAATGACCTGTTAGGGACCTCGCTTGACGAAGAAGATATTGACACGATTGGCGGATGGTTCCTCACACAAAAATTCGACCTTCAAAAAGGGGATTCAATTGAAAAGGAAGGATTCAATTTCCAAATAAAAGAAATTGAAGGCCATCATATTATGTATGTTGAGGTCAGAAAATCGGCAGCGTCTCAAGCGGAGTGAGGCGCTGTTTATTTATAAATTAAATTTTCTAACTCTCCTTCATATAAATTTTATTTTCCCATAAAATGTTTTTAACAGCCAAATCACTAACTGGTACGTTTGACTGTACACTTTTATTTCTTTATAATTATTGTTAATTTTACTAATTGAGGTGATATGATGGGGCATTCTATCGTATCGGTGAAATAGCCTGCGCTGCCGGGGTTTCTAAGAGAACAATCGATTATTATACATCTATTGGTTTATTAAATGCAGATCGTTCTAAATCCAATTATCGAATATATTCTGAAGAAGCATTAGCCGATTTAAGATTTATTGAAGAATGTAAGAATCTGTATTTTCCATTAGATGAGATTAAAAGAAAGCTAGAAATAAAGAAAGAAAAGAAAATCCGTGAATCAGAAGTGGAAAAACATATATGTGCCGTCACACAGCAGATGAAACAGCTGCATGATGATTTATCTGTTCTGTTGCCATTAATTGATAAGCTTGATAAACACCAAACAGAAACGCTGGCAGATACATTAAATCAGCAAAGTACGGCCCTGATGAAATCCCTTTTGCATTTTACGAGTTAATTTTTTTAATTTACTGGGAGGTGACTCCTTACTCGTCTTCTTAACGAGATAAGGAAACTTATTGGACATATTTAACTTGGTTTTAATAGCCATTTTAATTGCTTTAACAGCCTTTTTCGTCGCTTCAGAATTTGCGATAATTAGGGTAAGAAGTTCAAGAATTGACCAGCTTATCGAGGAAGGCAGCACAAGGGCAATTGCGGCCAAAAAGGTCGTCTCAAATCTGGATGAATATCTTTCAGCCTGCCAGCTGGGGATAACCATTACAGCCCTTGGCCTTGGGTGGCTGGGTGAACCGACTATTGAACTGATGCTGCATCCACTTTTCAAGGGATTGAACATACCAGCAAGTGTGTCCCATTTTCTGATAGTGAGCATTGCTTTTGCAGCCATCACATTCCTTCATGTTGTGGTCGGTGAACTCGCACCGAAAACTTTAGCGATTCAGAAAGCTGAAGCTATTACACTCGCAATGTCAAAACCTCTCATTTGGTTTTACAAAGTAATGTATCCGGTCATATGGGCACTTAATAACTCTGCCCGGGTTACTGCTGGTCTTTTCGGATTAAAACCAGTTTCAGAGAATGAACTGGCGCATACTGAAGAAGAACTTCGGATTATACTGTCTGAAAGCTATAAAAGTGGTGAAATTAACCAGTCTGAGTTTAAGTATGTAAACAAAATTTTCGAGTTTGATAACAGGATTGCAAAAGAAATCATGGTTCCCCGAACTGAGATAATGTCTTTATCAAAGGACGACACACTTGAAACCTTTCTTGAGGTTTTAAGAGAGGAAAAATTCACCCGCTATCCGATTATTGACGGTGATAAGGACCACATTATCGGATTGGTAAACATTAAAGAAATGATGACTGCTTTAATTGGGAATGAAAATTTGTCTTCACAGACACTTGAAAGCTATACCCGCCCGATTATTAGGGTTATTGAATCAATTCCTATCCACGATCTTTTGGTTAGGATGCAAAAGGACCGGGTCCATATGGCCGTTTTAATGGATGAGTATGGTGGAACCTCAGGCCTTGTTACTGTCGAGGATATTCTTGAGGAAATAGTTGGCGAGATTCGTGATGAATTTGATATGGATGAGATTCCAATGATCAGGAAAATTAAAGATTACCATTTTATTATTGATTCCAAGGTATTAGTCAGCGAAGTCAATGATTTGCTTGGTTTAGAAATTAATGATGAAGACGTCGATACGATTGGCGGGTGGATTCTCACTGAGAACTATGAAGCCAAAGAGGGCGATATCATTCTTAATGATTCATATTCCTTTAAAATTCTTGAGATGGAAGAACACCATATTAAGTATGTTGAAGTCACAAAAAATGAAGAAGATGGAGAATCTGCCGCTAAGCAAATTCCCCTGAAAGAATCAGAGATGCTTTATTAACATTAAAAACACCCAGACCGATTTAGCAGGTCTGGGTGTTTGTTTTATTATTAATGAATATTAGATGAATTGGATATTTGACCAGGCACTTCCCCACTTTGTGAATATTTTATTCTTAAGGAGGGATGAAATGATGAATAGCTTAGCCTTTTTATATTTAGCCTGTATTCTGGCAGGTCTAGCACTGGTTAATCTTCCTGGAATACCTTTAATATCTAGCTTGACTAGTATTTTTGATATTATCGGAGTCCTAGCAATGATTGTTTTTGCTTTAGCACTTCTTTATCACGGCTTAAGAGCATTATTAAATAAAAGTTAGCCATTCCCCTCATTTGAGAAATGGCATATCTCAAAGGATATTCCTCCTGCTTCATAGAGGGATATCCTTTTTTAGCTTATCAGAATTTTTATCCATAAATTCCGCACGCATAAGTGCAACTACGGCTCTGCCCTCGCTTTAAGGCTCGGCAATCGCCGAGTTTTCTTTATCTAGAAAGAGACCATCAACTACTTAGATTTCAAAATCATAATATCTTCTTCAGCCCTCGCAATTTTCACAAGATGGGAATCGAGGCGCCGATGAACATATTGCAGGTCTTCATTTTTGTTCGTTTCCATTTTCCCATGTAATTTTTCAGTCTTCCTCTCGGCTTCCTGGACTTGGAGCTCTTCTATCCGCTGCAGCGACTCTTTAATATCGGAAAGATCAATTTGATTAACAGCTACCCGATGTTCGATACTATCTACTTTTTCTAATCGTGCCAGCCGGTTTTCAATATTATCCAAAGTCGATTGAAATGACTCTATCAATTTTTTTATATCATTAACGCAGCTTGCAAGCTGTGTAAAATTCTCTTCCATGTTATATAGCCTCCTGTTTAGATGCTTCTCTTTTGAGTTTATTTTAGCATTGTTACCACTATTAAGATGTTACAAAAAAAGCACAGCTTGAAGTATATAGACACAAAATATTCTTTTCTTCCTATCCAATTATGAACACTTTTTTAATTATCTCCAATCGGTCTGAATGTGTGAAAAATATCATAGTGAATTTTTCTGTTACGCCTTACCATTTTCTTAACAGGGGAATTTATCTCTCCACAGAGATGTAACTCTGCATTTGTTGTTTTATGAAAAGAGCATATTCCAATTAGATGAAAAGGATTGGTGCATATTATGTTTATCTCTATTGATGAAAAAGCTTTTTCTTGGTTTTCTGACGAATTTAGAAATAATACTCATCTTTTTATCCGAATGTATCCGCAATATGCCGGATTTGGTGAAAAGCATAAAGGATACAGCCTTGCCTTTTCTGCCGAAACACCTTATCACGCAGGTTTTACTAAAGATGTACATGGTATAACGTTTTTTGTAGAAGGAAATGATACATGGTTTTTTGAAGATACAAACACCTACTTATCTTTCGATGAAAGCTCAATGGAATTAAAGGTTGTATACGAGAATGCCCATTGAGGTATCAATATTGAAAAGGAGCCGCCCACTTGGACCGCTCCTTTTTTCATCACAGACAATATGCTTTTTCGGTTCATTCTAAGGGAAAGGTAATAACGAATTTTGTTCCCTGATCTACTTTACTAAATACCTCAATACTACCCTTATGAAGTTCAACCAGTTTTTTCACAATTGAAAGTCCCAGCCCAAATTCACCGTAAGGGTTGCTTGTTCTGGAAATATCCGCCTTATAAAAGCGCACCCAGATCGACTCTATCTCTTCGGGCTTTATTCCAATTCCGGTATCTTCAATTTCAATGATTGTCTGATTATCTCCTCTAATCCCACGAAGAGTAACTTGTCCTTCCGATGTAAATTGAATGCTATTTTTTGTTATATTCATCAATATTTGAATGAGTCTGTCATAATCGGCATATACAATCAGGCTATTATCTGCTTCAAATAGGATTTGATTACCTTTTTCAAGTGCCTGGGCCTCCAGATGCTCCTTTATAATTTCGAAGACCTCAATCACCTGTATTTCTTCCCGATTCAGAATGATTTGATTGGATCTTATTTTTTCGTAGTCCAAATTCTCATTTACAAGTCGGCTCAGCCGTTTTGTTTCTTTCTCGATTAAATCCATACAGCGCTCTTTTTCTTCGGAAGGGATTAAATCGTCTTTAAGCCCTGAAATCAGTCCGCCCATGGTTGTTAAAGGTGTTTTTAGTTCATGTGATACGTCTGCGATAAACTGTCTTCTTCTATTTTCAAGAAGCTCGATTTCTTCCTGGGAGGAATATAACTTCCCTGCCATGCTGTTAAAATCCTTTGCAAGATCCCCTATTTCATCCAACTCACTGAAAGGAATATTTATATTATAATTCCCGCTCGATATCAATGAGGTTGCATGCCTTATACGGTCAATTCTTTTTACATGGAATTTTGAAATAAACCAGCTTAGTAAAAATGTGATGGCAAGAGCTGCAGATACTGCGTAGAAGAAAAATTGATTGATTTCCGCAATTGTCTCCCGCGTTCCGCTTATGGGGGATATTAACAAAACCCCTCCAAGAAAAACTCCATTTTGAATATATGGAAGTGCTGCAAGTGTCACTTCCTGTTTAAAACGTTTAATATCTCGCTTTACTGTGACTCTGTTTCCTTTTTGAATCTGCGACCATTCATCATCGGTCAGTTTTACAAGCGGAGCCGAAGGGGTTTTATAATTGATAACCCTGCTGCTATTGTCAAAAAGAAAAAAACGGATATTCCTGGCCTGCAATAGGTCGCTGTAATGCTTAAGGAAGAGCGGGCTTGCCTGTGATGGGTCATTTAAGTCGCTAAGAATCTGTTCCCCGAAGGAATTCAATTCATTGACTTTATTCTCATAAATAAACTGTTCAATAAAACTTGAAAACAAAAGCCACAGCAATAAAAAGGCTACAAGTAAAACACTGACATGGCTAAGCAATAACTGGTACAGATATTTAAATCTCATCCTCTGCCACCGATTCATCAAATTTATAGCCTATTCCCCAGACTGTATGGATAAAGGGCTGATTGGAGCTGCCTATTTTTTTTCTTAGCCTTTTTACATGAACATCTACTGTCCGCTCATCCCCATAAAATTGGTATCCCCATACTTTGTCAAGAAGCTGCTCCCTTGAGAAAACCTGCCGTTCATTTTGTAGTAAGAAATATAATAAATCAAATTCCTTTGGTGTCAAATTGGAAATTTTGGTTCCCTGTAAGAAGACTTCTCTTGTTTCCTTACTTATTTTAAAAAACTCAGTTTCGAAGAATACATTTTCATGTTTTTTAACATCCTGCTGAAAGCGGCGGGAAACAGCTTTAATCCTGGCCAGAAGTGTAAGCGGGCTGAAGGGTTTCGTAACATAATCATCCGCCCCCATTTCCAATCCAAGAACCTGGTCGGATTCACTGTCCTTTGCTGTTAATAAAATAATTGGAACACTGCTGGTTTCTCTAATTTTTTTGCAAAGGCTGACACCGTCCATCCCTGGAAGCATCCAGTCAATAATCAGTAAATCCCAGTCCTTCGCCCGAAAACGGTCATATCCCTGAAGGCCATTATGTACAAACTCCCCTTTATAGCCTTCTTTCATAAAAAACATCTCAAGCATGGAGCATACACTTTCATTGTCCTCAATCACTAAAATTTCCATTTATCCAGCCTGCCTTTTATCTTTTTCAGAATGATAACTAGGGTATTTTTTATCATTTTACCACTAAACTAAAAAAGACATCATTAAAAGAGTTTTGCTTTTGTTTTCATCTAATTTAGACCAAAAAAAATCCCCTTGACTAAGGGGATTTCAGATTTCGACAAAGGCTGCGAGACAACTCTCGCTGCCTTTGATTTTTTAAAAAAATTCATTTGGATGGTGTGATTTGCGCTCCAGGTGTTTGCTTTCCGGGAGCCTCACCGCCCGCCCCGCGGAAAGCGTCCACCTGCAGCGTAAATCAACGAGTCTTTTACTTAATTAAAAAGAAAAAAGACTGCAGACAAACTCGAAAGAGGTTGTCTACAGTCTGAAATCCCCTCTGCTGAGGGGGAGTTTCCTTTAAAACAAGATCGCATCGAGGGCATATTTTCCTGCTCCGCTTATCGCAATTGCAATAGCAGTGACCAACAAAATGAAGTTGTATTCGAAACCGTTTTGAGTTACCCAGTATCCATTAGCGCCATGCACCTTTACGATAGAAACAATCATCGTCAATGCAATGGCGATACCAGCTAATGGTGTCAATAAGCCTGCCGTAAACAGCAATCCACCGACAAATTCAAGCAGTCCTGCCATAAGAGCCATGGCTGCACCTGGCTTGATGCCGATTGATTCCATCCATCCACCAGTTCCTTTAATTCCGTAGCCGCCAAACCAGCCAAAAAGCTTTTGGGAACCATGTCCCATAAATGTTATTCCAATTACCAATCTAATCAAAAGTAAAGCGATATTCATATTTAATTCCTCCTAGTTTTTTGGTTTTTATCTTGATTTCGAGATAAAAAGTTAAAATTTTTTTAATCTATGAAAAATATTTTAAAACTGCATACTCAGATAACTAAGGTTTCCAAGCTCATAGCTTCTATGCAGAATGGTGGGCTGCGTTTCCCCACTACCCATTGCAATAAAGAATGGCATAAAGTGTTCAGGTGTAGGAACCGCAATTTGTGCATTTGGAGCTTGCTTTTCGTATTTAAATAATGATTTCAGATCTTCTTTCTTTATTTTATCAATCAGCCAATCATCAAAATCAACTGCCCATTGATCCGGCTCCTGCTGCCCCCATTTAATAGCCCTTAAATTATGGACAGTCACTCCGCTTCCGATAACAAGAATATTTTCCTTGCCCATTCCCTTGAGGGTTTCGCCAATTTCAAACTGCTTCTCTGGCTCTAAGTATGGATTTACGGATATTTGTACAACCGGTATATCTGCTGCAGGATACATTTGATATAAAAGAGTCCAGGAACCATGGTCAAGTCCTCGACGCACATCCTCCCTGACGGCAATCCCCTTCTGTTCAAATTTCCCTTTCAAAATCTGTGCTAATTGCCCTGAACCCTTGGCAGGATATTTAATTTCATATAGTTCTTGCGGAAAACCTCCAAAGTCATAAATCGTATCGTAAGTTTCATCAGAGGATGAAATGGTTAAGATATCACTTTCCCAGTGTGCGGTGAAAATTACAATTGCCTTTGGCTTGATTTTAGACGATAGTCCCTTTAAGAAACTGGTATATTCATTATCTTCTATTGCTGTCATCGGTGACCCATGCGCTAAAAATAATGATGGAATCATTACTGTTTACCTCCTTTTTTAAAACTAAGTTACTTTATGTAAGTAAGTATAGAATTATTAGTATCTATTGTCAAGCAACATTTTTAATAATTTTTTTTTGTAGTATTTATCCTTTCTTTTGTTATATTTAAATCCCTGAAATTCCCTGTTTCTCCTTGTCTAATTTAGGAAACAATACGTTTGTACTATGAAAATATGGGGAAATAAATATACATAGGAGGGGTTCTTTTGTATAAACAACATGTAGAGCTATCTGACTATCACCTATGGTTATGCCAGCAAATAAGAGAAAAAATAGCCGAAGGCAATTATCTTGGCATTTCCCCATTTGATACAGAAATTTATTCAGAACGGGATTTAGTTACCATTGCGCTAAGTGAGCTGGCAGTGCGTTTAACTTCCGCCAGCGCCTTAATTAACGAACACAATCGGCGATTTTAAGGCCTTTTTGTTTCAATCATAATAGAGAAAAAAATAAGCTGATCGAAATTGATCAGCTCAAAATTCAGGTTTTCCAAACCTTAAAATCTTTCTCTGTACCATTTTGATGCTGCTTCTACTTCATCTGCGGTCAATTGATGACCTCGGTTCTCCCAATGAAGTTGCACATTCGCATTTGCTTTTTCCAATATGGAGTGCAGTTCTGCAGATTCTAATGGGGAACATATGGGATCATTTGTACCCGCCGCAATAAATACCGACTTACCCGATAGATCCGGCAACTCAATTCCCTTTCTTGGTACCATTGGATGGTGAAGCATGGCACCTTTTAGAGCATCACGGTAATGGAAAAGCAGGCTGGCCGCTATATTTGCTCCGTTCGAATAACCAATTGCAATGACATTATGCCTGTCAAAATGATATTTTTGGCCGCTTCATCAAGAAACTCGTTTAACTCCTTTGTACGAAAAACCAAATCCTCTTCATCAAATATACCCTCTGCAAGCCTGCGGAAAAAACGAGGCATTCCATTTTCAAGTACATTTCCCCGCATACTAAGAACAGAAGCCTGATTATCAATCATTCCTGCAAGCGGTAAAAGATCATTCTCATTCCCGCCGGTTCCGTGTAATAAAAGCAACGTTGGCTTAGATGAATCTATTCCACCCTGAAAGATATGTTTCATGTCCATTTCCACCCTATCTTAAGGCTTAAATTTTAAGCCTAGTATATATATCTTGAATTCAAGATAATTTTATAATGATTGGCTATGTCTTGTCAACCGAATGGAATCATCACCTTGAGGATAAAGCAAAAAGGAGAGGATCTGTCCTCTCCCTTTTATGAATTCGTAAGGGTTTATTTACCTACTCTTAATTAATAATTCAACTGCTTCTTTTACAAGGTGCTCAGTTGATTCACCTTTTTCAACATTTTCCCTAACACACTGTTCAAGATTTTTACTAACGATAACACCCATTGCACGGTCAATGGCACTGCGGGCTGCAGAAAGCTGGGTAATAATATCCCTGCAATCCTTACCTTGTTCCATCATGCTTAGTACTCCCTTAACTTGTCCTTCAATACGTCTTAGACGATTTTTAACTTCTTTTTCGTACTCCATTTGTTTCACCTCATTTTAATCCCAATCAGCAAGTCCATTTATATTCTTGTCCTTTAATATATTCTCTTTTAAGCCGCATGGCAACCCCTCGAACAGGATAATATCGCCTTTATAAACTTGTCAGTACCAAATCCATATATTCGGTTATCCACATCATATACCCGGCGTGGTATATTGTCAATCTTTCTGTTTTTAAAAGGCTGTTCTCATCTACTTTGTTGCTATATAAGGAGTTGTTGATTTCCACTTCATGATGCTCGCTTTCCGCGGGGCGGGCGGTGAGCCTCCTCGGCGCACAGCGCCTGTGGGGTCTCCACCTGTCCCGCTGCTCCCGCAGGACGTTGAATCAGCTTCCTAGAATCAACACCGCACGAAGGAAATGCGATAGCATTTTCGAGGATCTCGCACCTTCCGTTCCAATCAACTTCTTTTTTAACGATTTGCTTTAAAAAACCTATTTACAAAACAACAATCTTTTAGAAAACAGCCTTTTAAAATGTTAAAAGAACATGCCTGGACAGTCTGCCTTGTTCCAATCAAGTTTATATAATTAATAGCCAAATATAAAGACCCACTAAAGTAATGAATAGTGTTGGAATCGTTAGGATAATCCCCGTTTTAAAGTAGGTTCCCCAGGATATCTTAACACCTTTTTGTGATAGGACATGGAGCCACAATAAGGTTGCAAGAGATCCAATCGGGGTTATTTTAGGGCCAAATCAGAGCCAATCACGTTTGCGTAAATGAGCCCCTCTTTAATTACTCCCGTGGTATGTGTATCAGCTATTGCAAGCGCATCGATCATAACGGTTGGTAGATTATTCATAATGGAAGAAAGAATGGCTGCCATAAAACCCATGGAGATCGTTCCGATAAACAACCCATGATTGGCAGCAGATTGAATCTCATCCACTAGTACGGTCGTTAACCCAGCATTTCGCAAACCATATACGACCACATACATTCCAATCGAAAAAAATACGATGGACCACGGCGCTCCTTTTAATACTTTTTTCGTTTCAATTGCATGGCTTCTGCTTCCCATCAATAAGAAGAAGATTGCAACCACCCCAGCGATTACCGATACAGGAATTTGGAGTGTTTGGCTGATAAAGTAACCCACCAATAAAACAGTTAACACAAGCCATGAAAGACGAAACATTTTTTGGTCTCGAATCGCTTCGACTGGTTTCTTTAATCTTGTCACATCATATTGTTTTGGAATACTTCTTCTGAAAAACAGAAATAGGACCAAAATACTTGCTGCTAATGAAAACAAGTTGGGAACAATCATTCTTGATGCAAAATGAACAAAGCCAATTCCAAAGAAGTCAGCTGAAACGATATTTACAAGATTGCTTACCACAAGCGGCAATGAAGTCGTATCAGCAATAAACCCACTTGCAATAATGAAAGGAAAAATCAATTTATCATCCAGCTTTAAATTTCGAACCATGGCTAAAACAATTGGGGTAAGGATTAATGCTGCCCCATCATTGGCAAAGAATGCGGAAACTAGAGCACCAAGAATACATACATAAACAAACATTAGCATTCCATTTCCCTGTGAGGCTCTTGCCATATGCAATGCCGCCCATTCAAAAAATCCAATTTCATCTAATATTAATGAAATAATGATAATGGCAATGAAAGTAAACGTGGCATTCCATACAATGTGGGTAACTTCATAAACATCATGAATGTCCACCACTCCAGCCAAAAGTGCGAGGATGGCTCCTCCACATGCTGACCAGCCAATCGATAAATTTTTAGGCTGCCATATAACAAGAATTAGTGTTATTAAAAAAATAAGTGCTGCGAGTATGTGTGTAAACAAAGTTGAACCTCCAATTTTTCTCAAGAAATGCGCCTGTCCAACTAGCAGGATATTAAAAGTATAAAGAATGTTTGTAACCAAAGAAAGGATTGTTTAGAATAAACTTTTATTAATATACATACCCTAAAAAAGTCCCACTTCATTAAATCAATTTTTTTTGATTTTATTGATTGACATATGTAAATATTGGATATATTATAAGTATATCAAGAGTATTTGATTAACGAAAAGAAGGTGAAAAAATGAAAGAAATAATCCAGCTTCAAGACGTTTCGATGGATAAGGTATTTGAAACATACGAATTCAAATTTAAAGCGATCGCAGATAAAAAAAGATTGCAAATAATGAATGTTCTCACACAGCGAGGAGCAATGTGTGTTTGCGACTTAGCCCCCATTGTAGATATGACCCAATCAAAACTGTCCTACCATCTAAAGATTTTATTAGATGCAAATATCATTACAAAAGAAACTAAAGGAACATGGAGCTTTTATCAACTGAATCAGGAAGAGCTCAATCATTTATTGTCACATGAACTTTGCTGCATGTTCAAGCCAACCTGCTAATAAATTTTTTTAATTTTTATATCAATTTTTTTTGATTTAAATATCAATATAATTTGATTAATAGGAGGATTAACTATGTTTAATGAATATGAGGTTTTACAAATGTTGAGATTACGACAAGAAGAAATCGAAATGATTACACAAAATGCTTGGAAGCATTTCTTCCAACCATTGAAGAAAAAGAACAGAAAGAATTAACCATCTCTTCAAGTGTCAAGTAGTGCATTTATTAACAAATTCACGCGTTTGCGTATGTTAAGGTGGGATTAATATGTGGTTAGAAACGTTTAAAAGTTTTTTGTCCATTGCATTGGAGTTAACGATTTTATTTATTGTCATTTCGTTTTTAATTAGTCTTCTTCAAGGTTTTATCCCTTATGAAAAAATCGAAAAAAAGTTAGCTGGAAGAAATAAACTGATCGCTGCTTTTGCTGCCATTATTTTTGCCTTCATTACACCCTTTTGTTCTTGTTCCACCATTCCTGTTGTTGTAAATATGTTGAAGAAAAAAATGCCATTTGGGATCGTCATGATTTTCCTTTTTTCCTCCCCTGTCCTTGATCCCACCATTTTGACCATTATGGGTGTTGCCTTAGGATGGAAAGTGACCGCCATCTATACTGTTTTAACCACGATTTTCTCCATCATCATTGGATTTACTCTTGAAAAGCTAGGTTTTGAAAGGTCAGTAAAAAATGTTGTCATGACTGGTTATGAAGAACAACAACAAAAATTCAATCTAAAATTAGCTCTAAAAGAAACCCTTGATTTAATGAAAAGCGTTTATCCCTATTTAATCATTGGAGCCGCTATTGGTGCTGTCATACATGGGCTAGTTCCAACCGAATGGATTGCAAGTGTCTTTGGCAGGGAACATTGGTGGCTTATCCCTATCGCCGCAATTATCGGAATTCCATTGTATATCCGCCTTTCCAGTATGATTCCGATCTCACAAATTCTTATTGCAAAAGGAATGGCACTTGGCCCTGTGATGGCGATGATTATTAGCTCTGCTGGTGCAAGCCTTCCAGAAGTAATTTTGTTAAAATCCATTTTCCGAAAAGAACTTGTTATTACATTTGTCGCGTCCGTGTTTGTGATGTCCACAATTTCGGGATTTATCTTTTACCTGATATAAATATTAGGGCAACTTTAAACGGAGGAAATAAAATGACAGTGAATCATGCAAGCACTTTAAAGAAAGATTATTTTCTCGCATACATTAAGCTTGTTCTAAGTTCCCGAAATTGCACCTTGGATAAAGCTAGAGACTTAACCATAGAACTTTTCTTTCGGAACAATCCTAAACAATATGGAAGTCAAACGTATAACCATTTTTTAGAGGCTTATAATGAATTAACCATAGCCAACAGCGAATGAAACAAAAAGAAGCAAGACATCTGTCTCGCTTCTTTTTGTTTATTCCTCATCAACATCAACTAACCTTATCCCACCACCGCACGTCCATTTGTTCGATTCAATCAAATCAATCACTTTTTCGTAAAATTCTTCCATTTCCCTCTCAGTTATATCTTTGTTTTCCGCATTAATAACTAGATTTAATTGGATACCCAACACGGTACTTCCTCCATTTTCTATATTCGGTTTAACAGCAATGACCTGTATTGCCTAACATTACGAGACCTGGTCTTGTCTTCTCCCCACTTATATCAAGAACAAGGCCCTCAGTATTAGGTTCGATAATCGGATCAATTGCTACCTGTATTTCATTAATAGTCACAATGGTATCATCATCTTCTGGCTCATCCAGAGCCAGTCCTATTCTTGGCTGTCCTCAGCCATAGCCATCAAAATGAACACGAATATTATTAGCATTGTGTTCCTGGAACATTTGCTTTATAAAATCACGAGCTTGGTCGGTGATAATCAATGTTCTTTCCCCTTTTCTTTTTCTTGTTTTTTCACAGGTATTTTACTTCCCCGTTTCAGCGAAAGTCTTAATACGATCTCCAATTTCATCACGGACACGCTGGAAGAATGCCCATTTTTCTTCTTCTGTTCCTTCTGCCTTAGCTGGGTCATCAAATCCCCAGTGAACACGATTCACATGGGGGGGAGTAACCGGGCAATGATCAGCGGCGTGGCCACAAAGTGTCACCACTAATTCGGAATTGTTTAGAATTTCGGGATCGATGACATCTGAAGTTTGCTTTGAAATATCTATTCCAGCTTCGTTCATCGCTTTTACAGCATTTGGGTTCAATCCATGTGCCTCTAATCCAGCACTTTTCACTTCCCACTCATCACTTAAGTGTTTTTTAGCCCAGCCTTCTGCCATTTGGCTTCGGCAAGAGTTACCTGTACATAGAAAATAGATGGTTTTTTTAGACATAGCTGTATTTCTCCTTTTTATGTTGGCATGATTTTTTTGTTAGACTATTCTCAACCAAAGGTATAAACCTAATAGTGTAATAAATAAGACGGGGATGGTTAAGACAATTCCTGTTTTAAAATAGGTTCCCCACGAAATTTTAACTCCCTTGGTTTTCAAGACATGAAGCCAAAGTAATGTAGCCAGAGAACCAATAGGTGTGATTTTAGGACCTAAATCAGAACCAATCACATTCGCATATACCAGCCCTTCTTTAATCACACCTGCTGTATGTGTATCAGCTATCGCCAATGCATCAATCATGACGGTTGGCATGTTATTCATGATAGAAGAAAGAATGGCGGCAATAAAGCCCATAGAGACTGTTCCAATAAATAATCCATGATTAGCGCAGACCTGAATCAAATCCGCTAGTACACTTGTCAATCCAGCATTGCGCAGGCCATATACGACCACATACATTCCAATCGAGAAAAATACAATGGCCCATGGAGCTCCTTTTATGACCTTTTTGGTTTCAATGGCATGGCTTCTTCTTCCCATAAACAAGAAGAAAATCGCAACCACTCCTGCGATGATTGAAACAGGGATGTGAAGTGTTTGGCTGATAAAGTAACCAGCCAATAAGAAAGCCAATACAACCCATGATAAACGAAACATTTTTTGATCTCGAATGGCTTCCACAGGTTTCTTTAATTTCGATAAATCATATTGTTTTGGAATGCTTCTTCTGAAGTAAAGATATAGCACCAAAATACTTGCCACTAGAGAAAATAAATTCGGAACAATCATTCTTGATGCAAAATGAACAAACCCGATGCCAAAAAAGTCAGCAGAAACGATGTTTACAAGATTACTTACTACCAATGGCAATGATGTCGTATCCGCTATAAATCCACTTGCAATAATGAACGGGAATATCATTTTGTCTTCCAGCTTTAAATTTCGGACCATCGCTAACACAATCGGAGTCAGGATAAGGGCAGCTCCATCATTGGCGAAAAATGCCGCAACGAGAGCACCAAGAATGCTAACATATACAAACATTTTAATCCCGTTTCCTTTAGCCGCTCTTGCCATGTGCAAAGCCGACCATTCAAAGAAACCAATTTCATCTAATATTAAAGAAATAATGATAATAGCGATAAAAGAAAAAGTCGCATTCCATACAATTTTGGTCACTTCAATCACATCATGGATGTCAACTACGCCTGCCAATAAAGCTAGTATGGCTCCTCCACACGCAGACCAACCAATGGATAAATTTTTGGGCTGCCAGATGACAAGTGTTAGCGTCAATAAAAAGATGATGCTAGCTAAAATAATTGAAACCAATGGTCTTCCTCCTAAGTTACTCGCAACAGAGACGTTTTCCCTGTTGTTCTAATTCTTCAACTTTATAACGCTGACTCGGCAAATGGCTTATTACATTCAATACGAATGAGTAAAACGGGGACTGTGGATTTAGCGTGTAATAGATCCATTGTCCACCTCTGCGTTCTTTTATGATCCCACTATCTTTTAATTTTCGGACATGCTGGCTAATGGCAGGTTGGCTCATTTCAAATAAATCAACTAACTCACAGACACAGCATTCATGTTCAGACATGATTTTCACCATGGATAAACGTGATTTATCACCCAAGAGTTTTAGTATTCCTGCACAGCTCTCTAAGCCTAATCCATCAGTGGCTGTCATGGGCTACCTCCTTATTATTTTAAAGATAAGCATATTCTTATATACGTATTAAAACAAAACCATTGTATAAGTAAACTCTTATATATGCAAGTAGGGAACTTGTATATTTTTTATTTTTACCCGTTATATTAAAAAATAAAAAGACCTAGAAGGCATTTTCGTTACAAATGTTGTTTTAATGCGTTTTGATTTGAATGATTATTCCTTGGCAGAAACCACATAACCGTTAAGAATAAACAAGTCATTGCGGCCATCCAGAATACATTCGTCAATCCCATTTTTTGTTCAAGTGAATACCCCATAATTGGCCCAAGAGCAGCACCTAAATCTATAATAATTGTAAAAGCAGTCATGATGAAAATTTTGTTTGAAACCTTCGATGAATAATCAGTTACAATGGCATCCATAATCGTTGTAAGAATCGAAGCAACTAAAAGATGAATAAATAAAATAGGCAGCAAAAAAAATAATGGAATGTTTAAGGGAATCAAACAAAGCAGAAAGAATGCGCATGCCAGGAAAAAGGACAACATCATATTTTTTTGCTTAGCATAATCCATCATGTTTCCAATTTTCATCACGATAAAAGGAGCGATTCCCCATCTTAATGCCTGGATTACCCCAGCAAGCGAAGCTGCCCCTGTAATAATACCAAGTAGATTAATCTTATCTGTAAATTTCACTTCGATGATATGACTTAATGTCGCCGTTAACATTCCATCAAGGAACATAGTCAATAGAAAGGCCGTTCCTAGTATCGTGATGAGACGTCTATTTAAAGACCTACTTAAGTTTGTTAAAAGCGAAGGTTTTCCCACTGATTCATGAGTCTGAATAGTTTTGGGGATGTATTTAAAGATGATTGGTAGGCTTATAAACGCAGAGATTCCTAAAACCATGCTAATGACATTCATACCAAATAAATCGGCAAAAAAACCACCCATCAGCATTCCGAACAGACTCCCAAGACGGTACAGTCCGTTATAAGTGCCTACAAAATTCCCACGGTTCATGTCAGTTGAGAGCTGTAAAATCAATAAATACGCGCCGAGTTTAAAAAGAGACCAGGCAAAACCCCATATCGATCGAATTATAATCCATACATTGAAATCTTCAACGAACCCGTAGCTTATGGTCGTCAAACCGCTTAACACGACCGCAAGCAGTATTCCTGATCTGAAATTAAGTTTCTTATACAAAAACCCGATTAATGGGTTCAATGGAAGCCTTACAAATCGGTTAACCGATAGGAGAATTCCGACTTGAACTAAGGAAGTTAAACGAGCTTCTTTCCAGTGCGTCGGCAATACAATATAAAGCATCGAGTCTCCTGCTAAACATATTGCCGTGATGAAAGCGATGGCAATAATCGACTGTTTATTTTTTGGTACCATAGTTCACCCCTATTTAAAAGACCAGTCTGACGTGTTTCAGACTGGTCTTTTCTTTAACCACAGCAAGAATTCTTTTTGATTTCCAGCTTTACAGGGACAGGTCCACCGCAACAGGAACTCGCTTTAGTTTCTTCTGCAGATGTCTCAGTTTCACAGCAGCTGGAAGAGAAATTCGTCTTACAGACTCCTGTTTCAGGCAGTTCCAACTGAACTTCTTTCGCTCCCTGGAAATCCCCTGTCAAATACGCTACTACTGACCTCACCTGTTCATATCCAGTAGCCAGCAGGAAGGTTGGCGCCCGTCCGTAACTTTTCATTCCCACGATATAAAAATTCTTCTCCGGTTGTCTTAATTCCTCTTCCCCATGCGGTTTTACGGTTCCGCAGCTATGAATATTCGGGTCAATCAGCGGAGCAAGGGTATCTACGCTTTCAACCGCAGAATCAAGACTTAATCTTATTTCATTCAGATAACTTATATCAGGTCTAAACCCAGTGCTTACAACGATCTCATCGATTTCACCGATTGTTTCTTCTTCACCATTCAAGTCACCTAGTACGCTTATTTTTCCTTTCACTTCGCGTACTCCACTGATATAAAACGGTGTTAAAACCTCAATTTGTTCGGAATCAACCAATCGTTGAATCCTGATTCCAAGTTCGCCTCGCGCTTGCAGACCATCGTTTTCCTGTCCGCCGTATGCTTCACGGACATGTTTTTTTCGAAGAACCCAGCGGATGACGGTGTCCGGGTACTTTTCTTTTAATTCCACCAAGTCAAGGAGAGCATTTATCGCTGAGTGACCGCTTCCAATCACCATAACGGATTTGTTCCGGTATCTTTCTTCTAACTCTTTAACATTCGGAATTCCATAATAAATATGGTCTTTCAGTGTCCTTTCAGCATTGGTCCAGATCCCATTCGACAGCATCGGATTGGGATTTTCCCATGTGCCTGATGAATCAATGACAGCTTTTACTTCAAACACTTTGGTATCCCTATCTATTTCTACATAGATCTGAAAAGGGACATTCTCTCTCCGTTTAGTTTTGAGTTTGTCGAGGCCTTTTTTGCAACACCAACGACTTTGGCACGTGTAAAAACGTTCTTTTTTATTCCTGAGAGGTTGCTTAACGGAAGTAGGTACTTCTCTACCAATTCCCGTCCAGTCGGTAGATCTTCTTCTGCTGGTGAAGTCCAGCCTGCTTCTGTTAGCAATTCCTTTGCTTCCTTATCGACATTGTACTTCCATGGTGAAAACATTCTCACATGTCCCCACTTCAGCATGCTGGAGCCAATTGTATCTCCGGCTTCAAACAGCACAAATTTTTCACCTTTTTTTACAAGATGGGCCGCTGCTACCAGTCCCACAGGACCGCCTCCTATGATTGCAACAGGCATGTTTTTTTGGGTTGAATCCATTTATGATTACCTCCTAAGTTAATAATTTTTCCATTGCCATCACATCGACGAATTCACCATCTAACGTGCCTTGCTTCTGAAATACACCTACGACACGAAATCCTTTTTTCTTATACAGCCCTTGCCCTAGCTCGTTAAAGGGGAAGGTCGAAAGAATGATTTTATGAAAATCATTTTCTTTTGCCAGGATTTCGATAGAGGACAGCAATTTCCCACCGATTCCTTTTCCACGATATTCCCGTTTGATGTAAAGTGATAGGTCCGCTACACCGTTATATGCCGCTCGGCTATTATATTGATTTAAACTGGCCAGCCGACAACTTCCCCATCCACTTCTGCCACGATGGCTTTGTATCTGTCCGTATGCTTTTGAAACCAATCCATCATATACTGCAGATCCTTTGTTTCCGTTTCTAATGTGGCAATACGGTCCACAATTCCTTGATTATAAATGGATTGGATGGATTCCATGTCACTTGGAAAAGCCTCCCTAATAACGATTTCATTCATTTTGATCGTTTCCCCCTGATTAACAACTGCTACTTTCCTTTTTGATGCCGCAGCATACAGGTGCCTTTGTCATGGTGTCCGCAAGAAGATGAATCGCTCGTTGCACCGTTTCCCGCTCAAAGTCCGTCATCTGACTGAATATATCTTCTAGAAAAGCATTCACTTGTTGATCAATATCTTTTGCCACTTTTTCTCCCTTATCCGTTAACGCTAGGTTACTGATCCTTTTGTCTTCTTCTGAAGAGATCTTTGTTACCAGTTCCATTTTCACAAGGGTTTGAATTTGCCGGCTGAAAGTCGTGATATCGATTCCAAGTAAATCTGCCACCTGCTGGATTGAGGGATGGTCATTGGCATCAATCTCATAAAGAATGTGGCTTTGGGCAGCGGATACATCTACGCCATCAACCGAACAACATGTTTTATTCAATAAGCCAAAACTTCGCGTAATAGCTTGAAAGGATTTTCTCATGATGGCATCTCCCCTAATTTCTTATCAAATTATGTTCTTTGTTCTTCACAATCGAAGGAATGATCGAAAAAGCAGTCTTCCTTAATCCCAGAATAAATCTAAATGTTGGGCCATGGCTATGAGAAGATAATGGGCGTGCAAAATATAGCCCAGGTAAACTCGATTCGAACGATTCGTTTAATTTAGGAAACTCTGTGAAACCTTCTTCACGTTCAATGATAGACAATAAATCCTTTTCGAAAAATGGTACCTGGTCCAAATTAATGCGAAAACCAGTCGCAGCAATGATATGGTTGACTATTTTTTCCGATCCATCCGATAAAACGATCCGTATTTCATCCTCAATCAATAGTTCAACTTTTTCAATTGATACCCCTGCATTTTGAGGAACGATTCCTTCTACATATGGTTTTAAGAAATGGGCCACACTACCAGCCGATTGCCCCCATCCTTGTTTCTTTTCATCCAGTGGAAGTTGATAAAAGATGTCACCCACATCACGAAGTGCAATTTCATTTTCTCTGCTTCCAGCGTAATTGGGTCCTTCCTTACGGTAAACCAACTCAACATCCGCCCCGTCTCTATGCAATAATCCTGCGGCTTCCCACGCACTTTGTCCGCTTCCTACCACGACCACTTTCTTTCCCTTGAACTGGGAAAAGCTCGTGTATCCTGAAGTATGGGATACCAATTGGGAAGGTAGCTCTCTCAAGAAGCCTGGAAGATACTTATAATGTTCAACGCCTGTTGCGACCACCACATTCTTGGCTGTGTATTGATCGCCAGTTTCACTCGTGACTTCATAGTAACCTTCATTTTTTATAACTTTCGTAATCTTTTCAGGAGTAAATTCAACACCTGACTTCCTAGCAAACCAATTCGCATACTGAACAAAAATAGGTCTTGGAAGAGGTGTTACCAGTTCGATCCCTGTTTCTATTGAAAATTGCTGAATCGTTAAATCATCCTTTGAATCTGAAAAGCTGACGAACTCATGAGGTGTTCGTATAAACATATCCTGCGGCATTTGATTTCTCCAAAAATCCATTGGATAGCCAAACAATTTGTATTGAAGATTGTTTGATACTGCATGGGAGGCTAATGAAATTCCAAACGGACCTGAACCAATAATAATTAAATCCAACA
Source organism: Neobacillus sp. PS3-34 (assembly GCF_030915465.1). Lineage (GTDB taxonomy): Bacteria > Bacillota > Bacilli > Bacillales > Cytobacillaceae > Neobacillus_A. Next base: position 1,396,572 of record NZ_CP133267.1, read on the forward strand.
TAACAGACATCCCCTTTTTATTTGTAAAAATCAATTTTTCATTCCCATAAATTGATTGAAATAAATTACTTTATATACAATTAATAACATTAATATTTGCAATTTGCAAGTATTATTTATCAATTTTTTTTGATTAATACTCAAATAAAAAGACCACTGGGCTCCCAATAGTCTTTTATATAGTTAAATTGGTAAAGTGAGTACGACTTCCGTTCCGGAACCTTCTTTACTTTTAATGTTAATTTCACCTTTGTGCAGTTTCACAATACTTTTGGCGATATTTAGGCCTAATCCTGTCCCTCCTGACACTCGGTTTCTTGCCTTATCCACTCGATAAAACCGTTCAAAAATATTTTCGATTTCTTCCTGTGGAATTCCAATCCCATAGTCTTTAATCCGAATGGTTGCTTGGTGATTATTCTTGTCTAAAGAGATTTCAATTTTATCATGACTGTATTTAATCGCATTATCCAGCAATATGATAATAACCTGTTTTATCTTTAATTCATCTGCCTTAATGATGATTGGAGACTCCTTAAAATCAAGTATTATTTCTCTCCTGTAAACATCCTTGAGTTGTTTTAAAATATTCTGGCTTAACGAAACTAAGTCGACTTCGGTCATCTCTACTATGTTTTCGTTCTCTAAGGTTGCCAGATCCAGAAAAGTTTCGGTCATCTTTTGGATCCTTGTTGCTTCAGAATGAATAGCCTGGATAGCTTCATCTACTATTTCTGTTTTCTGTACCCCGTGCCTTCTTAATAGATTAGCATAGCTCTTTATAATGGTTAGTGGTGTTTTTAGTTCATGTGATGCATCAGATACAAACTGGTTTTGTTTCTCCATATTTTCCTGGAGTCTTTCAATCATTCTGTTAAATGTTCTTGCTAATGTTTGGAGCTCGTCCCTTGTTTTATTTTGAATAGGAATCTTTTTTGGCACTCCGCTCTGTTCAATATCCTCCATCGTTTTTATCACATTGGAGATCGGCCTCATAATTATATTCGATAACCATCTTCCTCCAAGCAATGACAATAGTACTGCTAGTAAAGTACATACGCTAAGTATTCCAAGAAGAATATCTTTTCTCATTTCCAGCCCTAATAATCGTTCGCCAATTTCCAGGCTGCTATTAATTTTATTTTCTTCTTTGATTGGAACACGGACGATTAGAATTTGCTCTTCACCATCTTCTTCCCTAATTAATCGCCTTTGAGACTCTTTAACTTTAGTGTACTTACCTTTGATTTTTTTAGTGAGCTTTATATCATTTGTAACTTCATGAATAGCCTTATTTTTTGTATGCATAATTCTGATATACGAATGGTTCGTTAAGTAATCTTTTAATTCATCCTCAACGCTGCCCGAATTCTCGTTTGTTTGTATGTCTTTTACAATGTCATTTGCCTTTTGAAAAAGCATCTCTTCTTCCATATTTACTGTCGTTTTCATAAATAAAATGAAAACAACTACATTTATAATCATTAAAATGCAGAGCATCCATGCTGTAGTAATTAAATTAATTTTTGTTGTAATTTTCATCGGATTTCTCCTTTATTGAATAACCAATCCCCCTTACGGTAGTAATTAGCTGCGAAGAAAAGCCTTCATCGACTTTTTTTCTGAGATGCCTTATATAGACATCAATTACATTGGTTTCCCCTTCATATTCATAACCCCAAATATTAACCAGGATATTTTCCCTTGTAACTACTTTATTTTTATTGACTATTAAATACACCAGCAAGTCGAATTCTTTAGGGGTTAACATAATGGAAGTATTAGACCTTGTTACCTCTCTCGTATCCATGTCAATCGATAGATCGCCCACTGAAATAATAGATTCCTCATCATTAGTAATTTTGTTTGAATGATGGCGCAAACAGGAACGGATACGGGCCAATACTTCTTCAATTTCAAATGGTTTTGTTATATAATCATTTGCCCCCTGATCCAGCCTGCCACTTTATCAAAGGTTGTATTGCGGGCAGTTAATAGAATAACAGGTACATGGCTGCTAGCATTTCTTATTCTTCTTAATACCTCAATTCCATTTAATCCGGGCAGCATAACATCCAGTAATATTAAATCAAATTCAGAATGCAGTGCTTTTTCTAAACCGGATCTTCCATTATCCTCCACGGTTACTTCGTAATTTTCATATTCAAGTTCTAACTGTAAGACACGGGCAATCTGACTTTCATCCTCAATGATTAAAATCCGGGTTTTCACTTCACTTCATCCCCCATTTAAAAATCTATGGCAATTTTCTACCAACGGAAAATTTTTTTATATTCTACAATGTAGCACTATTTATAAGCTGATTTAACTTTTTAATGAATTGTTAATCTTTTTTTCAGTGGTTGTACAGGTTCAGTCGATATAGTTAAGTTATCCCAAATCTGCACTTAGAATTATTTTTACATTAAATAATTGGAGGTAAACTGATGAAACGAATTGTAGAGGCAACCATGCAAAGAGCTATTCTCATGATTGTGTGCGTTGTCATTATTTTGGCATGGGGAGGAATTTCTGCATTCCAAATGCAAAGAGATTACTTGCCTGGCATAAATAATACTACCCTAACGGTTAGTATGAGAGTGCCGGGGTATCAAGCTGCTCAGGTAAAACAGCAAGTCACTGATAATTTGGAAAGTGCTGTCAAAATGACCGATGGTTTATCAAATGTTGAAACCACGTCTTATGATGGCGGTTTATTTATGAGCTTGTATTTTCCGATGAATGCGGATATGAAACAAGCAGAAGACCAGGTGAATAAAGCACTGGCAAATGCAGACCTTCCTTCAACGATTACAAGCACACCTTCAGTGACAAGGTTAACAACCAGTTCTTTTCCAATTTTAACTTATAGCTTAACAAGCTCAAAATTAGATGAACCAACGCTGCGTTCGACTGCTCAACAAGAAATTGTTAGACAATTAAAAACAGTTCCTGGTGTAGCGGATGTTTCGGTGTTTGGGGGAGCGAAAGATGGATATGTACTAACCGTTCGAATGAAAGACCTTATGAAAAATGGCCTGACATTAGATGACATTAATAAATCGTTTTCTATGTCTCTTCCAGCCATGCCGCAGGGGAATATTGTAAACAATCAATTATCTATACCTGTTTCTTTTGATGGGCTGCAATTAACCCAACAGCAAATGGACAACTCAACCATTAAGAATAAGGAAGGAAAAGCCATTCCTGTTTCCGCATTTGGAACGATCACTCATTCTTTAAATGATTTTAAAACTGTTTCTAGAACAAACGGTGCACCAAGTGTCACATTAAATGTAATCAAAACGCCATCAGCTAATATTACTGATGTGGCAGAACAAGTAAAAGACCGCGTTTCTCATCTTCACTTGGATACAGTAAATCCAAAGGATGTTTCGTTCCATATTTTACTTGACCGAGAAAAAGAATTAAACAGCTCACTTTTCGGATTAGTTCGAGAAGGTTTACTTGGCTGCCTATTCTCCATGATTTGTGTATTCTTCTTTTTCAGAAATGTTAGATCGACTTTATTAATTGCGATTTCATTGCCAATTTCATTATTAGCAACAACTGCTTTCTTAAAATCCATGGGAATCACGTTAAACATTTTAACTGTTTCAGGTTTAATTGTTGCGATGGGCCGAATTGTCGATGACTCCATTGTTATTTTAGACAACATGTATCGAAAACGGGAAGAATCGAAAGATAAGTCTCTGCTTTCCATACTTGCATCATCTGTTACTGAAATGATTCCTGCGATATTAGGTTCTACCTTAACAACAATTGCTGTTTATATTCCAATCGCCTTTGTTGGGGGAGTCATTAGTGCTTCTTATAGCGGATTTGCCTGGTCAGTAGTTATTGCACTCATTATTTCATTCTTTGTAGCGATGCTTGTCATCCCTGCTCTTGCTTTCATGGGATGGAAAGGCGGAAATGCAACAAAGAAAACCGTCAAACTTGATTATGCAATGAAACCAGTACTGCAATCTGCTTTTAAACACAAAAAAGCAATGATTATTGTTTCTATATTGGTTTTCGTGGGTGCAGGTATCTATTCTGCTTTCCTTCCAGTGAGTTTATTACCTAGTGGAAAAATCGGCCAAATTGCTATTAAAGCAGAATTGCCTAAAGGAAGCACCTTAATTCAAGTAGATTCTGAAGTACAAAAAATTGAAAAAAAATTAAAGGCAAACCCAAAAGTCAGTGCGTATTCATCCAATTTTGGTTCTACCATGACACCACAAAGTGATGATGTGTTTGACCAGGGAGGAGGCTATATAACATATCCAAATATCGCCAACCTTGCCGTTGTTTTGAAAAATGACAAGGATGCTGATTCTGTTATTCAAGAGTTACAAAAACAGCTTCCATCATTATCTAAAGACGTGATTTATACCGTAACAAGCCAGAATATTTCTGGTGATGATTCACAAATGCGCATTCTATTTACTGGTTCAGACCAAGTAACATTGGATAAAACAGCTCAAGAAGCAAGAACAACTTTGTCTAAAATAACGGACCTGAGTGTAGATGGAAAAGTGGATTTAACAAATGGCTCTCCAAAGTACAAAGTTACATTTGACCAAAAAGCGATCCAAGATAAAGAGATAAAAGTTGCTGACATTCTAACGGTTGTTAATCGTTATATGTCCTCACCTAAAGATGCAACAATTAGTGTTAACCATAAGGCACTACCTGTCGATCAATATTTAGACCAAATTGCATCAGGAACAAATTCTCCTATTACGATAAATGCTTCTGCTAATGAAGTTTTAGCCTCATTAGCGGCTGAAACGTTAAATGGAATTAACGGAGAAAAGGTTCGTTTTGATCAAATAGCAACTGTTTCAAAAGATACTTCTTCATCAACCATTAGCGAGAGAGATGGACAGCCATTCTCTCTTGTGACAGCACAGATTACATCCAACGATATAAGTAAGGTATCAAATGAAGCAGACAAAGCTCTAAGCGACATGAAACTTCCAAAAGATGTAACCTATTCATTGGGCGGAATTTCTGAACAAGTAAAACAAATGATTTTCGATATGTCCATTGCGGTTGCATTTTCAATTTTATTAGTATTATTGATAACTTCTTCTATATTCAAAGGGTGGAGATCACCACTAGCGGTTCTTTTAAGCATTCCGCTTGCTTTAAGTGGCGTAGTTATTGCCTTAGTTTTATTTGGTGGAGAATGGAACTTAGCAGCATTAATTGGTATATTGATGCTTACCGGTATTGTAGTAACAAACGGTATTGTGTTAATTGACAAAATCGAAAGAAATCGAAAAGAAGGAATGCCTGTTAAAGAAGCTGTTTTGAGCGGCAGCCTTTCAAGGATCAGACCTATATTAATGACAGCAGCAGCAACAGTCCTTACTTTGTTACCACTTGCTTTATCACATAATGCCGATACAGTCATTTCCCAAACACTCGGTATTGTCGTAATTGGAGGTATGGTAACATCAACAATCAACAGCTTTATTATCATCCCGATCATTTATGAATGGCTGCATAAAAAACCGGCTACAAAAAATGCAAATACTATGGCTGAAAGACAAATAAGTTAAAATTCCATTAAAAAGGTATCCCAAACGAATGTTGGGATACCTTTTTTAGGTTATAAATACTTCCTGTGAATTCCCTTTCCATCATACGTAAACAGCATTGGCCGATCTTCAATCCTTGTTTCGATATGTGCTGGCCTACCCCAGAGCTGATGGATATATGGCAGTACTTTTTCAAGATATTTCACATCGAGTTCAACGCCTTCATACCAATGCTTCAAATACAATTCTCCATTTTTCAGATAGTCTCCATCGTTGACTGTAATATAAGGAAAACCGCCATTTACGCGCATATTAACCAGTTGGTCTCGGACATGCTCCCACTGCTTATCCACAACCTTATAATCACGGCCTGTTTTTGGAAAAGATACATATCCTCCCTCATGACCAGATCCTTGGTCAAGTAATTGCGAAGGAAAGAGATATCAGACTCCACTTCACGCACTTCAAACATTTTTTCACGGCCTGAGCCTGGTTTTACTCCTCTTCGCTTCATTTCCTCTGTCGGATTATCGAAGCGTTCCTCAATATCCTCGAATATTTTTATGCCTAGATAATACGGATTAATTCCTGTCTTGGAAGGCTGCACAACTCCCGCATTTAGCTTAGCAAATTCAATAGCTTCACCGCTGGTCAGATCCATTTCACGAAGGATTCGCTGATGCCAGTACGAAGCCCAGCCTTCGTTCATGATTTTCGTTTCAAGCTGCGGCCAGAAATAAAGCATTTCTTCACGCATCATTGTTAAAATGTCTCGCTGCCAGTCCTCGAGCTCCCTGCTGTAGGTTTCAATAAATAAGAGCAAATCTTTTTCAGGGCGCGGCGGAAAATTCTTTTTCTTTACAGGCTGATCCTCTTTTTTTCCTCTATCCTCCAGCTTCCATAAATCATCATATGGTGTCGGAGCAGGCTGATTATCTTCCTCCTCCTCATCCTCCATTGACCAGGCAAGCTTCGGTCTCATTAAGGAAGGATCAATATGCTCATCAATTGCTAATACCGCGTCAAGGAAGGTCTCAACTTCTTTTTTGCCATGCTGTATTTCATATTTACGGATACGGTCAGCCGTTGCCGCCATGCTTTCAACCATATCCCTCTTTGTATTTTGAAAACGGACATTATTTTTGAAAAAATCACAATGTGCAAGAACATGGGCGACAATCAGCTTATTCTGAATTAAAGCGTTGGAGTCGAGCAGAAAGGCATAGCAAGGGTTTGAGTTAATAACTAATTCATATATTTTACTTAATCCAAAGTCATATTGAAGCTTCATTTTATAGAACTGCTTCCCAAAACTCCAATGTGAAAATCGAGTCGGCATTCCGTAAGCACCAAATGTATAAATAATATCAGCAGGACAAATTTCATAACGCATTGGATAAAAGTCTAACCCAAAACCACTGGCAATTTCAGTGATTTCACTAATGGCGTATTCAAGCTCTTTCCGTTCCTCGGCATTCACGAGCCATTCCCCCCTTTTGCGTCTTACCACAATGTATGAAACTCAGGCGGGAATGATGAAACGAGTTAAAAAATAAAACAATAAACGCCTATGGCAGCTTATTGTTGAGGGGTTTCCACTGTAAGATTCAGCAGCTTGTTATTGGTTAAATTATGCTTGATTTTTATCGTGACATAACTCATCTTTCCTTTTTCTTTTATCTGAAAACGAAAGGAGTCAACGACGTCTGTATCTGAAACCTTTTCTCTCCCTAAATACTCGTATTCCCTGACCTCCGCTTCAGGATAATCCGCTTTAACGACCGATATCGCTATTCTTCCGTATTTCTCATAATCAGTTTTCTGTGCCATTGCGGACTGAGTTCCTATGCTCATTAAAAGTATTGCAGCGGCAATCAGCAATCCAAGATGCTTTTTCAAATTAACAACCTCCATTCAATCTTTTCTGTTAATATCCCACGTCTGTTTATAATTATGTAGCATAAGCCGGTGTGCTTCATCAGCAAGCAAAACACCTACATATCGGTTCCGTTTCCACTCCTCCTTAAATACAGACAAAGGCGGATTTCTTTCTCCAACGAGGTAACTAATTTCAATTGTAAAGGCTGGCCGATGATATGCGGATAAAAACCAGTCGGTAAATCCGCCGCCAACTGCTTTCTCCGGAGGCTTTCCTAAATTATAGCCAGTCATTCCGGCAATCTTTTCGGCAATCAATCGATCCCGTTTATAATTCTTCCCGTTATGGTACTCCCAGAAAATTTCCCTGCCGGCAGAATGATAAGCGCCTGCTGATAATGGATTGATTTCCTTAACGAAATTGATAAGTGCGATTGTTTCACTTGAGACGAGAGGCTTTCTGCCTTTAAAAAATTGGTACGAAGGTTTTGAAGGATTTTGCCCGAGCTCTACCCAGCCTGCAGGATACTGCCTGTTCAGATCAACTCCCAGTCCATTTGCTTTCCATCTTACAAACTTTTCTGTACCTTCATTCATTTTTTTCACTTGCTTTCTCTGTGTAACAGGCACCCCTTTTAGTCCGCTCTGCTGTATCATTACTCCGTCCGGATTCAGCATCGGGACAAACCAGATCGAAACCTCGTCCAATAGAGAAGATGGGTATGGGCGAATGAGTTTTAAATGGCCATATGCTTCCGCGTAATCTTCAAGCATCTTCATTAACAGCATACTTGTCATCCATTCCCTGCCATGATGGGAACCGATGAGCAAAATGCTTTTTTTTCCGTGCCCAAGCCTGGCCGCCCATATTTTCCTTCCCTGATGTGACATACCAATAGATTTAATCTTGATTTCATTTCCATATTTCAAGCGCAGCTGGACTAGATCTGTGACAAGCATTTTATAGGAATAAGGGGCGTCAGTTTCAACAGTTTCTGCAGATACCTTTTCACAGACTGAAAAAAGCAAAAGAAAAATTAAAAGGATTTTGTCCATGAATGCTTTCACCTCTTCCTTTAAATGCTGATTGTTATACAGGTAAAAGTTGAAAAACGCGCTGTATCAGCTTGTCCAAGATTTTCTTAGGTAGTTCTGGCGTAAATGTCATAAAATAATCTCAACTCCTAATAAGGAGGAGACAAAAATGAATAAGATGGATTATGATCGGGCGTTATATTATACGCACCGCTCACAATGGGACAATCTGTTAATATTAATGGTCCGAACTCCAGACCAATTTTTATCTAAAAAAATTGAACAATTCCTTCATGCTTATCACTTTGAACATGACTATACCGTCATTGAAAGAAATTTATACTCTCTTTTGCGATACATCGACCACGCAAATGGGACAGTTGAAGATAACCAACCAGAAACACCAATGTATAGTCTCTCCTGAAAAAACTTGTGAATGCATTTAAAATTAACCGGGAACAAAGAATTCCACTAAAAAAACACGGCACCCTTTACGGGAAGCCGTGTTCTTAAGTAGTTGTGATGTCTATTGCCTGTTTGTTGTCCATTCTATTAATGAAAAGAATGATGACAAACGAAGCAGCAAGCAAAAAGGATAATATATAAAAACTAAAGGAAATGTTATTTTGTATGCTTAATCCTGTAAACACACTTAGCAGGATAAGCCTCAATCCGAGTCCAATCAGCCTGAATAAGCTGTCTACTCGGCCCATTACATCATTAGGAACCTTTTCCATCATATAGGCATTTCGTGCGACCCTTGTACCGGCATTTCCAAAAGCCAGCAAAATCGTCAATATGAAATATAATGGAATAGATTTAATAAGGATAACTGCAGAAATGGCGGCAGCATAAACAAAAATGGTAACAGTGATTGAAAATTCATTCCCTCTCTTAAAAGCAAGAATCGGGACAACAACTCCTGCAGCTACTGCACCAATTCCATAAACCATGCTCTGCATCCCATAAATAGAAGCACTGACATGGAGGACCTCCTTTAAATAAACCGGGAATACATAATTCGTCACCATGACACCGATGAACGGCATGAGCGACGCAGTAAGATACAAAAACAAAGCAGGCTTTCTGTGGATATAACGGTACCCTTCAGTAATTTTCAGCCAAAACTTTATCTTTTGTCCTGTATGAACCCTTCGCTGATAAGGTATCTTTAAGAAAAGCAGAAACGCGCTGATATAAGTGAAAGCATCAAACAAAAGCAGCCAGTGAAGATCGACCTTTGTCATTAATATTGCCGCAAGTGCTCCTGCCGCAACACTGGATAGCTGCCCCTGGATTTCCATTGCTCCATTCAACGGCCTATACACAGATTTATCGAAAATCTCCTGATTAAATGCAAATATGGCAGGATAGAAAAGATTGTAATAAAAGCTGCCGCTTCCATATAATACGATATAATGCCAAACCTGGAATTTGATCCCTAAAATTCCCTGGACAGCGAATAACAATACAATGAAAAAACCGATTATTTCTCCGATAAGCAATATTTTCTTCCTGGAATACCGATCAATTAAATGCCCGATCAACGGTGTGATAAAAAAATTAACCGCAGTCATTAAAATGGTAATATAACCAAATAAACTGCCTCCATGCACCCGAGAAACGAGGAGCCAGGGAACAGCGATCATTGTGATTCCTGACCCTATTGAAGAAAGGATATTAGCCGAAAGGATGAAATGAAAACGACGGTCCTTATATAGACCCTTCATTTTCATTTCTCCATTATAGATGCGTGGATCTTTACATACATACGGAGTTCGTCCACCAATTGCTTCGCCAGCACATCCGCATCAGCAAGCAGCCCATCCTTCTCATAATCAAAGCAATTAGGATCCATGACAAGCTGTCTCGGAATCACATTTGCGTAAAGTCCCCTTGCCACCACTCTCATATTATTTAGGGCATTGATACCTCCCTTTCCCCCGCCCGCAGCAGCCAACAGAGCAACCGGCTTATGGGAGAATTGCTTGCTCCCTAAGAAATCGAGGGCGTTCTTCAATGCTCCGCTCATCCCACTGTGATACTCTGGTGATGCAAGAATGATGCCGTCTGCGTTACTTATCATCTCTACGAGGTGTTTTACTTCGGCCAAACCGTATTGTTCTTCTTCACCATTATAAATTGGCAGGTTTAATTGGCTAAGATCGATTAATTCAACTCCATACTTTCTTTGGATATGCCTTGATACAATACCTGTTCTCCCTTTAACTCTAGCGCTTCCATTCACAATTACAATATTCATCGTTTTTATCTCCTTATCATCTGCCGAACCTTTTTGCCTGGCAGGAAATCCGTTTTGTTTTATATTTACAGTATAAGGAGTTTCAGTTATTCATAAATCGGCAGAAGGCTTGATTTTTCACTACACGATTAGACCGGTAAAACGGTAACTCCTCTACGACTTTAGTATGAGATGGATAGTGCCATTATTTTTCTTTAACACCATGGCGAACCGCAAATAAAGCAGCCTGGGTCCGGTCAGACAAGTTCAGCTTCGCTAAAACATTTGAAACATGAGTCTTTACCGTTTTTTCCGTGATGAAAAGAGAGGAAGCAATCTCTTTATTGCTTTTTCCGTTCGCTATTTCTCTAAGGACATCCCTTTCACGATTTGTCAGCTCATCTAGCGGGCTTTTCTTCTTTATTTTTATTATTCAAATGCGTCAGCAAATGCGTAGTCGCCTTTGGATGGAGCTGGTTTTCCCCGCTCAACAGCTGTTTGATGGCACGTACCAATTCGTCCGGTTCCACATCCTTCAGCTGGTAGCCCGAAGCACCTGCTTCAATCGCCGGAATAACATGGTCATGGTCTGAAAAGCTTGTCAGCATCATGATTTTTACCGCAGGATTATGTTGTTTGATTTGCCTTGTTGCCTCAATACCATCCATAACAGGCATGACCAGGTCCATCAGAATAACGTCTGGCTTTAATTCCTCCGCTAATTTGACCGCTTCCTGGCCGTTTTTTGCTTCTCCGACAATTTCGATCTCCTGCTGTGTTTTTAGAAAAAATATCAATCCTCTTCTTACAACGTGGTGATCATCTGCGATCAATAACCGAATACTCACACTCTCTCCCCCTAAACTGGAATGCTAATCCTTATTTTCGTTCCCTTACCAGGCTCGCTTTTTAACGAAAAATGGCCTTTTAAAGCTTCTGTTCTGTCCTTCATGCTTCTTAGTCCCAATGATGGAAGTTCCTTCTCTTCATCGTAAAAAAAACCGCAGCCCTCATCATTAATATCCATTATGACTTCCTGCTCTTTTGCGGTAAAATACATGGTTACAGCCTCCTGGCTGGAATGCTTTTTGCAATTACCGAGGGCTTCCTGGCCAATTCGCCATATCGCTTCTTCCACGCTTCCCGGAAGGTTAATGACGCCTTTGACTTTAATATCCATCTTGAGCCCAAGCATTTCACCATAGCTTTTTAATGCGCTTACCAACCCATTTTCCAAGCCGCGCGGACGCAGCTGCCAAATCAATGCCCTCATTTCATTCAAAGCTTCCTGGGCCATGTCCTGGATATAAGAAAATGTTTCCTTCACTTCAGGATCCTCCGACCTTTCTTTTCCCCCTCTTGCCGTTAAACTGAGCGAAAATAACAGCTGGTTTACGGAGTCATGAAGATCGCGAGCAAGCCGGTTCCGCTCCGCAGTCAGTGCAAGATCCTGCTCCCGCTGTGTCAGATTGATTCGTTTTATGGCCGTTCCGATTTGGAGGGCAACAGATTCTAATAAGGCAAGCTCCTCTTTATTAAAATGCGTTTTATTAGGTGATCCAATATTAAGCAATCCAAAGTTTTCCTCCGCCGCTTTAAGCGGGACTGTGGCATGGTGGGTAAGCCCATAGGTTTCTCCCCAATGAAAATCAACCGCATCCTCAAGCCGTTTGCATTCAATGATGTTGGTTGCTTTATCAAGTCGTCCATCGAGATAACGGTCGAGGCACCAGCACTCACCAGAGCACATCGGTGCACATTGATTGAGCGTCAGGGCAGGAGGCAGATTTTCATGGGCAGCCAATTGATAGCCTCCAGTTTGATCAACTAAAAAAATCCACCCTGTCTGCAATCCAGTCACATTCAAGAGATTTTTTAAAACTTCGGAAAGAACTGCTCGCGTATCCGTTCCTTTATTCAATAATTCGGCTATATCCTTTAAGATTTTCAGCCTCGACAAACGTGTTTCTTCCTCCACTGCTTTTCCTCCCGAAAATTCAGTCTTTTTTTCCTATTATAACTCTTTTTAAAATGTGAAGCCTTAGAAAAAAGGCTGAAAGGGTCTACAGCTAAAGTATGAAGAAACAACTAATTTTTTAAAATGATTGACAGGTATTACTAACCTATAGTAAGTTTTATAAAAAGTCTAAATATTATGTTTCTTATCAAGAGAGGTTGAGGGAATGGCCTAAGACGCCTCAGCAACCATCAATGGCTTCAAGCGATTGAAAAGGTGCTAAATCCAGCAAGTTAACTTTTTAACTTGGGAGATAAGAGGAATGACCAGCATTTCCGCTGACCAAAGTCTTCTTCTTATAGAAGGCTTTTTTGTTTTTATAAGGGTAAATACCTTCTTTTCATATAGCAGAAGGTCTTAAATACGTTGAACACGAGGGGGGAGAACATGGGGATCCTGGAAAAATTAAACGAACAAATATTAATTGCCGATGGAGCAATGGGCACCCTTTTATATTCATATGGAACGGATTGTTGTTTTGAAGAACTAAACCTTTCACATCCAGAGCAAATCGTAAACATCCATAAAGCATATATCGGTGCCGGGGCGGATTTAATCCAAACGAATTCCTATGCGGCCAGCTATTTGAAGCTGCAGCGCTATGGCCTTGAGGATTCAGTAAAGGAGATTAACAGCGCAGCTGTCCGAAACGCTAAAAAGGCAGCAGGGAATCAGGCATATGTAGTTGGCACGATTGGCGGAAACCGTGGAATAAAGCCAAATTCCATCGCAATCGAGGAAATAAAACGAAGCTTTCGCGAACAATTATATTGCCTGCTTCTGGAGGGAGTCGATGGAATACTCCTTGAAACCTATTACGATTTGCCGGAGCTTGAAACAGTGCTGACTATTGCCAGAAAAGAGACCCATTTGCCCATAATCGCCCAAGTGTCTCTCCAGGAGACCGGCATCATGCAGGACCAGACTCCTATCAATCAAGCATTGAATCGCCTTGAAAATCTCGGGGCGGACGTCATTGGGCTTAATTGCCGGCTCGGACCTCATCATATGCTGATGACCCTGGAACAAATTGAATTGCCAAAACACGCATTTTTATCTGCCTATCCTAACGCAAGCCTCCCAGCCTATATGGATGGTAAATTCCATTACGAGGGTGATGCCGATTATTTTAAACAATCAGCCCAGGCCTTTCGCAAGGAGGGGGTCCGCCTGCTTGGAGGATGTTGCGGAACAACACCAGAACACATAAGGGCATTTGCTTTCGAGCTCAAAAACAGTGTCCCTGTAACAGAGAAGAAAGTAAAAGCAATAACAAACAGAATTACAGAAGCTCCTACTCCTTCCGAACGGGAATATCCGCCGTTGCAGGATATCGTTCAAGCAAGAGACTCGGTGATTGTCGAGCTCGATCCGCCAAGGAAGCTTGATACAACAAAGTTTTTTGCAGGAGCAAAAGCACTGAAGGAAGCCGGAATCGACGCCATCACACTCGCTGATAATTCACTTGCTTCTGCCCGAATCTCAAATGAATCCCTAGGTTATCTGGTTAAAAATAAGCTGAATCTGCGTCCACTCATCCATATTTCATGCAGGGACCGCAATATCATTGGTCTGCAATCTCATTTGATGGGACTGCACACCTTAGGATTAAATGATGTGCTGGCAATAACAGGTGATCCTGCCCGAGTCGGAGATTTCCCCGGAGCCTCATCCGTTTACGATATGTCTTCTTTTGAACTGATTCAGATGATCAATCAGTTGAACAAGGGCTTGTCCATTTCAGGAAAGGATCTTGGTCAAAAGACTGCCTTCAGCATTGCGGCAGCTTTTAACCCGAATGTCCGACAGCTCGACAAAGCTGTTAAACGCCTTGAAAAGAAGGTTGAGTTTGGGGCTGATTATTTTATTTCCCAGCCTGTTTTTTCAGAACAAAAATTAATTGAAATCCATCAACAGACTAAGCACCTTAATGCGCCTATATTTATTGGCTTAATGCCATTGTTAAGCAGCAAGAATGCTGAATTCCTGCATAATGAAGTACCCGGCATCAAGATTTCCGAACCGATTCGTGCGAGAATGGCAGCGCACGATCAGCCCGAAAAAGCCATACGCGAAGGAATCGCCATCACAAAATCATTAATAGATGCCGCACTTGAATTATTCAATGGAATTTATTTAATTACACCATTTTTGCGCTATGAGCTGACAGCCGAATTAGCCTCATATGCCCGACAGCGTGCAATCGAATCCAGGAGGGACAGCTATGTCAAAAGCACCATTAGTTGATCAAATAAAAAAACGGATTCTCATCATGGACGGTGCAATGGGCACGATGCTCCAAAGAGCCAGCCTTACTGCAGCGGATTTTGGTGGTGAAGAATACGAAGGCTGCAATGAACATTTAAATTTAACAGCACCGTCCGTCATTTCCGCTATCCATAAAGAGTATTTGGAGGCTGGGGCTGATATTATTGAAACGAATACATTTGGAGCAACCAGCATTGTACTGGATGAATACGGGCTTGGCTACAAAGCATATGAAATTAATAAAATAGCCGCACTGATTGCAGGCAGGGAAGCCCAAATCGCCTCCACCCCCGATAGGCCTCGCTATGTGGCAGGATCGATGGGCCCGACAACAAAAACTTTAAGCGTCACTGGCGGCACGACCTTTGATCGCCTCGCTGCTGCCTACGAGGAGCAGGCAATCGGGCTGATTGATGGAGGCGTTGATCTCCTCCTTCTCGAAACGAGCCAGGATATGCTAAACGTAAAAGCCGGATATGTTGGCATTCAAAATGCTTTTGAAAAAACTGGTAAGTCTGTACCTCTTATCGTTTCAGGAACAATCGAACCAATGGGCACGACTCTGGCAGGACAATCGATTGAGTCCTTTTATATTTCCGTTGAGCATATGAATCCCATTGCTGTCGGCCTGAACTGTGCAACAGGTCCTGAATTCATGCAGGATCACGTCCGTTCCCTGGCCAGTTTGGCATCATGTGCTGTCAGTTGTTATCCTAACGCCGGACTCCCGGATGAGGATGGGAACTATCACGAGACACCAGAAACCCTTGCAAGAAAGCTTGCTGATTTTGCAGAGCATGGATGGCTTAATATTGTAGGTGGGTGCTGCGGAACTACGCCTGAACATATTAAGGCAATTACTGAGGCAATGGAGAAAATAGAGCCCAGAAAGGCTGCTCCTTCTTCTGTTCATATGGTATCAGGCATCGAACCATTTATTTACGATGATCCGACACTAAGGCCTATTATGGTTGGTGAGCGGACAAACGTCATCGGCTCGAGAAAATTCAAAAGATTGATCACGGAGGGCAAATTTGAGGAAGCCTCTGAAATAGCCAGAGCCCAAGTGAAAGGCGGCGCACACGTGATTGATATCTGTCTTGCCGACCCGGACCGTGACGAGCTTACAGATATGGAAAACTTTATTAAGGAAGTCGTAAAAAAAGTAAAGGTTCCCCTTGTCATTGATTCAACCGATGAAAAAGTTATTGAAAAGGCACTTAAATATTCACAAGGAAAAGCAATCATTAATTCAATCAATCTAGAAGATGGCGAGGAAAGGTTTGAAGCAATCGTTCCGCTGATTCACCGGTATGGGGCTGCTGTCGTCGTCGGTACTATTGATGAAGACGGTATGGGCGTTACGGCGGAAAGGAAATTGGAAATTGCTGCCCGTTCGTTTAAACTGTTAGTTCAAAAATACGGACTCAATCCGCAGGATCTAATTTTTGATCCGCTCGTATTCCCGGTTGGAACAGGTGATGAACAATATATTGGTTCTGCAAAAGCGACGGTCGAAGGAATTAAGCTTATTAAAGAGCGTTTCCCGGAGACACAAACGATTCTTGGAATCAGCAATGTGTCCTTTGGCCTTCCTCCAGTGGGGAGAGAAATATTGAACTCTGCCTTTCTTTACCATTGTACTTTAGCCGGCCTTGACTACGCGATTGTCAACACAGAGAAACTGGAACGGTTTGCCTCGATTTCAAAAGAAGAGGTCCAAATGGCTGAAAAGCTTCTTTTTGAAACAACAGATGAATCATTAGCCCAATTTACTGACTTTTATCGGGATAAAAAGAAAGAAACAAGGAAGACCATCCCTGATATGAGCCTGGAAGAGCGCCTTTCCTATTATGTGGTTGAGGGCACAAAGGAAGGTTTGATAGCAGATTTAGACATCGCACTCGATACCTACCCTGCCCCGCTGGATATCATAAATGGGCCATTGATGGATGGAATGAAAGAGGTCGGCCGGTTATTTAACGACAATCAGCTAATTGTCGCCGAGGTTTTACAGAGTGCCGAGGTAATGAAAGCATCTGTTTCCCATTTGGAGCCCCATATGGAAAAGGGGAATGTTTCTGCTTCCAAAGGGAAGGTAATTTTAGCAACTGTGAAAGGCGATGTTCATGACATCGGAAAAAATCTTGTCGACATCATTCTTAGCAATAACGGCTATCAGGTAATCGACCTTGGAATTAAGGTTTCCCCTACCGAGTTGGTCCAGGCGATTCACCGGGAGAAACCGGATATGGTCGGATTATCAGGCTTGCTCGTCAAATCAGCCCAGCAAATGGTGCTGACGGCCAGGATATGAAGGAAGCTGGAATTACACTCCCTATATTAGTAGGAGGTGCTGCCCTTTCCAGGAAGTTTACGGATACAAGAATCGCAAAGGACTATGACGGCCTTGTCCTCTATGCAAAGGATGCCATGACAGGATTATCACTTGCCAACCAGTTAAATTCACCCGATGAGTACCAAAAGCTTTTAGATGAAAAAAGTAAAAAAATAGCTTCAAGGGATATTCCGGCTGATTTTCCAGTCCGCACTTCCGTTTCCGTGGCGGTAAAGCCCAAAAAAACAGTTTCAGCAGAAGCTCCGGTGTTTATTCCTAAGGATACAAAGAGACATATTTTAAAGGCCTATTCCCTCTCGCATATTGAACCGTATATCAATATGCAAATGCTGATTGGCCACCATCTCGGTGTTAAAGGCAAAATCTCTAATTTACTTGCGGAGAAGGACGAAAAGGCAATGAAAGTAAAGGGAGTCATCGATGAATTGCTTTCTGAAGCCGGAAAAAATGAGTGGATATCGCCAGCCGCTGTTTATCAATTCTTCCCGACGCAATCTGAAGGCAATAAGGTTATCATTTACGATCCGCAAAATCAGGAAAATATAATAGACGTATTTGAGTTTCCTCGCCAGGAATCTGCTCCGTTTCTATGCTTGGCAGACTTCTTAAAGCCGGTAGAAAGCGGTATTAAGGACTACGTTGGGTTCTTTACCGTAACTGCCGGAAGAGGGATTCGGGAAAAGGCAGAAGAATTTAAAAGAGAAGGCCGTTTTTTGGAAAGCCATGCACTTCAAGCACTCGCCTTGGAGACGGCTGAAGGCTTTGCCGAATTAATTCACCGCCAGATGCGCGACCGCTGGGGCTTTCCTGATCCACTCGACTTCAGCATGCAGGATCGTTTTGCTGCTCATTACCAGGGGCAGCGATTCTCGTTTGGATATCCTGCCTGCCCTAATTTAGAAGACCAGCAGAAATTATTTAAATTAATCCAGCCTGAACAGATTGGAATCCACTTAACGGATGGCTGTATGATGGAACCGGAGGCATCCGTTTCAGCAATGGTGTTTGCACACCCTGAAGCAAGGTATTTTAATGTCAACAAAGTTTAAGAAAAGAGCCTGACTAGGACATCCTCAAAAAAGCCAAAGGACCTGAATAAATTAATTCAGCCTTTGGCTTTTTGTTTATATATTAAAAACGGGTTTATGTGTAAGCTCAATGTTAATTTTGTTAAAACCTTGATCACTACTTTTTTCCTGCATAATGATTTTCCAATTTTTAGAGATTATATCTTTTAAGGCTTGGAGATTTTCATCCGTGATTTTCACCTGGTCCAGAAATTCTCCGGTATCAACGAAATCCTGGCCTCTTTCATATTAAACTTAATGGACAGCAATGATTTAAGTGCGCCTTTAGTTAGAAAAGTAATCTGATAACCTTCTGTAATAGCTTGTTGGCACTTTTCTTTATTTTGCTCATAGAATTCAATCATTGTTTTCCAGGTGGGAATCCCTTCTCCTAAACTTTCCAGAAAGGGTTCATTTCCTTCCTCCAGGAAATCAATGACTTCATTGGACTGATATCCTTTTGCCTTAATCATCTCAATCATAAGTGCATAATTTAATGCCAATTTTACTTTTTCCAACTTGAACTCCCCCACTTTTATCTCTTTTAGATAGGCTGTTTTCGTATACTTTGTTGCTATATAAGGAGTATTTGACTTTCACTCCAGGATGCTCGCTTTCCGCGGGGCGGGCGGTGAGCCTCCTCGGCGCACAGCGCCTGTGGGGTCTCACCTGTCCCGCTGCTCCCGCAGGACGTTGAATCAACTTCCTAGAATCAACACCGCACGAAGGAAATGCGATAGCATTTTCGAGGAGCTCGCACCTTCCGTTCCAATCAACTTCTTTTTCACGATTTGCTTTTAAAAACCTATTTACAAAACAACAATCTTATAGAAAACGGCCTTTAGATATTAATATAAATGGCAGGCTGCCATATGTTCACCGTCCACTGCTTTTAATTCAGGATCCACTTCCGCACATATCGGTTTCGCTAAAGGACACCTCGTTCTAAATCTGCAGCCCGTTTCCAGTTCTATTGGACTTGGCAGCTCACCTTTAATGATTTCCCTTTTGCTACTTTGTGCTTTAATTGGATCGGGAATTGGAATGGCAGACAGCAGAGCTTGAGTGTACGGATGTAATGGCTTCGTGTACAGATCTTCGCTTTTTGATATCTCGACAATTTTCCCAAGATACATCACGCCAATTCGATCAGAGATATGGCGAACCATCGATAAATCGTGTGCGATAAACAAGTAGGTGAGATTCATCTCACTCTGTAAATCTTCCAGCATATTTATTACTTGCGCTTGAATGGAGACGTCAAGTGCAGAAATTGCTTCATCGCACAGAATAAATTCGGGATTTATAGACAGTGCCCTTGCAATACCAATCCTTTGTCTTTGTCCTCCGCTAAATTCATGCGGAAACTTATCCAGGTCTTCTTCTTTTAATCCCACCTTTTCCAAAATTTCAATTATCCTTTTCTTTCTGTCACTTTTTGAAAGTTTGGTGTGAATTTCCATTGGTTCATCTATAATTTCACCGATGTTCATATAAGGGTTTAGTGAAGAATAGGGATCTTGAAAAATCATTTGCATTTTTTCCCGGTAGGGTTGAAGCTCTCTTGTATTCATTTTTGCAATATCTTTCCCATTAAAAATAATTTCTCCCGCAGTAGGATCATACAAACGATTTAATGTTCTCCCCAAGGTTGATTTACCGCATCCTGATTCTCCAACCAGTCCAAAGGTTTCCCCTTTATAGATATGAAAAGAAACATCGTCGACCGCTTTCACTACTCGGTTATCTTTTTTAAATAGTGATGTTTTTAATGGGAAGTATTTTTTTAAATTCTTCACCTCAATAAGCTTTTGGCGAGTGTCAGCCATCAATTTCATCCCCTCCTCCGGCTAAGAAGCACATGCATTTTTGTGTGGCTGAAAAATTTTTATATTCAGGAACCATTTCAAAACATTTATCAATGGCAAATTCACACCGGTCAGAAAAAGGGCATCCCTGTGTAACATTTTTTAGAGAAGGTGCTGAACCTTTTATTGGCTTTAATCTTGATTTTTCTCCATCCACACGAGGAATGGAATTTAATAAAGCTTTTGTATATGGATGTTTAGGTTCATAAAAGATTTCATGTGCCATTCCTTCTTCCATGACCATTCCTGCATACATAACGATGATTCGGCTGCAAAGAGTGGCTACGACACCTAAATCATGTGTAATTAACATCACGGACATGTCTTTTTCTTTCTGAAGCTTCTTCAATAATTCAAGAATTTGCGCCTGAATCGTTACATCAAGTGCGGTTGTTGGCTCATCCGCAATTAAAAGCTTCGGATTACATGCCAAAGCCATTGCAATCAGAACCCTCTGTCTCATCCCTCCGCTAAATTCATGCGGATATTGATTCACCCTTTTTTCAGGAGAGGGGATTCCTACCATTTTAAGCAGTTCAATGGCTTCAAGCCTGGCTGCCTTCTTTTTCATGCCTCTCACACGTATTAAAAGCTCTAAAATATGGTCTCCTGCTTTTTTTAAGGGATTTAGGGCTGTCATGGGATCTTGAAAGATCATCGCAATGTCACGGCCTCATCGCTCTTTTTTCTTTTTTGGTTAAACTCTCAATATGCTTTCCATCTAAAAGAATTTCTCCTTCATCAACTTTAGCATTAGAAGGAATAACGCCCAAAATAGATTTCACCATGACACTTTTTCCGCTTCCTGATTCACCCACAATCCCCAGTATTTCACCCTTTTGGACGGTAAAGTCAATACCCCTGACTACCTCTATCCTGGAATCCCCATCATAAAAGGAAGTTCTTAGACCTTTTACTTCAAGCAGATTCCTTTTTTCTTCTATGGTGTGTGTCATAAATCTATGTCCCTCCTTATCTTCCGCTTGTTTTTGGTTCAACAACGGCCCTTAGAACATCACCTAATTTATTAAAAGAAAATACAGTTAGTACAATAAGCAGCCCAGGCAATATCGCCATATGAGGTGCAGTCCCCAAATTCCCTTGAGCACTTTGCAGCATACTTCCCCACGAAGATAACGGCTGTTGAATCCCCAATCCTAAAAAACTCAGTGCTGATTCCATTAAAATGGCATTTGCAATACTTACCGTTGATGCCACAATAAAGGTAGGAAAAACTGCTGGTATAATGTGTTTTATGATAACTTTTTTCATTGATTGGCCTGATGATTTTGCATACAGGACGTATTCTCTTTCTTTAATGGAGAGTGTCTCAGCACGGACCAGCCTGGCTGTACTCATCCATGTAAAAAGCCCAATAACGAGAATAATAGCTTTCAAACCAGGAGTGAGAAAAATACTAACCACTGTTACAAGAATCATCCACGGGATGGAAGAAATAACATCGACCATTCTCATCAAAAAATTGTCAATACGGCCTCCGAAGTAACCACTAATCGTTCCAATTAAGACACCAATACTGGTAGATATCAGCATCGCTAAGATTCCGACCGTTAAAGAGATCCTGCCTCCATATAATGCACGGGTTAAATAATCCCGGCGAAGCTCATCTGTTCCAAACAGATGCATTGAATTTGGCTCAATCAATACATTCGTAACGTCCACTCTGTTAGGAGGAAATGGCGATAAAAAGGCGAAAATCGAAAGTATAATAATTAAAACGAGGAATATTAACGCAAAGGCAGCCGTTTTATTTCTTTTAAGTTCTATTTTAAACTTTTCTATTCTTCTATTTCTTTCAGCAGCCAACTTCTATTCCCCCATTCCCTTTATTCGTGGATCTACGATACTGTACAAAATATCTGAAACTAGATTTCCGATAATTACTAAACTTGATGAAAGGAGCATAATTGCCATTACAATCGGATAATCGAAGCCTTGAATGGCTTTGACAAAATAAGTGCCAATGCCCGGCCAGCCAAAAACTGTTTCTGTCACCACTGCACCTGTAACCAACATCGGAAGACTCATACCTACAATCGTAATGATTGGAAGCAAAACATTACGAAGAACATGTTTAAAGAGAATAACCGCAGGATTTGTTCCATAGGCGTGTTGTACCATAACATAGTCTTCGGAAAGCTGGCCAATTGTGGAGGAACGGATATAACGGACAAGCTCAGGCATAAATGAAAGCGTTAAAACTGTACAAGGTAATACCATATGGCTAAGAAGATCTGAAAACGAGCCTTCATTCCCTATCGTGTGCATCCCTAAAATAGGAAAAATATTAAGACGGTACCCAAAAATAAATACTAATATCATCGCCATCCAAAAACTAGGAATTGCTATTCCAAAAGAACTCAATCCATCTATTATTTTATCAGCCAGCTTACCCTTTCTTGCACCCGAGATAAGCCCCAGAATGATAGACAAAAACAATGCTAAAATATAGGCTGGTAGAACAAGCATAATTGTATTCGGAATTCTTGCGGCAAGATCTTTAGAAATACTTTCATGTGTAACGATTGAATATCCCCATTCACCACTCAATATCCCTTTAACCCAGTAAAAATATTGCATATAGGCTGGCTGATCCAACCCATATCTTGCTTTAATCAGTTCTACCGTTTTCTTCGTCATATTCGGCGTTGTCATTGCATCAATTGCATCGTACAGGGCCATCTGAATGAGCCCAAAGCAAATAACAGAGATAATGATAAGTAAAGGAATTGCCTGCAAGATTCTTTTATAAATGTACTTTAACAAAAGAGAATTCACTCCTTATTTGTCCGCATTCGAACTTTTATTCCACTAAATATGATTCTTTATTTCTTTTATTAATAAATAAAGATAAACAGCAAAACTGTTTATCTTTATTTCTACTTTTTTATTTTATTAATAGGAAAGCTTAGACATATCTTCAAATGTATAGACTGGCACTAATGCAGCATCCTCTATTCCATTTATTCTAGAATCAATAGCAAGGATCCGTTTGTTTTCTGTGATTGGATAGAATGCAGCGTCATCAATAATATTTTTTTGAATTTCTTCATAAATTGCTTTACGCTTTGAATCATCTTTCTCAACTCGGCCCTGATTAAATAAGTCATCCACTTTCGTATTACTGTAATGCATATAGTTTGCTGAACCATTAGTTACAAAAAGGGAATTAAAAGTATCTGGGTCAATTCCCATGATGTATCCACCAAGATACATATCAAAGTCTGTTTGCACGCTCTGAAGTTTTTGACTTAGAGCAGTTCCGTCCAAGCCTTTTAGCTCCACGTCTATTCCGATTTCTTGCAGATTTTGTTGGATGACTGCGGCTTGCTTTTGCTGGATCGGGTTATTGGCTGTATAAGCAAGTTTTAATTTTGAACCTGATACTCCTGCTTTGGCTAACAGATCTTTTGCCTTATTCTTGTCAAATTTATACTTTTCAACATTATCAGTGTAATAGGTTGCTTTTCTTGGCAAGAATGAGTAGGCAGGTTTTGCATAATCACTTGAAATGTAGCTTGCAGTAATTATTTCTTTTCGATTTAGGCCATATGCAATTGCCTGTCTAATTTCTTTTGACTGCACTGCTTTTGAACTTAAATTAAAGGCTAAATAACCGATTCGTCCTTCATCATAAGGTTTCAAGGTTATATTTGAGCTGTTGTTAAACTTACTGGTATCAGAAGGCTGGATGGCAAGTGCATTAATTTCTCTGTTTTGAAGCGCCATTGTAGCTGTATTTGCATCCATAATAATACGGTATACAACCTTTGAAATCTTTGGAGCCCCTAAGAAATAATCATCATTCTTTACAAAAGTAACGCTTTCCCCTGCTTTATATTCCTTGAATTTGTATGGACCTGTACCAACAGGTACTGCATTTTTAGGGCTGTTAGCTATATTTGTTTCGCCATCATAAACATGTTTAGGCATTACGAAGATATTTCCCAATGCTTCCATTGCACCCATACTTACCTCAGGCAGAACAAATTTCACAGTATAGTCATCAACTTTTTCCACTTTGACTGGCTTGTTGTTAAAGATAAGCTGACTTCTTGCCCAGCCGCCATTAGACTCTTTTAACATTTCATTGTAAGTGAATACTACATCATCAGCTGTAAATGGTTTGCCATCATGCCACGTGACATTTTTTCTTAATTTTGCTGTATATGTTAAGAAATCGGATGAAGGTGTCATGCTTTCAGCTAAAAAATACTTGATGTCGTCTTTTCCATTGTACATGTACAACGGTGAGTATAGTGCCTTAATTTCCATCAATCCGTAACGGTCACCCGTTGTAATGACATTTACTGCATTTCCGGGATCTCCATCAATTCCATAAATAAATGTATCCGGCTTCTTGCCTTCCTTACTCTTATCGTTCGTGCTTGCTTTATCTGTCGACTTTGAAGAACAGCCTGCAAGTACAAGTAATACACTTAATAGAATGGCTACAATCATGTTCACATTTTTATTGCGCACGTGTATATTTCCCCCTGTATAGAAATTTCAGTTACAAATAGAATAATAGTTTTAACTAATATTCTTCATTTCCTATTATTCTTATATGCTTTGACGGTATTAACTTTACATGACTTTTCATTTAAAGTAAATAAATTAATATTATGTTTTTATTTTCCACACCCCTTATAAATTTCTGCGGTAAATGACATAAATTCTATATAATTAATATGCGGAAGCAGACACTATTAGGACAAGCATATTTCATTTCCTTTACTTTTCTTTTCTTTCCCACTAAACTATGTTATTTATTAAATCTTAATGTTAATCTCGTCTTATGAAATCATATTGTATGGGAGGAATTAGTATGTTGGGGAAAAAAATTGACCATGTTGGCGTAATGGTCAGAGATATTGAACGTTCCATAGCATTTTATCAGGAAATTGTCGGGATGAAATTAATAGACAGATTCACACATTCTGATGGACATATGGTTTTAGCCTTTCTGAGCTTTGGAAGCCACGGTGAAACAGAATTGGAATTGATACAAGGATATAACGACAATCTTCCTGAAGAAGGCAAAGTCCACCATTTTGCTGTAACAGTAGAGAACATTCAGGAAGAGTTCGAACGTATTAAAGGATTAGATGTGAGGTTAATAGATGAGGAGATCACTATTCTTCCTAATGGATACCGTTATTTCTTCTTCCACGGACCAGACGGCGAATGGGTCGAATTTTTCCAACGATAAGCATTACAAGCTGTCCTAAGAAATTGCTAAATTGCAATTTATGGACAGCTTTTCTTTTTAACTTTGATCTGGGGCTAAATGATAATTAAAACAAGGCGAAGTGTGCTGTCTTGCCCATGAAAAATTGACAATTTTTCATTTATTAAAATAAACTTAGGTATCTTGGAAAACATCTGCATTTATAGAAAATTATTTTTTAGGGGGATATATATGGTAGAAAGAGACCAAAATCTTAAGCTGGTTGTCACCGGCTTGCTGCTGGCAATTTTAACTGGCCGCTATGGATAATACGATTGTTGCCACTGCCATGGGGACGATCGTCTCTGATTTAGGGGGATTTGACAAATTTATTTGGGTGACATCTGCCTATATGGTAGCGGTAATGGCCGGGATGCCAATTTTCGGAAAGCTGTCCGACATGTACGGCCGAAAACGATTTTTTATTTTTGGATTGGCCGTTTTCCTCATCGGTTCTGCACTTTGCGGCATTGCTGAGAGCATCGTCCAATTAAGTATTTACAGGGCCATCCAGGGAATCGGTGGCGGAGCTCTTATGCCGATTGCTTTCACCATTGTGTTTGATATTTTCCCGCCTCAAAACCGCGGTAAAATGACAGGCTTGCTCGGTGCAGTATTTGGTGCAGCAAGTGTACTCGGCCCTTTGCTTGGTGCCTACATTACTGATTATATCAGTTGGCATTGGGTATTTTATGTTAATGTTCCAATCGGAATCGCTTCTCTCATTTTAATTGTCCGATATTATAAAGAATCACTGCAGCATTCCAAGCAAAAAATTGACTGGCTAGGAGCGATTACGCTTGTCATCTCTGTAGTCAGCTTGATGTTTGCCCTTGAATTGGGCGGGAAAGAATATGACTGGAATTCTATACAAATTCTAAGCTTATTTGGAAGTTTCATTGTATTCTTCATTGCCTTTTTCATTGTGGAAGCAAAAGCAGAAGAGCCGATTTTACCACTATGGCTCTTCAAAAGACGTTTATTTGCTGCCTCTCAGCTTCTTGCGTTTTTATATGGAGGCACGTTTATTATTTTAACTGTTTTTATTCCTATATTTGTTCAGGCTGTTTACGGGGGTTCAGCTAAAAATGCAGGATTGATTTTAACACCAATGATGTTAGGTTCCGTGGCAGGAAGCTCCTTTGGCGGTATCTTCCTTACTAAAACCACTTATCGGAATTTAATGATCGTGTCCATCATCTCTTATGTCTTTGGAATGTATTTTCTTGGAACAATGACTCCTGAAACCTCTAGAGCATTTGTTACTCTATACATGATTCTGGTTGGATTTGGAGTAGGTTTTTCATTTTCTCTTCTTCCTACCGCATCCATGCACAATTTGGAACCGCAATATCGCGGCACAGCGAATTCCACCAACTCATTCCTTCGCTCATTTGGAATGACTTTGGGAGTCACTATTTTTGGAACAATCCAAAGCAGCATGTTTACTGATAAATTAAAAGAAGCCTTTAAAGGTGCGGGTGGCCAGGGCGGAGGCGCTGCTTTTAAAATGGGCGATCCGCGCCAGATATTCCAATCGGACCAACGTTCTAAAATTCCTGGATTTATCCTGGATAAAATCGTGAATGCGATGTCTGAATCCATTACGCATACCTTTATGCTCGCATTAATTCCGATCGCACTTGCCGCAATTACGATTTTTTTCATGGGCAAATCCCGCGTGGAAGTGATTATGAAGCCTGGTAATTAAAAAAACGAGGAGAGCTCTTCTGAGTCTCTCCTCGTTTTTTTTAAGCGATAGGATATTGCTGAATCAGCGGGTGTAGAACGATTTCATCAATGACCATGTGTTTGGGAGCAGAAGCCATGTAAACGACTGCTTTTGCAATGTCTTCAACTTTTAGCCAATCCTCTTTTTCAGGAACCCCTTGAGAGCCTCCTGCGAAATAGGTGTCGACCATGCCTGGATTAATTGTCCCAACCCGGATACCATATTCGCGGACTTCCTGTGCCAGCGATCCAGAGAAGCCCTGAACAGCATATTTGGTGGCGGTATACGCGCTGCCATTGGCAATCGTATATCGCCCTACATCTGAAGAAATGGTTAAGATCGTGCCCGATTTACGCTCCTTCATATGAGGAAGAACTGCTTTCGCCCCCAGGAATACTCCATGTACATTTACTTCAAATACTTTCTGCCATTCGTCAAACGTGACTTCCTCTGTTAATTTGAAGAAGCCTATACCTGCATTGTTAACAAGCAAATCAATATCGCCGTAAGCTTCCATCGTTTTGGCGACAACATTCTGAACGTCAGCTTCCTTGGATATATCCGCCTGGACTGCCAGTATATTTGTGAACCCCTTCTGCTTTAACTCTTCAGCAGAAGCATACACCTCATCAGAGCTTCCAACTACCGTCAGCTTCATTCCCTGACCGGCCAGCTGGAAGGCAATTTCCTTTCCGATTCCTCGTGACGCACCAGTGATAATTGCAACTTGGTCTTTTAACATATACTATACTTCCCTTCAAGTTTACCTTCTGGATGTATAAGAACAAATATTACTTTTCTTCTGCCATTTTCACTTTTTCATCTACGAGATCCATAAATGCTTTTTCAACCGCCTTTAATTTCTGCTGGCTTTCCTCTAGGCTGGTACTGTTAACCCCAAAGTAAAACTTCACTTTTGGTTCTGTACCTGACGGCCTTAGGCAAACCCATGACCCATCAGTGAAGGTATATTTAAGCACATTCGATTTAGGCAGTTCGATTGTTTCCGTGGTACTCCCTGTCAGACGAAGACTGGTCAAGTAATCCTCTGCTGCCTGCACCTTTAAATCACCTAGAGAGGTTAATGGTTCAGATCGGAAGGATGCAAGAATTCTTTGGATCATTTCTGCGCCGTCTTTTCCTTTTAACGTCAATGAACGCAGGCCTTCTAAATAATAGCCATATTTTTCAAAAACCTTCATTAACCCATCATACAGAGATAATCCTTGTTTTTTGTAATACGCAGCAACTTCAGTAGCTAAAAGAGCCGCCTGGACAGCATCTTTATCACGCGCGAAGTCACCGATCAAATAACCATAGCTCTCTTCGTAACCGAATAGGAATGTATATTCACCCGACTCCTCATATTCCTTTATCTTTTCAGCGATAAATTTAAAGCCAGTCAGGACATCGATAGTATCAAGATTATACTCAGCTGCAATTTTTCGTCCAATTTCAGAGGTAACAATCGTCTTAAGGACTACTCCATTTTGTGGAAGTGTACCTTTTGCTGTTTTTTCCGAGAGGATATAGTCAAGCAGCAATGCTCCTGTCTGGTTTCCTGTTAATACTACATATTCGCCTTCTGGATTCTTTACAGCAATGCCAAGCCTATCAGCATCTGGATCCGTTCCAATCAGAATATCCGCACCAACCTTTTTTCCGTCGCGAATCGCGAGTTCAAACGCGGCATGTTCTTCAGGATTCGGGCTTTTAACAGTCGAGAATTCCGGATCTGGAAGCTCTTGCTCCTTAACAATATGTATATTATTATATCCAAGCTGTGCCAGTGCCCTCCTTACAGGCATGTTGGCCGTTCCGTGTAACGGAGTGAACACTACTGTTAAATCAGTTCCCTTTGAAAGTTCGGGATTTTCAGAAATCGTAACCAGCTTGTCAGTGTATGCAGCATCGATTTCCTCTCCGATTTTTTTAATCAAACCACTTTTCATTAATTCTTCTTCACTGGAAACCTCAATCAAAAGCTCATTTTCAATCTCATTCACTTTTCTAATAACCGAGTCAGCACTTTCAGGAGGAAGCTGGCCACCATCAGAGCCATACACTTTATAGCCATTATATTCAGGTGGATTATGGCTTGCTGTTATAACAATACCTGAAAATGCATTTAATAATCGGACGGCAAACGATAATTCTGGAGTAGCCGCAGTTCTTCGAACACATAGGTTTGAATTCCTCTTGTTGCCAGAGTTCTGGCTGCCTCCATTGCAAACTCGGGTGATTTGTGGCGAGAGTCAAATGCAATTACTACTCCTCTTTTTTTCGCTTCGATTCCCTGTGATTCGATGAAGGCCGCAAGCCCAGCTGACGCTTTCCGGACAGTATAGACATTCATCCGGTTCGTTCCAACTCCTAATTCACCGCGCATTCCACCTGTTCCAAATTCTAAATCTTTATAAAAAGCTTCTTCAAGCTGTTTTTCATCAGCTTTAATTTCCTCTAATTGTGATTTCAATTCATCATCTAATTGCTCAAATTCGATCCATTTGGTCGCCTTTTCTTTCCAAGCCATTCGATCTCCTCCTGCATTTCAAGTATTCTTATTTTTTCGTTTTCTTTTTGTAAAATCCTTCATATTCACGAAATAATATAAAGAAGTTACAGTATGTATTATTTGCTAATGCAAGCATTTCTTATTTTATATGTAAATGATCCTTTTTTCCATCCTTCAATTACTCTTCTACTATTTCCCATGGCCTTTATGTTTTAATTTAAATTAATTCAGATATTTTATTTTCACCGGTAAGATGTGATAAAGTCAAAATAAAATAAAATAAAATGAAATAAAAAAAAGCCTGCACCCTATGCAGACTTTTCAAGGCTATATGAGCATTTCATTTGCTGGCCTTGTATATAAGCTAAAAACATTGCTCTTTACTGCTTTAGCATTCAGGAACTGTTCGTATTCGAATGGAAAGTAAAAACCATATTCCCTTAATACATAAACATTTTTGTTGAATAAAGATTCATAATAATCCTCTTGTTCTGTTGTTTCCAGAATGAATATCATTGTTTGCAGGGTTGCCATTACTTGAAAGGCTTCTCTTAATGTGCCAAAATGATCGAAATGCCGGACTGATGCATGAAGTACTTTTAGCTGCTCGAATTCTCTTATCTTTTTATCTGAGAAAAAACGAGGGAAAACATTTGAGTAAAAGTATTGAATCAGATCGCTGATTTCTTCCTCCTGACTGGGTGTAGATGCATAAACAATCTTCACTTAAAACCCACCTTTTTAATCCTTTTAAACTTTACTTTAGAATAACATATTAAGGAAGATTTTTAGGGTGGTAATTATACCCACGGTAACGGTAATTTTTAGTAAAATTAGGAGCCCTGTTGGCAGATAAACTGAATAAAGGTACTACTAGTGCAGAAAGGAGAAAAATTTGCTGCTAACTAAAAAAATAGGTAAATGGTATGAAATAATCATCCCTAAAGAGTGGAACGAGGTTACAGTTGATGGGATTTTCAGAGAAAAGTGGCAGGTTCCAAAAAAAATAACTCATTCCTTTCGAACACAAAAGAAAGTACATTTAAACGGTGAGCCGGCAAACTGGAATGTTCCGCTCTCCACTGGAACGAAGATGCAAATACTTTTATTTGAAGAAGAAGAATTTTCTATGTCACCTGCTTTTATTGATGTGGAAATCTTATTTGAAGATGATCATTTAATTGTTTTCAACAAGCCCCCCTTCATTAATACACATCCTAACTCTGAAGGAGACAATGATACGCTTGCAAATGCAGCTGCCTTTTATTTGCTGGCAAGGGGCGAAATTAGAAATATCCGCCATATTCATAGGCTCGACCGTGATACTTCAGGAGCCATTTTATTTGCTAAGCATCCACTTGCAGGAGCTCTTTTAGACAAAATGCTTGAAAACAGGGAAATAAAAAGAACTTATTTAGCTCTTGTTCAGGGAATTTTATACCGCAAACAGGGGACTATCCATGAGCCCATCGGGCGTGACCGCCATCACGCAACAAGACGGCGCGTTTCTCCTGCCGGGCAGGATGCGATTACCCATTATAAGGTTTTGAAGGAAGATCCCAAAAAACAAATATCCATCATAAAGTGCTGGCTGGATACTGGAAGAACTCATCAGATTCGTGTCCATCTGAGCCATATTGGGCATCCGCTCGCAGGTGATGTTTTATATGGAGGAAAACCTATTTATAAACGTCAGGCTCTACATGCAGCCAAGCTCGAATTTAAACATCCCTTAACAGAGGAAGTGATTGTCTGTCATGCACCATTCATAGATAATCCCCCTATTTTTAGGGATATAAGTGTCGAAACGCTATAAACAAAAGTCTGTTTTCGTATACTTTGTTGCTATTAAGGAGTAATTGATTTCCCCTCCAGGATGCTCGCTTTCCGCGGGGCGGGCGGTGAGCCTCCTAGAATCAACACCGCACGAAGAAAATGCGAGAGCATTTTCGAGGAGCTCGCACCTTCCGCTCCATTCAACTTCTTTTTCAACGGTTTTCTTTAAAAAACCTATTTTCAAGACAACAATCCTTTAGAAAACAACCAAAGAACAAAAGGCGCAAGCGCCCGGGTTAGCCCCGACAGGCATAAGACGAATCACGCAGGAAATCCTGATTTCTGGAGTGATTTGGCTTATGACCCCGAGGGGCTGGGCGCTGGAGCTAGATTAATACAACTTGTAGAAGTTATCCACTTCATTCAATTTTATAATTTCCTAGACGACAAAAAAATACCTCCCGAATGGGAGGTACTCTTTATTAATCGTGAGTTCTGCGCATGCCCTTCATGATAAGGCTGAGAATGAATACGAGAACTGCAGCACCGATAATCGCCGGGATGATTGCAAAGCCAGCTACGTCAGGACCCCAGTCACCAAGAATCAAGCCACCTAACCATGCACCTACAAAACCTGCAATAATATTTCCAATGACGCCGCCAGGAACATCTCTACCTACGATGATACCTGCTAACCAACCGATAATACCTCCAATAATTAAAGCCCAAAGAAAACTCATTTAAATCACTCCTTAAAATTTTAATAATTATTTCACTTTTTTCCGGATACGACTGCTGCAGTCTCAAGCAGATGTTCAGCAAAATCATAACTTTTAAATGGTCATTTGTTTTTCTTTTGCTGTTGCTAACTGCTTGTACCTTTAAAATACCCGAAATCTTTTTATTTAAACCACATCATTTAAAATAGGACTTTGAAAAACAGCACAGCTTTATTTCTGCCCGGTTTCTTCTATAATATTCTCCGCCATTATTTAAACGAGTAGTTTTTTTGTCTTTTCTCCACACAAAGAGCGACCGCAAATGCGCTCGCTCTGTATATAAAACGGCATATGCCGTAAATAACCGGATTAACTTCAAAACACCATTGAAAGGATAGTATCCATTTTTTAGGGTATACCATTTATATGATTTTTTGTTCCCGCTGTAAATATGTCCAAAACCAATTATTGAAAATTTTTAGAGTGTAGTTTTCAGAATATTCTTTTGTTAAGTTTTTGTAAATTCACTATTAACAATTCCATATTCGACATTTTTTTTATAAAATTAAACTCGTTTGGTGAACTAATTTTTGGATGAAAAAATGGGGGTTAAAAACATGGCATTGAAAAAGAACGATAAGTTTATGCTTCTATTGAGTAATATCTCTGCGAACTTAAAGGAAAGCAGCAACTTCTTTACAGAATACAAACTAAATAACGTAAGTGATCTTAAGATCTTTTCTGAAAAGATGAAGGAATATGAAACAAAAGGCGATTCATTCGTTCATGAAGTAATTAAAGAATTAAATGATGCTTTCATCACTCCAATTGAGCGTGAAGATATTCTTCATCTTGCTATCAGCATGGACGATGTACTTGACGGCTTGGAGCACTCTGCGGCTCTATTCAAAATGTACTCCATCACAAAAGCTGATGATTTTATGCTTCAGTTCGTAGAAGCGATTCAAGGCAGTGTAAATGAAATTGATAAGGCAATCGCGCTTTTATCAAGTAAAAAGCTTCTTGCCATTAGAGAGCATGCCATTAAAACAAAGGATTTCGAATCAAAATGCGATAATATCCTTCGCCAATCCATTAAACACTTGTTTACGATTGAAAAAGATCCTATCCGCATTATTCAATATAAAGAAATTTACGAAAACCTTGAAGAAATTGCAGACAGCTGCCAAAGCGTAGCCAACACATTAGAAACTATCATTATGAAAAATGCTTAAGGAGTCCTAATATGAGCAGCATATTTATAATAACGATTTTTATTGTTATCGGTGCCCTTGCATTTGACTTTATTAATGGTTTCCATGATACGGCCAATGCAATTGCCACTTCTGTATCCACCAAAGCCCTAAAACCGCGCCAAGCTATTCTTTTAGCTGCAATCATGAATTTTATCGGTGCAATGACTTTTACGGGCGTTGCAAAAGCAATCACAAAGGATATTGTTGATCCGTTTACGCTTCATAATGGCTCTGTCGTTATTCTTGCAGCGTTAATATCAGCTATTTTTTGGAATCTCATTACCTGGTATTACGGTATTCCAAGCAGTTCGTCACATGCTATTATCGGATCAATAGCGGGTGCAGCAATTGCATCAGCTGGGTTCTCGGCACTTAATTACACTGGTTTTATTAAGATATTGCAGGCATTGATTATTTCACCAATCCTTGCTTTTGCAGTAGGTTTTATAATTTACAGCATTTTTAAAGTCATTTTTAGAAATTCAAACTTAACGAAGACAAATCGCAATTTCCGTTATATCCAGGTTGCTACAGCGGCATTACAATCGTTTTCACATGGTACGAATGACGCGCAAAAATCAATGGGTATCATTACAATGGCTTTAATTGCCAATAACTACCTACAGCCAGATGCTGAAGTACCTTTATGGGTACAGGCAGCCTGTGCTATTGCAATGGGACTTGGTACATCTATCGGCGGCTGGAAAATTATAAAAACGGTCGGCGGCAAAATTATGAAAATTCGTCCAATCAATGGGGTTGCTGCTGACTTAACAGGTGCTTTGGTAATTTTCGGAGCTTCCTATATTCACTTGCCTGTCAGTACAACACACGTCATTTCTTCTGGTATTCTAGGAGTAGGTTCTTCCCACCGATTAAAAGGTGTTAAATGGGGTACTGCACAAAGAATGCTGATTACATAGGTTATTACGTTGCCAATTTCCGGGCTTATTGCTGGAATTGTTTATTATCTTCTTAACCTTATTTTATAAAATCACAAAAGCCACGCTATCTATTATTAGCGTGGCTTTTCCTTATTTAAATAGTAAATCTCCGAATGTTTCAGATCTGACAGCCTTTTCATGAAACTCCAAAAAAGATGTTACTTCATTGGGGATTACCGCACAATTCATTCCAGCTGCAATAGCAGCTAAAGCCCCATTTGCTGAATCCTCTATTGCGAGGGCTTCTTGCGGTTCAACGCCCAATTCCTGAAGAGCCTTTAAGTACAAAGATGGATCGGGTTTAACCTTTTCTACATCTTCCTTTGTTTTGATCACTGAAAAATATCCTCTTAAATCAAACTGTTCCAGAAAACCGTCAATCCATTCCCTAGATGAACTTGAGGCTAGTGCAATTTTATAGCCGAGGCTTTGGGCTTCTTTAATTTTTTCAAGCACTCCCTCCCGTACCTCCAGGACACCTCGTAAATCAAGGAATCTTCGGTCCACACGCTCTCTCAGTTCTTTCTTGTCAATATCCCTTCCAAGCTGCGATTCTATGTATTGGTATAAAACTTCATCTGTTGTGCCAATTACTTTAGCAAATTCCTCAACAGGCAAATGAAGACTGAATTGTTCTTCAAGAACTTCCTTAAAGACCCTGAACCACACTGTCTCCGTATCGATTATGGTACCATCAAAATCAAAAATAATTGCTTTCAGCATATTTTCCCCTTTCTCTGAACTTTAGCGCTTCTCCAAAATGGGCGGACCTCGATGAATTCCAGGCAATTCAATATTATACCAGACTTGCAGAATCGGCACCCAACATCCAATTCAAACAGGCTGTTTTAGGAGTACGCCAAAATGAAATCAAACATTTCAATTGGTTTTCCAAGGCCTACTCAAATAAAGAATTCATTATAGGAAATTATATTCTTATCGAAAATGCGATAAGTATTTTTTATTTGAAGTTGATTTTTTCCCCAAAAACGAATATTATATAAAATGTATTTTTAATTGTTCGTATTTAGGAGTGTGCTCAATGTTTAAGCTTAAAGAACACCAAACCACTGCCAAGACGGAAATTCTTGCTGGTTTAACTACATTTTTAACGATGGTATATATTGTCATCGTCAATCCGGTTATTTTATCGGATGCCGGCGTACCTTTTGATCAGGTTTTTATCGCAACGATTATTGCAGCAGTATCTGGTACTCTTTGGATGGCACTGTTCGCCAACTATCCCATCGCTATTGCACCGGGAATGGGAATGAATGCTTATTTTGCCTATTCAGTAGTTGGAAGCCATGGCCATATTGATTTTGAAACTGCCTTTGCAGCTGTATTTGTAGCAGGAGTCATTTTCATCATCCTTTCTCTTACCCCATTTAGGAGTAAATTGATTGAAGCTATTCCTGATAATTTGAAGCATGGAATTACAGCAGGAATCGGATTGTTTATTGCCTTTATCGGCTTAAGACTGACAGGGATTATCACAAAACATCCCACAAATCTTGTTGGTCTTGGTGATCTTCACTCTCCTTCTGCAGTTCTGGCGCTTATTGGGCTGGCTATCACACTGATCCTTATGACATTAAGGGTCAATGGTGCAATGTTTTTTGGAATGATAATTACGGGAGCTATTGCCTTCTTTACCGGGCAGTTATCTTTTGATAAAGGTTTTGTTTCTCTTCCAAAGCTGCCGCACGGACTGATGATCAGCAACCCTATTGATGCTTTTGGACAAGTGTTTGACCACAGTCTTTATGCGGTCGTCTTTTCCTTTTTATTGGTAACAATTTTCGATACAACAGGAACAATGATTGGCGTAGCACAGCAGGCTGGATTAATGAAGGGAAAATCATTGCCAAGAGCCCGTGAAGCTTTGCTTTCAGATTCAATCGCCACCACAATCGGTGCTATTTTTGGTACAAGCCCAACATCTGCTTATATCGAATCTTCAAGCGGGGTCGCAGCAGGAGGAAGAACAGGACTTACAACGCTTACCGTGTCGATTCTATTTATACTTTCAGCATTCTTCGGTCCGCTTGTCGGTGCTGTTTCAGGAATATCAGCCATCACAGCACCTTCGCTGATCATTGTAGGTAGTTTAATGATGGGTAGCATCTCTCATATTAAGTGGGATGAATTGGATGAGGCATTCCCTGCCTTTTTAATCATTCTTAGCATGCCTCTAACCTCCAGTATCGCTACTGGTATTGCGCTTGGCTTTATTTCCTACCCGCTAATGAAGGTAGTCAAAGGTAAATGGCGTGATGTCCATCCTTTGGTTTATCTGTTTGCTGTACTATTCTTTTATCAACTGGCATTTTTGCCGCATTAATTGTTGAAAGAGGCTGGCTCAATAGATCGTTAAATGACGATCCCATTGAGCCAGCCTCTTTTTGTTTCCCCCTATAAACATCCCATCTTTTTATATTCTTGATTCTAAATGCCTCCCAAAATCATATTTTAGAAGAAAAAGACAAGTTGGAGTGATGGCTTATTATAGAAAAAACAGGAGCTGTTCTGTTCGGGAGTATTCTTTTAAGCTTTGGTGTAAATGGATTTTTAGTCCCACATCATTTGCTTGATGGCGGAGTCATTGGTATAGGTTTAATTCTTCATTATTTTTATGGACTGCCAACAGGCCTTAGTATCATTGTGCTTAGTCTGCCGCTTTACGCTTTAGCCTGGTTTTTTGAACGGCGCTATTTTTATTACAGCCTTCATGGGCTGATTATCTCTTCCTTTTGCATTGATTTATTTTCCTTTTTAGATGGGAGATTTCTGCTTGGTATATTGCCGAGTACGATAATAGGGGGTTTTCTTGTTGGAATTGGGATTGGATTGATGCTTCGCTACGAAACAAGCACTGGGGGAACAGATTTACTTGCGCAATTGCTGACGAAATTAACTTCTGTCAACGTTGGAATAATCATTTTTCTAATTGATGGAATAGTGATTATCAGCGGTATTGAAGTGGTCGGTCTTGAAAAGTTTTTCTACTCGTTTATTACGATTCTTTGTGTAGGTTTAATGACCTCCCTGACTGCAGCAAGAAGGACAGAGGCAGTTTGAGTATCGGTTATGCGAATTTTTATTATAAAAGCAAAACACGCTGGCTGACTCGCCGGCGTGTTTTGTTTATGCTACATCATGGCCAATTGATGCAATCCAAATTTTGAACCATTGCTCACGTGACAATTTTATTTTTACTGATTCTGCAGCGGCTGTGATCCGTTCAATTTTCCCAGATCCAACTATTGGTATGATTCGTGCGGGATGATTTAGCAGCCAAGCATACATGAGCTTGTCAACGGAATCAACCCCTGTCTCTTCCCCAACCTCTGTCAGAACACGGCGAAGCTCTGCTGTATCTAAATGGTCCCAAGAGAAGATTTTACCGCCCGCTAAAGGCGACCATGCCATCGGGGCAATCCTGTTCTCCAGGCAATGCTCTATCGTCCCATCCTGAAAAGTATCAACATGCATAGCAGATATTTCTACCTGATTTGTTACAAGTGGAAAATCCAAATAACTTTGTAGCATGTTAATTTGTGAAGGAGTAAAATTTGAAACACCGAAATACTTAACTTTTCCTTGTTGTTTTAGGATTGAAAATGCTTCAGCAACTTCTTCAGGATTCATATATGGATCCGGACGATGGATTAAAAGGACATCAATAAAATCTGTTTTTAAATTATTCAGTGATTGTTCTGCAGACATAATAATATGTTCACGGCTTGTATCATAACGCTTCACGCTGCGTTCTGGAAATTTGGAAGATAATAATTTTATTCCGCATTTGGTGACAATCTGCATCTTGTCCCTTAAAGTCGGGTCCAGCTCAAGTGCCTTCCCAAACAAGCTCTCACACGTATAATCTCCATATATATCCGCATGGTCGAAGGTTGTAATTCCCAGCTCCAAGCATTGCTCTATGAGGCTTACAGTCTCTTCCGCTGACATATCCCACTCAGCCAGGCGCCACAGTCCATGCACAATTCGAGAAAAGGATAAATCTTCAGCCATTTTCACTCTTTCCACTTTAATCATCCTCTCACTCAATATATTCCTTCTGCACTTTACCGAAATAACAAATGAATTGCAACAAATATCATTCAAAAAACAGTAACTACTTAGGTACCAGAAAAAAGAGCCCACACCAAAAGATGGTTTGAGCCTTTAAAGAAGATGTTAATTTTGCAACTAGGACCATCAGGATCCGTTCTTATCTGTTGGGAGATTAGGTTAAACATCCGGCCTGAAAAATAGACGGAAAATTTCCGTCTAATCATTAAATTGGATTGAAAACAGCTTAAATAGACGGAGAAATTCCGCCTATTTACTTAAAAACTGCGAAAATGGGGTACTTTTCTTTGCTTAACCGGAAAACCTCCGCTTATTTCCCCCGAAATGAGCTCCATTCTGCATATAACCGGAAAACCTCCGCTTATTTTAATTTCCCAGGTCACTCTTGATACCCCGTTTACTCTGGTTACTGAGAAAGGACAAACCTTCTTATTTCATACAGACTACCTACGTAGTTACAAAAAACAAATATAAATTCATTAAATATTTATGCTCTTATTACAAAATCGCCATTGACCGTAAAAATATTTCTTTACATACATGGAAAAATAGTTAAATAATGTTAATATAGGACAGAATTCATATTTTAAAGGAGTTGAAGTATGTGAGAAACAGGAAAACGCTTATTCTCGTTTATTCAGCTATGGGGATCGCCTTAAACGTGGTTTTGGGAACTGTTATATCATGGTTGAAAATCCCGCTTCTTTTTTAGATACGATTGGAACAGTGTTAATTTCCGTTTTATTTGGTCCTTGGTGGGGCTCACTTACAGGCTTACTTACCAACGCTGTAATGGGAGTGACAACAGAACCTTCAGCAGTATTTTTTGGTCTTGTCAATGTAGCTATTGCTATCGTAACAGGGATTATCGCCCGAAAATTTGATTTCAAAAAATGGTATGTTGCACTGTCAACCGGTTTCTTGCTCTCAATTATCGCTCCACTTATTGGTACTCCTATTGCAGTCGCACTGTTTGGGGGTCTTAATGGCAGCGGAATGGATTTAGTTGTCTTATGGGCGCGGTCTGCTGGAGAAAGCATATTTGCTTCTACTTTCATTTCTAGAATAACAGGAAATTTTGTAGATAAAATTCTTACCTGCCTAATGATCATGTTTTTATTAAATAGAATACCTGGTGTCAAAAAAATTTACACACAAAAGAAAGATTCTAATCATGCAGCGTAGTAAACAAATACTTCTAGTTTCACATTGTATTATCAATCAGAACACTGTGATAGAAGCAGAAGCAAGAGCTCTTGGAGCAATCCCCTCTGTCATGGAATGGGCAATAGAAAAAGGTTTTGGGATTGTACAGCTGCCATGTCCTGAGTTTACATTTCTTGGTCTTGAACGCCCACCTATGACCTATGAAGAATATGACAATAAGAAGTATAGAGATCATTGTCGTAAAATACTCGAACCTTTTGTATTCCAACTGAAAGATTATATTAAAAATGGCTATAATATAGCCGGTACTGTCGGCATTCAGAGCAGCCCTTCCTGCGACCCTGGACGTGGCGTTTTTATGGAAGAGCTGAAGTCGCTGCTGACAGAAAATCAAATTAAGATAGAAACCTTTTGGCATCTTCCTAATACAGAAGACGCCATATTTGATAGCAATCTTCACAAAGCGGATTAACCTCTCATTTCAAACATCACAAGTAATTATTCATTCATTTAATTGCAAAAAAACCCAACAGACTTTCAGGGATCTGTTGGGTTTTCCATTATATTATACTTCCAGCAAAGTCTTATTCTTGATTAGCTCTTTCCCTGCAATTCCAGGATCCGTCATTTCATAGGGATGCAGAATGATGTCCAATTCCACTTCTGTTAGTACCTTTTTTTCAAGGCATAGCTCTCTAACCGATTTACCTGTTTCAATTGCTTCTTTGGCGATAGCAGCTGCCGTTTCATAGCCAACATGGGGATTGATTGCGGTTATAATTCCGACACTATTGTTTACATAGTTCTCCATTCTCTCCCGATTGGCTTCTATGCCTTCTAGGCAATGCATGCGGAAAACGGTAAATACATTCGTCATGATTTTAATGGATTGAAGCAGATTAAAGACTAATACCGGCTCCATAACATTAAGTTCAAATTGGCCCGCCTCAGAGGCAAGGCAAATCGTATGGTCATTGCCAATCACCTGAAATGCTACCTGATTTAAAACCTCAGCCATTACTGGGTTAACCTTACCAGGCATAATGGATGATCCTGGCTGGCGTGCAGGAAGAATTATTTCCCCTAACCCTGTGCGGGGTCCTGAAGCCATTAGCCGCAAGTCGTTTGCGACCTTTGACATATTCATCATGCAAACCTTTAAAGCAGAAGATACTTCTAAATAGCAGTCAGTGTTTTGTGTGGCATCCACTAAATGTTCTGCCTTCTTCAACGGAAAGCCGCTTATTTCGGCAAGGCTTTCCACCACTTTTTCTATATAGTGAGGATCTGCGTTCAGCCCTGTACCGACAGCAGTTGCACCCATGTTTACTTCATAAAGATTTTCCCTAGAATGCCGGACTCTTTCAATATCTCTTTTTAGGACTCTGGCATATGCTTCAAATTCCTGTCCCAGGCGGATTGGTACTGCATCCTGGAGATGTGTCCTGCCCATCTTGATTACATCATTAAATTCAATTGCTTTTTGTTCAAAGGCTTGATGAAGCTTTTCCATAACCTCTAATAAAACTTCAAGAGAGGAAAGGACAGAAATATGGATAGCAGTTGGGAAAGCATCATTTGTTGATTGCGCCATATTAACATGGGAGTTTGGACTAATTGCATGATAGTTTCCCATCGGCTGGCCAATTAATTCAAGAGCGCGATTTGCAATGACCTCATTTGTATTCATGTTTATGGAAGTTCCTGCTCCGCCCTGTATGGGGTCGACAATAAATTGTTCATGCCATTTTCCTTCGATCACTTCATCAGCCGCCAAAATGATAGCGCTTGCAACCTTCTCTTCAAGCTGACCGATTGAATTATTTGCAATAGCTGCTGCCTTCTTTACAATTGCCATAGCCTTTATTAGACTTTTTTCTATCTGATAGCCTGTTATTGGAAAGTTTTCAACTGCCCTTAGAGTTTGCACACCATAGTAAGCTTGAATTGGAACTTGTTTTTCACCTAAAAAGTCTTTTTCTATTCTGTATTCGGTACTCATACCCATGTTTAACGCCCCTTTGTTTACCTTAAATAATACGTTTTCTAATTTGCACATTATCATCCTACCATAACAGCGTCTATTAGAATAGATGCCTATACAGGACAATTTACTCTCCAAAAGCCGGCCATTGATCTAAATGGAAATCTATTATTTTTAGTATAAGTATTTAAAATTCAAAGGAGCACTATTTCACAAAATATTCTTATTTTTTTGGTACCGTACGTTCATCATTTTGCCAAAATAGAGTAAAGCACCTTAAAATGAATCCCTAGAACAAAAGGCGCAAGCGCCCTGGTTAGCCCCGACAGGCATAAGACGAATCACGCAGTCATCCTCGGAAAAGCTATCGCTTTTCCTTCGTGCGATGCGGATGCTTCCGAAGTGTTCCTTGTCCTATTTCTGGAGTGATTTGGCTTATGACCCCGAGCTGCTCCAAGCATCACCTAAAGGTCATGCTTGGAGCAAGATATTCAAAGGTGCTATTCAAAGGTGAAAACTGGCTGGGTGCTGGAGCTAGATTAATACAACTTGTAGAAGTTATTCACATCATTTAATTTTATAATTTCCTAGACGATAAAAAAAGGCCGCTTTTTAATGCGTGCCCTCATTGAAGTATTCATACTTTCTTTACACTGTCTTCATTTTGTGGCACAAGAATTTGGCCAATCTTTCCAACCTTTAATAGAGTCTGCATAATTGCTTTGGACAGCTGGCTTGTTTCGTATGGCTTCACTAAATATTCCTTTGCCCCTAAAGAAAAACCTTTTTCTTTATCATCGAGAGCCGAGGAAATAATGATTGGAATATGCTGAAGCCTTCTATCCTGCTTCATTTCCTTCATTAAGCTCCAACCATCCATTTCATTGTCTTCCAGCATGATGTCCAGCACTAGTGAATCCGGTATTTCATGCTTCATGTAATCCAGCGCTTCCTTTCCTCTTTTAAAAGCTGACACACTGAATCCGCTCTCCTGCAATTCCTGAATCATTAGACCAGCAAGGCTTATATCATCTTCAACTACCATAATTTGATATCGGTCGGCTTGCTCTTTACCTTTCTCCTGTTCCATAAAGTCATCTCTTCCTTGTACTGTCGGGAATGAAACCGTAAATGTACTGCCTTTACCATACTCGGATTCCACGGAAACCTTTCCATCATGCGCTTTCATTATCTCCTGGACGATGGCTAAACCAAGTCCCGTTCCACCTATTCTTCTTCGGTCGGAATTATCTACACGATAAAATTTAGTGAAAAGCTTGTCTAAAGAATCTTTAGGAATCCCTAATCCATTATCTTTCACATCGATTTTCACTGAATCATTTGTTAGGTATACAAGAATTTTGATCTTGCCGCCTACTGGAGAATATTTAATGGCATTATTAATCAGGTTGGTAAATACCTGCTCGATTTTTGTTCGGTCTCCTAGAATAAGCGGATTGGAAACGCAAGATTCAAGTGTGATATCATGCTGTTCGGCGTTTATCTTTTGCAGTTCAATGACTTTTTCAAGTATCGGTTTTAATTCAATATATTTCTTCTCATAAGTAAGTTTGCCGGCTTCCATTCTCTGTACATCCAGAAAATCATTTATTAGAGCAGTTAGCCGCTTCGCCTCATTAAAGATGGTGGATAGGTATTTCTTTTGTCGTTCAGGCTTTAATTCACGATTGAGCATTAGCTCAGTGAAGCCAAGAATACTCGCAAGCGGAGTCCTCAGCTCATGACTTACAGTACTGACAAATTCCGATTTGATTTGGTCCACTTCATATTCTTTTGTAATATCACGATGTACCAAAACCGTTCCCAGCTTTTCTTCACCTTTAAATAAAACCTCGCTATAGACTTTAATTATTTTTTTCCCGTCCTTCAGCCTGTAAATAAACGTATTTTCGCTGTGAAATGTTTCTACATCAGGATGGATAGCTTTTTGGAGAAAAAGGCTGAACTCTTTTTCCTCAACGAATTCTGCCATGCGGGCTGTCCATTCTTCCCATCCCATGCCAATTAATGATATATCTTTCTCATTAAACAT
This sequence comes from Neobacillus sp. PS3-34, assembly GCF_030915465.1. Taxonomy (GTDB): domain Bacteria; phylum Bacillota; class Bacilli; order Bacillales; family Cytobacillaceae; genus Neobacillus_A. The sequence continues at coordinate 1,440,350 of NZ_CP133267.1, forward strand.
TTCGCATAATTGATCATTGATTTGTAAAATCGTTCCATTTGAATTGATTAGCTGGATACCTTCCTTAATCGTATCCAGAATATCCTGATTCCTTTTACGGTCCTCTTCTGATTTTTCATAAAGAGAGATTTTATCAAGTGATATACCAATATTTTTCGCCAGGGCCATGTACTCATCGAGGCTCGATTGCTCGAATTGATATCCGTAACGGGTAAATACCATTACAGCAGCCACATCGTCACCTGTTGATAAAACGGGCAGGTAAAGGTCATGGCAGTAAAAATCACCTTCATGGTATCCCTTTTCATGTGAGGTTAGTTCTCTTCTTATCGTAAATGGTTCTTTTACAGCAGAAAGACGTTCATACAGGCCGCTATCCATGTGATGGAGAAATTGTTTAATTCCGCTTTCAGACACACCGTATGAACCGTTCGACTTATCGGGATAAAGCGCAATAATTCCTTTTTCGGCATCAATTATTTTGCACATATTGGCTACAATGCTCTCTAAGACATCCTGTTTATCAAGGGAATTGGAAATTTGATTAATTAGCAAATTCCGGTTCTTTAATTTCTCCTCATTTTGCTTCCGAGTCTCCAATGCTTCTTCCAATTCGAGCTGCTGCGCCTGGAGTTCGTCCTGCTGGGCAAGCAGCTCTTCATTCTGTGCCATTAAGTCTTCTTCTTTTTCCTGAATCTTCCTTGCCATTTTACTGAAAGCCTGGGATAGGATGCCTATTTCGTCTTCCCGGCCAGCCCCTATCACGATAGATGCCATATGAGTACCGCTTGCAATATCATTTGCTGCCTCGGTAAATTGTGACAGCGGCTGCCCCACCTTACGGAATATGATTCGGATAATCCTAAATACCATTAAAAGAATAACCATAATAAACACAAGAAAACCACTTTGTATAAACGTTTGAAGTTTAATTAAACGTTTAAAGTTATTGTCCAGGTTCTGATTTACAACCTTCAAATATGCTTGCAGGCTATTTTGGAAGCTGCTAACTTTTGCTGTAGCCTCCGTATTGGCCGTTTTAATCACAGCATCCATGTTTCCATTTTCAAAATCACGGAATGCTAAGGGCAAAGTCTTAACAAAATAATAATCAGTAAACTCGGATAATTTCTTCCCTAAAAGCTTGTCCTCTTTAGAAGAATCCAACTGATTATATTTTTTAATCAAAGCCCTGATTTGCTTTTCTTCTGAAAGAGAGCGTTTCTTTAATGCAGGGTTCTTTAACGCCAGGTATCCTCTTGCATCAAAGAATGCCTGATCAAAATCTTCTTTAATTTCTCGAATAATTAGCTCCTTTGTTCTCAACTCCGTCCTTTGGGAATAATAGGACTGATTAAGAGTATGAATCGAAAATAATAAGATTGCGGACCCTATTACAAAAACAAATAGAAAAGTCCCCATAAGGGCAACAAATTGCCTGGAAAGACTTCTTTTTAGATAGTCATTAATTTTCATTGAGAATTTCCTCTATTTTTTCTAAAAGATCCAAAGGGCTAAATGGCTTTGCCATAAAATGATTTGCCCCTGCCTGGAGGATTTTTTCCTGTTCAAACTTTTGGCTTTTTGCTGATAGCATTAAAATTTGAATTTCCTGATTTGCCTGGTCAGACCTTACTTTTTCAATGATTTCAAGGCCAGTAAATACTGGCATCATATAATCCAGAATAATCAAATCATATTCATTTTTGATAATTAGATTTAACGCTTCCTGTCCATCTGCCGCTTCATCTACAACGTAATCTTCATCTTCAAGTGTATCCGTGATAAGCATTCTTAATATTTCCTCGTCCTCTGCCAACAAAATTCTTTTCATTTTCCTTATTCCCCAATTTCAACTGTATGATATAGGTTTCTCATTATTTGGTAGGATACCTTAAGCCGTTCGTAAAAAGCTGGCTCGTCCCACTCTTTCCATTTGTATATATAAGCATCCTTTTGATTAATCTGGTTATTGACTATTTGCGGAAACGATCCCTGGACTTGCCCATTTTCTGTTTCAACTGCTGCAAGCCGGATTCCTTCTGTCTTTTCACTCCCCGTTAGACCACTTCTCCACAAATCACCCATTACTTCCTTTAAGCTGGGATCCTTGACATTAAGTAGCTGCCAGGGGATTCTTCCTTCAATCGTTTTATGATCCTTGCTAATGCTTATATCGGTTAAAGAATCAAAACCTTTATGAAATGGATTTGCATCACCGAACTTGAGAAGGCCTGTTTCATAATCCTGAAAAGGAATAACCTTACCCGTTTGGGGAATTTTTAATTCTTTATTAAGCGCAAGTCGGATTGGATGGAATACACCATTATTTTTTTTATTGGCGTAGCTTTTTTGAGGGATCATTTTTAAAATCTGGCCGTACTGATAATAGAAGCTGTCATAGTAACTGTCTACAAGTACTCTTGAACTTTCAGTTCTGCTGATTTTAATAAGAAAATCAATTCCATAGTCTGTTTTCAACTTTTCTCGATTCCCTATCGGAATGGAGGTTTGTCCCTGATCGGCTTTTGTGTCTAACAGAAGATACATGTCCTGCTTCTGCAAATTAACAGGTTTATTAAAAGTTAGCAGGAAGTAAAGATAAGCCGGATCAGATGAAATGCTTACCCTTCGCAATCGGTCTTGTTGATCCTTTGAAACATATGCAGGCTTCGTTCCTGCTTTCTCCCAATCTCCTGCTTGTCCATCAACCAAAATTGATGTGTCCTTTTTCCCAGGTTCGAAACCTAATACTCCAAAGTGCTGCTCGTTTGTCTGCATATTAGACCAATAAGGCCTTCGATCAGAATTATCAAAATCCATTGTATTCCATGTCCGCTTGAACCACTCATCCTGCCAGGTGAAAACCAGTCCTCCTGCATAGCCTTCATCAACGATAGAATGGAAAAGACGGGCATCAATCTGGCCCTGCTCCTTTTCTGAATGGAAGCCCTGGTTCATACCGAAGGCGTTGCGGTGAGTCAGCCCGCGGGAAGCAGGTACCCCAAATTCCGCCACAAGTACCGGCATGTGATGCGCCTTAATCAGGTCGTGCAAATAACCTGCATAGCTATTCTTTTTCCCTCTCGAGTCGACAAATTTTAAATAATTTTCATCATAATTAAGGAAATCGGGATAATACGGATAAACATGGTAGGAAGCAAATAACCCTGCCTTGAAAGCTTCTGTCTTATTGATATGATTTGGATTAACAGAAACAAGATCTTCCTTTTGAAGGGGTTGGCCGGATGCTTCAGCAAATCAGTCGTTACCCAGTTCGTAAAACTCATGGAATGCTGCCATTTATATTGCTCTGTTTCGTATTGAGCAGCATAGTCCATCATTTGTGCAAGCCAGGTTTCAAATGGCGAAGCACTTTCTGTTTTAAAGTAATTACCCGAAAACTGATGTACCTCCCCATTCTTCAAATTGGTTTGTGTAACCATTTGTGGATCCCATTCTATGCCGACAATAAAACCAAGAACATACTTGGAAATATCATATTTGTACAAACCGGATGCATGTCCCGGCCGCGCAGGAATATTTGCATTCCCATGGATGATGTCTACCATATGCTTGATTTCAGTACGGGCATCCTCCATATTTTCCTTTGCAAATGCATTTTGCGATTTCACCAGGTTTTCCTCATTCACCCATGAACCATGAAAAAGATATAACGGCTTTTTAGCCGTCTGGTTATATTCATAAAATGCTTCATAAAAAGCAGGCGGATGCAAGGTATACACCCTGATAGCATTGGCATTCATCCGTCCAATCGCCTGGAACCACCTTAGATATTCATCCTTGGAAATAGCTGCTTCACCAGGAAAATTACCAGGCTTTCCAATTCCCATATTTACACCTTTAATTAAAAAGTCCTTCCACTTTCCATTCTTTTGAATTTGGATGTAGGCCTTCCCTGTACGGCTATTTGTTGTTATTCCATCTTTTTCAGTAAGCTCTACTTTATCCTGTTTTATCGTTTGATGGATTCCATTTTTCAATAATTCCTTCATCATTGGGACATATGCATGCCAATAGAAGGAATCCGCCGAGCTAAAATTTCGCTTCCAGACATCCAGACCTTTTGTTTGATAGATTCCTGGAACTTCCGCTTCATCCGCATAATCTCCAGCAAAATAGTAAGATGTATATTTTGCATTCTGATGCGAAATAATGGCCGGGAAGCTGGTTGGGATACCATACCCCTCTAGCAGAGCCTTTGCCTTTTTATTTACTGGGAGCTTATATGACGCCAGTACCTCATCCTGATTTCTTGCTTCATTGATATCAAACCAGTATTTATAATTTGAAGAGATATTCTCCTTAAAGCGTTTCTTTCCTCGCTCAGTTAATTGGAACTGCGCCCCCTGCCCATTAAATCCTTTTGTCCTATGACCACCACAAAATCGTTTTGATTGACTAAAATAAAACCGCCGCCTGAGAAATTCCACTTCTTATTAACTTCGTATTTTTTCTTCACCCACTCCGGCACTTCGATGCTATTGAGATCAGTAAAATACCTTCCTATCCACCCGGACCAATCAAGATTTAATAGGTTTGATATTTTTGTCCTTACCTTTTCAGACGTGGGGCTTCCAAATGTATTAAACTCAGCTATCAGCGTTTTTCCGCTCTTTTTCATTAAGGCATTTTCAATCTTATCCACTTCTTCTGATTGAAGGCCCCCATAGAGGCTTTCTGATCTCTTTCCTGTCTTGTTCTTACCGAAGAATTCCTGTTTATACACTCCATACTGATCAGTCAAATAGATAACATCATATTTATTGAGATTATCTGGCAGATCGGCAATCTTGTATTTATTGTTGTTATTTGGTTTAAATCCTCGGTAATCTTTATCGAGTGAATATTCCTTTTGATTGCTTTTAATATATTTCTCATTGTTAAGAACCCAAACTAGACCTTGATGCTCCCGGTAGGTTTTATCAGGAACGGTTTTATCGACAATTAGGACATTCAAATTTTTAGAATGCTCTACCCTCCAGAGCCAAAAAGGATTTGTAATGGCTATAACAAAAAGAATGGAATATATGATTAAATAGGTTTGTTTATTCATTGTGATACACCTTTTCTTTTCATTTCTCCCCAGCTCTTATCCCCTTTGATCATTTGCCAAATCCCTTCACATCTCCATAAAACAGTCATTGGCCTGTACCAGATGGTCTCTGTCAAAGAATAAAAGAATAGTTTAAAAATATCAGACACCTTTGGGTATTTGGTAAGGCTCCACTCTTCAAGAAGCACAGCTGCCATGGAAAAAATAGACCCATACATGCAAGAAAGAAGGAAGAGTAAAATGGCGAACTCTATATAAATACCTCCAAGGAATAAACAAAGAATGATAAATAGATAACCAGCCAGTTCTACTATCGGGCCAAAAAACTCTACTATCCAAAAATAAGGAAAAGAGATAAAGCCAATTGAGCCATATTTAGGATTAAAGGTCAGCTTCCGATGTGTCCATAGGCTTTCGAACAATCCCCGGTGCCAGCGGCGCCTCTGCCTCCGCAAAAATTTCATGTCCTCAGGTACTTCTGTCCAGCATACCGGATCAGGCACGTAGACAATTTTTTTCTTCAATCCTCTCTCCTTCATCAAGCGGTGAAGGCGGACAACCAATTCCATATCCTCACCAACCGTATCGGTCTTATATCCGCCAGCTTCTACTACCCAGTGCTTAGAGAAGACTCCAAAAGCACCAGAGATGATTAAAAGAAGATTATGTCTGCTTAGTCCAATCCTGCCCATTAGAAAAGCCCTGAGATATTCGATTATTTGCATAATGACCAATGGACTCTCTGATAAGCCAATTTTAAGTATATTTCCATTTTTGATTTCACAGCCATTGGCGATTCGAACACTGCCTCCAGAGGCTATTACTTCCTGGTTGCTGTCGATAATTGGCTTCATTACCTTAAGAAAAGCATCATTTTCAAGAATTGAATCGCCATCAAGAGAGCAAAAATACGGGTAATGAGAAAAATTAAGGCCTGTGTTCAGCGCGTCAGCCTTTCCCCATTTTCCTTGTCTATTAAAAATAGATTAGGGAGAATGGTGGACTGGTAGACCTTCCTCATTGGCTTCGTTTCTATTTGCTTCCTCACCACTTTATTAATTTCAACCATCTCATAGTGTTCGATCATTTTTTCCATGGTGTTATCTTTGGAACCATCATTAACAACGATGATTTCAAAAATTGGATAATTGACGCTTAGCAAAGAGCGGACACTTTGTATAATCCCTGCTTCCTCGTTATATGCAGGCACAATAATGGACACAGGCTTTGTGTAAATTTCATCCATATAATCCTCATAAGTCCGGTCCCGATCAAGCTGATATTCCCTCCGCAGTTGAAAGGTTGAAATAATAAGGATGATAGAGTAAAACATGATTACAATCACCATATAAACAGCTATAAACCAAGCGAAAAATGTTACAATGTCCAACCATTGGATATCCGGCATGTTTTTAAACTCCTTTATGCATCCATTCCCAGGCCATATCTTTAGCAAATATGTCTGAGGAGGAATCCCAAACGCCCTGCAAGATCTCCCTTCCATTTGGAAACTGCATGATTGACTGTCCTGCCTGGGAGCGGACCCACCATGTCTGATCGTGCAGAAGGTCTACCAGGCTTTGCAGCCCTTCTTTTCTTTTATGACGCCTATTAGCTTAGCTGCCATCATTCTTTCCTCCCATTTCCCGGAAGAACACAAAGGCAGAAATGAATCAATATTTGTCACATAACCTATTTCCCCTAAAGTTTTTAAAGCCCTAAGCTTGATTTCACCTGAGTAAGAAGAAAAAATATTTTCAACAAATGACAGATAAGAAAGTTCTTTCTTAACCCCCATCACATCAAGAATGGCATACTGTAATTCCCTTTGGCTTTTATGGAAACCAAGAACAAAGAGATCAAAGCCTTTCCCATCCAGACGAATAAGAATATTGCGGTATTCGTACTCGGATAAGTTTATGAAACGGTTTGTCAAAAGGCCATTTATCTTATCCGACTGCATGGTCGCCAGAATTCTCAGGACATGAATAATTTCATCCTGGGAAATTCTCTTTTTGTTAAGCATTTCATATATATCCCTTAATAGAGATCCCATTTTAAAATCTTCTATATGAAAAAGAGCATTCATCCTTATGCTCCATCTTCCGCTTTTTAATCGGTAACGGTAGTAATCCGTTAAATAATGCTCAGCCAGGCTTGTTAAATTGGCTTTTTCCTCTTCACCCTCCAATAATTCCGCATATTTGCTCAGCAGTTCTTCAACAGCCATTTTATCTATAATGGTTTCTGGCTTAAATTTCCCATTGAACTTTCCTTCGCGCAAAAAAATAAAAATCTGGTTCTCAGAATCCTTTATTTTTAGTTCAACTCTACTCCTCTTCCTAATACCAAATGCTTTTCTAATGACTAAATAAAACAAAAGGGCAAATAAAAGTCCCAAAATAAACAATGTCGCGATCAAAAGAACATATAGTTCATTTTTCACCATCTCAGGACATCCTCTGGATTAATCGTTCAATTCTTGCCTGCAGCTCGGTGATACTAAATGGCTTCGTAACATAGTCGTCTGCACCCAGCTTCAGGGCTCGTGCAATATCATACTCACTCTTTCTGCCAGTAAGCATAAGGACGAGAGCATTTTTTGCATTAGGAGATTTCTTCACTTTTTGCAGAACTTCAACGCCATCCATTACAGGCATCACCCCGTCAAGTATAAGAAAATGCTCTCCTTCTTGTTCAAAACGGTTTGAATCAAAAAATTTCCTTCCATCCTCGAATACCATTATGTTTAATTCATAATTCCTGAGATCCATGGACTGAAGAATTCTCATTAGCATCGTCCGGATAATAGCATCATCATCTATAATGGACACGTAAAGAGGCTGCTTTTTGATAGTCGGCAAAGAACAATTCGCACTTTCTACCCTCGCCCTGCCATTTTCCTTTGCCTTATATAAAGCTTGATCCGCAGCCTTAAAGGCGACATCCAGCGAAGTCTCGGGCGTATCAACGGAATATACCCCTGCAGAAAAAGTCGCATTGAAGGTATGCCCATTTTCATTAAATGTTCTTTGAGAAAAATCATCCAAAAGCCGCGATACAATTTCAACAGCCTGCTGGTTTTCAGTATGCTCAAAAAGAATGATAAACTCCTCGCCGCCATATCTAAAAACACTATCCGTGGTTCGTGTTTGTTCTTTTAAAAAAGTAGCAAATGAAAAAAGAACTTTATCACCTGCAAGGTGTCCAAAGGTATCATTTATAGCCTTAAAATGATCAATATCGAGGACAGCGATTGTAAACGTTTTTGTTAAACGCTTAAGATCATTAATACTTCTTTCAAAAACGGTCTTAAAGAACTGCCGATTATACAATTTGGTCAATTCATCTAGCAGTACGGACTGATCATAGATTTGCTTCCGATGGAGATGACGTTCAAGGCGAACAATCAGTTCTTCCATATCGACTGGCTTTTGAATAAAATCATCTGCACCCTTCCTGTAGGCATTTATCCGGGTTTCCCTATCATTTAATATACTCATCATGATTTTAGGAACAAATTGCCGATTATTGTGTTTTTGCAGATCCTCAATAACCTCAAAACCGTTTTTATTCGGCAAATTAACATCAATGATCACGCAATCCGGATGTAAATCAAAATATTGGCTAACTGCTTTCTCAGCCTTCGTATTAGTAATAACCATCCACCCTTTTTCTTCAAGAGTGTCCTTCAATAAAATCAGCATTGAAACATCATCGTCAATGATCTGGATAAGAGGAACATTATCCCTTGCAGGCTGTACTTTTACCTTTTCGTCTTCTTCAAAGTTCTCGTATTCATAAGTATGACTGATCAATTCGTATAAAAAGTCCCAGAGTTCTTCCCTATTCCATTGGCTGTCAGATTCGGATAATTGGTCCATCAGATTAGAGGAAATTTGATAAAGTCCCCCCAGTTGAAGAGTTCCAGCCGTCCCCTTTACGGAGTGTAAAAAGAGATACACATCCGAATTTGCAATCAGTTTGTTGTCTCTATTTTCAAACCATCCAGATATTTGATCTTTTATTTTTTTAAAAAGCAAATTCTTATATTTATTAAAGTTCATTTTTGCACCTCACTGTTCTTCTAAACGCAGATATAAAAATGAAATAGCTCATTTGTTTATCTATATCAATTTGTAAATATAAGTTTATTATGTAAGGTGCGGGGTTACAATCTTTTTACAGAAGAAACTTGTCTTAAATTGTCGAAAATAACTTGGTAATAGTAAAAATAAGCCCCTTGTGGGACTTATTTCTTTGAATTAGAAAGGTCTACAGTTTTTTTATAGCAGTTATCCATTGCTTCCAGCAATGCACCTCTAAATTGATTTTTTTCAAGCGAGGCGACAGCTTCAATTGTTGCTCCTCCCGGTGTGCAGACATTATCCTTCAATGAACCGGGATGGGCACCGCTTTCCAGAACCATTTTGGCGGCTCCTAAAACAGCCTGTGCAGCCAGGCTGTAAGCCTTTTCTCTCGGTATGCCGAGGCGCACTCCACCATCAGCCATTGCTTCAATCATCATGTATACATATGCCGGGGAAGAGCCGCTGATGGCAGGGACAGCATCCATAAGCCTCTCTTCCAGAATTTCTGTTTTACCGAAACTGTTGAACAAAAGAGTTACTTCAGCAAGATCTGTTTGTGTAAGAGAAGCATTTGGACAAAGGGCAGTCATTCCTTCCCCAACAAATGAAGGTGTATTAGGCATGGTCCGCACCGCTTTTACATTGCGTCCAAAAAAACCTTCAATATCACCCAAAGCAATCCCAGCCGCGATAGTCACTATGATGACATTTTCTTTGACGACTTTTTTTATTTCCTCAATCACTTGGCTATGTAGGTCTGGTTTAACGGCCAGAATGAGAATATCTGCAAAGAGGGCTACTTCCCTATTATCAATAGATGTTAATATATTTAAGTCCCCTTGTACTTTTTGAAGAGTTTCGCCGGTTCTTGCACTGGCCATAATATTTTCCGGTCCAGTTACCTCAGATTTTATTATGCCTTCTATCATTGCCCTAGCCATTTTTCCACAGCCTATAAATCCTATTTTCCTCATGTTCTCAAGCCTTTCTATTTTATCTGCATTTCAAGTTAGTCTATCTTATATTAAAAGATTGAATACAAATTAGAAAGGGAATCATTAAGAGAGGATGAATGGGGGAGTTTTTATGGAGCAACGAAAAAATATCATTCCTGTCGAAAAAGAGTTTTTTAGCCAGCCTACACTGGAGCTTGCGCGTTCCCTTCTTGGATGCCTTTTGATAAAGGAATCGGATGAGGGTACTTCATCTGGATATATCGTCGAGACTGAGGCATATCGAGGGCCAATGGACAGAGCAGCCCACAGCTATCAAAACAGGCGTACTAAGCGGACTGAAATTATGTTTGCCGAAGCAGGCCATGCCTATACATATGTTATGCATACTCACTGCCTGGTCAATGTAGTAAGTGCAGAAACGGGAAAGCCTGAAGCTGTATTAATAAGGCCCTTGAGCCTGATTTGGGTGTCGATTTCATGATGGAGCGCAGGGGTATAGCTGACTTGAAAAACCTTGCAAATGGTCCTGGTAAACTAACGAAAGCAATGGGAATCACAATGGAGGATTATGGGCGATATTTTTGGGAGCCACCCCTCTATATTGCAAAGGGATTTCAGCCGGATTCAATTTCTCAAGGCAGAAGAATTGGCATTGACAATAGTGGTGAAGCGAGGGATTATCCATGGAGGTTCTGGATAACAGGCAGCAGGTATGTTTCACGCCATCAAAAGGTAATGTAAAAAGGCGGGGAAGCTTCCCCGCCTTTTACTTATTTATTTAAATCCTTTGGTGAAAACGCTCCTGGCAGCAGCTCTTCAACACGAATTCTTTGGATATCGCCTTTTAAGTTTGTAAGAACAACCTCCATATCAGGTGCACAAAGTTCTGAAATCACCTGACGGCAAGCACCGCACGGGGGAACTGGACGATCGGTATCAGCAACCACTACCAATTTTTCAAATTGAGTAACACCCACTGAATAGGCTTTAAACAATGCTGTACGTTCTGCACAGTTTGTCATACCATATGCTGCATTTTCAATATTGCAGCCATGAAAAATCTCTCCATCTTTGGCAACAAGCGCTGCCCCTACCTTAAAATTAGAATACGGGACATATGCAAATTCTCTTGCTTTATTTGCTTCTTTAATAAGTGCCTTTTCTTCCATCTGACTCACCCTTCGACAAGGTAATTTTAACTTTGGAAATATTTCGCGATCCAATCAAAGACAACTCCGCCAAAATAAACGCCAAATACGCCCATAACAGCAGAAAATACAGGTGGAGCAGGTAATGGCAGTTTTAAAAATTTAAACAACATGCCTACAACCAGACCTGAAACTAAAGCTAATATAACTTCTTTCATTTTTAACCCTCTTTATCTCAGTTTAGTAGGAACTAGTTGATGTTTCACCATTAATGATGGCAATGCCTGAGCTTGCCCCAATCCGTGTCGCCCCTGCTTCAATCATAGCCATCGCGTCTTCACGGCTTCTAACTCCGCCAGATGCTTTTACACCGATTTCAGGGCCAACAGTTTTACGCATTAAACGGATATCCTCAACAGTTGCACCGCCCGTTGAAAAACCTGTTGATGTTTTTACATAGTCTGCCCCTGCTTTTACTGACAATTCACATGCACGTACTTTTTCCTCATCTGTTAATAAACATGATTCAATAATAACTTTTGTTAACGCTTTGCCTTTTGCAGCTTCTACAACAGCACGAATGTCTCTTTCAACAAGTTCGTTATCGCCTTCCTTTAGAGCTCCAATATTGATGACCATATCGACTTCAGTTGCGCCGTTTTCAATCGCATTCGTTGTTTCAAATGCTTTTGTCTCAGGTGTTGAAGCTCCTAATGGAAAACCAATAACTGTACATACCTTTACTTCAGGTGCGTCAGCAAGAATTTCAGCAGCAGTCTTAACCCATGCTGGATTTACACAAACAGATGCAAATGAATGCTTTTTTGCTTCCTCGGCAAGTGTAACGATTTCGCTTTTCTTTGCATTTGCTTTCAATAAAGTGTGATCGATCATTCCTGCAACATTTTGAACCATTTTCCATACTCCCTTTCTATATAAAAAAAATTTTAATATCATTAGTAATTACAATGTAAATATATCAAAAAAATGAACATTTGTAACCTATTAAATGAACAAATGTAAAATATTTTTATACTTTTTCACAAAAACGACAAAAAAACAGCACCTATTAAGGTGCTATTAATTCTTCTATGTCTTCGCCTTAAGACTCGGCATTCGGTGAGTTTTCTTTATCGAGCAAAAATTGGCCGTGAACTGATCGGTAACCAAAACATTCGCCAATTTCCCTTTTAATGCTCCATAAATTCCTTCTATCTTATGAGGTCCCCCCGCTATAAGAATGGATTGTTCTTTTCTTTTCAAATCCTCCAGATTAATTCCGAGCGTTCTTTCGTTTAAGCTCTCATTGCAAACATTTCCGTCTTTATCAAAAAATCTGGAACAAATGTCGCCTACTGCATGAGGATAGAGGGATTTTAAGTCCTCATCAGTAAAATAACCAAGCTGGAATAATAGCGAATCTTTTTTAACGGGACCGATTGTAAATAGGGCGATATTCGCCTCTTTACCTAATTCAAGAATCCTGCGTATATGGCGGTCTGCTTCCATCGCCTGCTTGACTACCGCGTGATCCACAATTGCCGGAAGCGGCAGATGATTCGGTGTCGTATGATAGGCCTTTCCAAACAAATATAAAATTTCAGAAGCATACGTATTCGTTTCGGCGTGGCTGACTCCACCTTTAAGCTGAACTACCTTTACATCTTTAACAAACTTTTGCTTCAGTTCGATGGCAACATGATAGAGTGTGGTACCCCATGTCACACCAATTATGTCACTATCTTTTACAACTGTATGAAGGTATGCTGCCGCCTTTTCACCTAGGTAATTCTTTATGATATGATCTTCATATTGAGGAATGGATGCGACGATTGCTTTTTTTAATCCGAATTTCTTTTCAAGCTGTGATGAGAGATTCTCTACGTCTTCTGTAGGGTCCATTATATTGATTCGAACAATCCCTTCGCTCTTAGCCATTTGCAAAAAACGGGACACCGTTCGCCGGGACACGCCTAAAATTTTGGCAATTTCATTCTGGTTGTAGTCTAATAAATAATATAGCTTGGCTGCTTCTATGACTTTGCTGAGCTTATCCCGTTCCATTTGTATCACCTATTGTCCAATATTATTAACTCTATTTTAACAAAAATTTGTTCTGAAACAATTATTTTTTACATTTGTAAAAAACGTGTTGAACATTTTCCTATCAAAAATAAATATAAAATGCTCAGCGAGTTTAGATACTCATAAAAAGGAGGAGGCAATTTGAAGCAGCTTGGGGGTTTTATCCATCGTAACAGATTCCCAGTATTAGCCATCTGGCTTGCAGCTATTTTCATCTTGGGCTTTTTCGCGTTGAAACTGCCAACAGTTTTAAGCGGAAATGGCTTTGAATACTCGGGGTCTTATAAGGAAACAAGGCACTTGCTTGAAAAGGAATTTGGCTTTTCAAAGTCGTCTATCATCCTCGTTTTTGAAAGAAATAAAAATGTTGGTGATATAGAATGGAAACGATTTATAGAAGAAACCTTCCACAATCTTAAAGGCTTTGATGGAGCGAAAGAAACTATAAGCCCGTTTGACCGAGCAGGAATGCTTAAAGAACGCCATGCTTACGGAATCCTGAATTTTACAAAGGATGCAGGGAGCTTAGGTAATGAGATTGAGCAATTACATAAAAAATTGAAGCAGGAAAAAGGCTTGAAGGTGACCATGACAGGAGAACCGATAATCGTAAAGGATTTAAATGAAGCAAGCCAGGAGGATTTGGCCAAAGCTGAAATGATTGGCCTGCCGATTGCATTAATTGTCCTCATACTTGCGTTCGGAGGTCTGGTAGCGGCTGGAATACCGATTGTCATCGGCGTAGTTTCGATCCTAATGACAATGGGAGTCGTCTATTTTTTCAGTTATACGACAGACTTATCAATATTTATTTTGAATATTGTTCCGATGATTGGTCTTGCTCTAAGCATTGATTTTGCGCTGCTTTTTATCAATCGATATAAAGAAGAGATAGCAATCCGTCCGATTGCCGAGGCGATACAGGTTACCGTGGCAACCGCAGGCCGCTCTATTATTTTTTCTGGCATGTGCGTATTTATTGGATTGTCAGGACTTTTATTCATTAAAATCGATATCTTCCAAAACGTAGCCCTAGGCGGTATGATTGTTGTTTTTATTTCGGCACTATCAGCAATCACTTTTCTTCCCGCACTGCTCGCCCTGCTAGGAAACCGGATTAATAAGCTCAGCATCTTTCGAGTTAGTAAGAAAAACCAACCCATTTGGAATAAATTTGCAAGCTTTGTGATGAAGCGTCCGCTTCTGATGATTTTTGCCGCACTTTTCATTCTTTTATCTGGATTGATTCCAGCTAAAAACATGATTTTAGCCATACCGGGGACAGACTCCCTTCCGCCTGATTACCCTTCCCGCCTCGCGTTTGAAACATTCAGGGAAGAATTTGTTCCTAAAGAAAAACGTGATGAGAAAAAGGTCGTTGTGGTGTTTGAGACAAAAGGCGATATCCTTCAAAAGGATAACCTTTTAAGAGCTAAAAAAGCCATTGATAAACTGGAAAAAGCCGAGCTTGTATCAGCAGTTGAGTCGCCATTTTCTGCATCTGGAGTGACCAATGCCGCTCAACTTGCCAATCTGGCTTCTTCCGATCAGGGCAAGAAAAAATTATCTCCCATACTGAATGCATTCATTAGAGATAATAAGATGCTTGTCAACGTTTATTTAACAACAGGCCAGCATTCCTCGAAAGCGAGAGCATGGATAAGAGATTGGTCAGAGAAAGACCTAGGAGTGAAGGCGCATTTCGGAGGCCGCATAAAATTCGAACAGGAAATTTTTGATGAAATTTATAATAAGGCACCATATGGGTTGGCTTTAATTTTACTATCCACCCTAGTGATACTGACGATTGCATTCAGATCCGTTTTAATTCCTATTAAAGCTATTATAATGAACGTTCTGAGCCTTGGTTCTACCTTTGGGATTGTCGTCTGGATTTATCAGCAGGGCCATCTGGCCAGACTCCTGCTGATATCGCGCTCATTCTTCCGGTTTTTGTGTTTAGCCTTGTGTTCGGCCTATCGATGGATTATGAAGTATTCCTAATTTCGAGAATACAGGAGTATTATTTGCAAACCGGAGATAACAGCAAGGCTACAGTAGAAGGCTTGGCCTTCCACCAGCAAAATTATTACCTCAGCAGCGGCCATCATGATTGTGGTAACCGGTGCCTTTGCGTTCACTGGAGTCATGCCGGTCAAGCAACTGGGAGTCGGAATTGCTATAGCCATCTTTATTGATGCGACAATTGTAAGGCTGGTACTGGTTCCGGCACTAATGAAGCTTCTTGGCGATTGGAACTGGTGGTTCTTTGGTTTGAAAAGTAAGAAACGGATGGAACATTAATTGTTAAAGCCAGCCCCATTGGACTGGCTTTTTTCATTTAGATATTTTTCGCGTATTCTTCACCTGGCAACTTGTTTAGTACAACATAAAGGCTTACCGGCTCACTCCCATTGTTTGAAAACGCAAGCTGTTCTTCCCCACTGCAATGAATTAAGTCTGAATCTGAGACTGCTGTTTCCGTATTGTCGATAGAAATAGTTCCGGTTCCACATAAAACATATAGGTACACCTCTGTGCCAGGGTGCTTATGAGGCGGAAGCTGCTGTCCCGGTAAAAAATTCAATACAAATGCAGTACTTTCCCCTTTTTTAAAAATAACCCTTTTCGTAAATCTTTCCTCACTATACTCCTGAAAAGTCCTTACAGTTTGCTTTTCCATTTTACTTTCCTCCTAAGACTTATGATTTAATTAGATTATAATTGAAAATGATTTTCATTTAAGTGAGCTGAATCACGTTTATGAAATATTTCCTTCATAGGAATGAATTCAATGTTCATTAAAACTGTTTTAGGACTCCGTTCGGGACTACCCGCCAATTTCTTAGAATTGTCCGCCTGTTTGAAGTATTATCAAAAAAACCAGCCCCGTTAAAGGCTGGCCACAAGCGTTGCACCTTTGCGCAACGCCTGCTTGTTAATATCGACCAAATGATGCTTATCCTCTGACAGCACTTTCTTTAACGACTCAACTACGGATTCCTCCGACAGGATTTGGCTGTACTCAAGATATGCTCCCATTAAAATCATATTCGCAATGCGCGAATTCCCAAGCTCATTCGCTAAATCGGTAGCTCTCACATCAATGATTGTTATATCCTCCCTCATGGATTTCCTGTCCACTAGAGAAGAATTAATAATTAATATTCCACTCGGCCTAACCTTAGGTTCAAATTTATCAAATGATGGATTATTCAATACGATTGCACATGATGGACTCGATACAAGCGGCGACCCTACCGCAGTATCGCTTACCACAACTGCGCAGTTAGCTGTCCCGCCCCTTTGCTCCGGTCCATATGATGGCAGCCAGGAAACATTTTTCCCCTCAATCATTCCAGCATAGGCAATTAACTGGCCCATTGACATAACACCTTGCCCGCCAAAACCAGCGATAATTAATTCCTCTAGCACCGTTAATTCCCTCCCTCGGCATTTTTGTACACACCAAGAGGATAAACAGGAACCATTTCATCCCTCACCCAGTCGAGGGACTCGTGGGGATCAAGCCCCCAGTTTGTCGGACAGGTAGACAACACTTCTACGAGTGATAGGCCTAATCCTTTTTTTTGCGTTTCAAAGGCTTTTCGAATCGCCTTTTTTGCCTTTAAAAGATGCGGTACATCATGTGTCGATACTCTTTCGATATACGCTGCCCCTTCCAGGGTAGCAAGCAATTCAGAAACCCTGATCGGTGACCCTTGTAAACTGCCATCCCTTCCCGCAGGGGTAGTAGCTGTTTTCTGGCCAATTAATGTGGTGGGAGCCATCTGTCCCCCTGTCATTCCATATATGGCATTATTAACAAAGATCACCGTTATCTTCTCACCGCGGGCCGCTGCATGGATTATTTCGCTTATCCCAATCGAAGCTAAATCTCCATCTCCCTGATAGGTAAAAACAAAACGGTCTGGAAGGACCCGTTTGATTCCTGTTGCTACTGCCGGAGCGCTGCGATGTGCCGCCTGGGTCATATCACAGTTAAAGTACTCATATGAAAGTACGGAGCATCCGACAGACGCTACGCCCACTGTATCTTCCAGGATATTCATTTCCTCCAGCACTTCACCCACCATCCTGTGGACAATGCCATGGGTACATCCAGGACAATAATGGGTTGGTTTTTCAGTCAGCCCTATGGTTCGGTCGAATACCGTCTTCATGCTCATACCTCAATCCCCCCGGCAACAGACATAATCTTTTCAAAAACTTCCTCCTGGGTTGGCACCACGCCACCTGTCCGTCCGAAAAAATCAACCGGTGCATCGCCGTTGACCGCCAGCCTGACATCCTCGACCATTTGCCCCGCACTCATTTCAACTGATATATAGCCTTTCACCCGCGTTCTGGTCTCATCAAACGGTTTTTGTGGAAAAGGCGAAAGTGTTATCGGCCTGATCATTCCTATTTTGATTCCTTCTTGCCTTGCCCTATTGACGGCATTCATCGCAATTCGGGCCACTGTTCCAAATGCAACGATGATATAATCGGCATCATGCGTAAAATTCGTTTCATAACGAACCTCAGCCTCTTTTATCTTCGCGAATTTTTTCTGTAGTTGCTGATTGCGATTTTCAAGGCTTTCAGCATCAAGTTCAAGGGAAGTGATGATTTTCGGGCCTCCATCGCCACGCGTGCCGGTTGTAGCCCAGTTCTTTTCAGGTAAAATCGAATCCTTTTGTTCTTTAAATTCTACCGGTTCCATCATCTGGCCGAGCATTCCGTCTCCCATTAAGATGACAGGCGTGCGATAGCGGTCTGCTATATCAAATGCATCCCTTGTTAAATCCACAATTTCCTGCAGTGTTGATGGAGCTAAAACAGGAATATGGTAGTCGCCATGTCCGCCGCCTTTTGTAACCTGAAAATAGTCAGACTGGGCAGGCTGAATATTCCCCAATCCTGGACCGCCACGAACCACGTTCACAATGACTGCCGGCAGTTCAGAACCAACCATATAGGAAATGCCCTCCTGCTTTAAACTAAAGCCAGGACTGGAGGAGGAAGTCATGACCCGGACTCCCGTACCAGCAGCTCCGTAAACCATATTAATAGCAGCAATTTCACTCTCCGCCTGCAGGAATAGCCCGCCAACCTCTGGAAGTCTCCTTGCCATATAAGCAACCAATTCACTTTGCGGGGTGATCGGGTATCCAAAAAAATACTTACAGCCGGCATGGACAGCCGCCTCAGCAATTACTTCATTGCCTTTCATGAGAACTTTCCCCATCTTTTTTGCTCCTTCCTATTACATCGTTTGTTTTTTCTTTTCAGGGCGTAAAACAGTTATCACCTGATCGGGGCAAACCTGGCCACATTTTGCGCAGCTGATGCACTCTTCCTGCGCCTCAACCCTAGCGGGACGATACCCCTTGCCATTTAAATAGTCTGCCAGATAAATAACATTTGTTGGACAAACGTTTACGCAAAGGCTGCACGATTTGCACAAATCTTCTCTGAAAACAACTCTTTTCTCCATCATTCATCCTCCTCTTTCATGCTTCCCAAGGGACTTTCATATAACGATCGATAAAAATTGCATTCTGACAGCTTAAAAATTGTTCCGCACTTTCTCTTAAGTGTGCAGAAATGCAAGAATATAAAAACGGGATGTCCATCTGTTTTGATAAATCTGAGGCTATAGCTGTCCCGTTAAGTATCTCTTCCATTGTGGTTGCAATCCCTGTATTGGAATTATTAATAATGCCGGACACCTTTAAACGGGAGGCTTTTTCAATTTGCTTAAT
Organism: Neobacillus sp. PS3-34; assembly: GCF_030915465.1. GTDB lineage: Bacteria > Bacillota > Bacilli > Bacillales > Cytobacillaceae > Neobacillus_A. The sequence continues at coordinate 1,459,475 of NZ_CP133267.1, forward strand.
TGTAAAAGCAGCACCTTCTGCCGTACTTACATACGGACGATTCGCATTTAGCACAAACAGCATTTCAGGCCAAAGTCCTTCCACTCGTTATAATATTGTCCAAGGGCGGTTGCCCCGTCCTTATCACCGCCTGCATCCACTATAATCCTGTAGGAGGGGTCATGGATAACCCTGTATATTTCTCCCGAAACTACAGGAAGATCCGCGGAGGATAATTTACCCTTGGGAGCAATTAATTCAATCCCCTTTTGCTTGAATACACCGCCTGCATCTCGAGTTCGAAAGTATGGATTGATGACATCGAGATCACAAATAGCCACTTTGTTGTAATTTTCCCTCTCAGAGAGAGCCATATTTATGGCAATTTCCGTTTTGCCGCTGCCAAAGTGCCCAGAAAGAATTGTTATTTTATTTTTTTCCAAGTGCTGTCCTCCTCACCAACTTAACGAAAACGCTTACAAAACATATCTGGTATCCTTTCATCCTCATTATAAATGGAGCCTATGGAATGACGCTTTGACTATTATCACACTTCACAAAGCCGACAACTGCAGAAAATATCAACTAAAAAAAGGAAGTTCAATAGAGAACTCCCTTTAAAACATATAGGATAGGATTACTTTCTGAGGCATATCTTGTTCGCTGTAGGTTTTCTTTTTTAGACGTTCACATGAAGGCATTTCATAAGAAAAATCTTCAACTGCGGAAGGGATGAGACCCTCTTTTTTCAGACGGCCAAAAACCTTTTGCATGGCATCTTCAGATGAAATTATTATTTCGGAATCGCCTTCCTTGAAGCCTTCTACACAAGTTTCTACGATATTTTCATCGATTTTTTCCTGAGCGAAAACCAGCTTTGCACCTGCCATTTTTTCCACTTCATCATTTTCCAGTTCAATAATAGTAGTTATATTCATTTTGATGAGCACCTCCATCGTTATATACTCCTATTATAAAAAAATAACTAAGCCATGGATGCTGTAAACGGCTTAATTCATTCTTTATTCAAATGTTTATGACAAAATTACGTCTTTTTCGCAAGTCCATTGAAATGCAAAAAAGGCGAGTTTTCTTTAAACTCGCCTTTTTTTATATCATCAACTTTTATAACTTAAATCTGGATACGACTGTTTGCAGTTCTTCTGCTAATTTCGAAAGAGATTCAGCCGATGAGGAAACTTCCTCCATGGTCGCAAGCTGTTCTTCTGTAGCGGCAGAGCTTTCCTGTCCGGCTGCCGCATTTTGCTCGGATATTTCTTTAACAAGCATGACTGCTTCCATAATTTGATCACTTGATGCAGCTAGCTGCTGAACAGAAGAGGAAACAGCCTCTACTTTTTCTGAAACTTCATTGATTGATGATGCGATAAGATTAAATGCGCTGCTTGCTTCCGTTGTTTCTCTTAAACCTTCTGAAACCTGGACGTTCCCATCTTCCATTGCTAAAACAGCCTGCTTGGTTTCCTGCTGAATCAGGCCAATCATCTGAGTAATTTGGTCTGCCGACTTCTTTGACTCTTCTGCCAGTTTTCGAACTTCATCCGCTACAACTGCAAACCCTTTTCCCATTTCTCCCGCCCTTGCTGCCTCAATAGCCGCGTTTAAAGCCAATAAATTAGTTTGATCGGCGATTCCAGTAATGATCGTGACAATTTTGCTGATATCCATGGAACGCTCTTCAAGTGAATGAATGTATACTGAAGCTCTGCCCACAGACTCATTAATTAGATTGATTTGATTTACAACATTGTTAACAGATACAGCACCGCGGCTTGTAAGATTTGAAGCTTGTTCGGATGCCTTCAGCATCGTTTCACTCCCTGAAGCAATTTGCTGGATGCTTCCAGCCATTTCTCCTACCGAAGAAGAAACCTCCTGAAATCGTGCAAGCTGCTGCTCTGTCCCTGCAGCATGAAGCTGTGTATTTTCAGCTATTTGTTGAGCTGCAAGGGAACTTTGATCTGCACTCGCTGCCAATTGTGCACTGCTAGACGCTACATGTGAGGATGATTCCATTACCTGGTGTATAACCATACGCATATTGCTTTTCATTTTGTTCAAAGCCAGTACAAGTAATCCGATTTCGTCCTTATTTTTCACCATCACTTCTTCAATCGCTAAATTTCCTTCTGCAATTTCTTCGATTGCTTTAGAAGCCTTAATGACTGGTTTTGAAATAGATCTGCTGATAAGGAAGGCAACAACTGATCCGACAGCCAGTGCTGCTAGACTGATGATGACAACCACCAGCTTTACTGCATTTGCTTTGTTTGAAGTATCGTTGATTCCTTTATGTAATTGTGTTTCCTGATATTTGGTGAAGTCTTCAATTTTACTGCTGAATTCAGCACCTAATGTGTTTCCGGTTGTATTTACGATATCAAGGTACCGGGGATCATCTTGTTGCTTAAATTCTATCTCCTTATCTGCCACTTTCTTATTTCTAATATGAAGAATTCCCAGCTCATGAATCATACTTTTAGACGTCTTGTTCGTAGATGCATCAGCAAGCTTATTAAGAGCAAGATCGAACTTCTTTGCAAAAGAATGATAGTCATCAATATGGGAGGTATTCCCTGTAATGAGATATCCTCTGATCGCGTTGGATTCCTTCAATTGATATTTTTGAAGATTCTCCACAAGCAGGACCTTAGATACTCTGTCACCCATTAAATTAGAGTAGGTAGTGTTTACAGATCCAATTTCTAAAAATGAAATTATACCAACTGCTCCCAAAAGCAAAAGGACAGACAAAAATCCCCCTAGTAATTTTTTTGCCACAGTCATTTTCATGTTTGCTCCTCTTTCCATGTTGTAATTGAAGAAAACCTTTTAGGCAAAATAAAAACTGCCTTTTAAGGGCAGCAGTCAAAAACAATGTATGCTCTTGGGCAAACAATTGCTGCAACTGGCTGGCATTTCCGTTTAAAGACTTAGCCCCTTTAGTTTTGCGTCCCATCCTTTCAAATGGTTTGCCAATTATGTATCTAAGAATATTTTACTATAATAATCCTGTTTTAGGAACGCATTTCCTCATTTAATCAATTAGTAGTGAAAAACTAATTATTTTTATTCCGCTGCCAATTTCACAGTGTTCATATTTTTTACGATCATAACAAATACTATGTCCACTTGTTGGAAATGACAATTAAGGAGGTATTTGTTTTGCACAAAAGACGGCTATATTTTACCCTGCTGCTAATTGCAATTCTATTTTGGCAATTTTCTCCTTCCTTCTCCTATTCTGCACCGCCTGATGGCAAGCCAATTGCCACAGTAAATCTTCGCTTGCTTGAAACAACAGACCTGCACGTTTACTTAGCAAATTATGATTATTACCAAGCAAAAGAGGACAACAAAGTAGGCCTGGTAAAAACAGCTACACTAATAAAACAGGCCGGAATGAAGCAAAAAATTCTCTTTTGTTTGATACGGGGGACCATTTGCAGGGCAATCCTTTAGGTGAGTACGTTGCAAAGATAAAAGGGATGACGCCGGATATATCCATCCCGTCTACCGCGCCTTCAACATGCTTGGCTATGACGTCTTTACTCTGGGAAACCATGAATTTAATTATGGTTTGGACTTTTTAAATTCAGCACTTAAGGGAGCGAAAATGCCCGCAGTCAATTCCAATGTATATAGCGCCAATAAAAAAACAAATTATTTTAAGCCCTACGTTATCCTACAGAGAACCGTTACTGATGATAAAGGAAAAAAACATTCCCTTAGGATCGGTGTAATCGGATTCATTCCCCCACAACTTATGGAGTGGGATAAAGAAAAGCTTGAAGGAAAAGTTCATGCCAGATCAATCTTGGAGTCGGCTAAAAAGTTTGTTCCTATCATGAAAAAGAAGGGTTCTGATATCATTGTAGCCCTCGCCCACACCGGGATTAGTTCAGAGCCATATACCGCTAAAATGGAAAATGCAGCTTATTATCTAACAAAAATTGAAGGTATTGATGCCATTTTAACAGGCCATTCTCATAAGGTGTTTCCTGGTCCCCTATACAAAGATTTGCCTGCCGCAAATCTTGTAAACGGCACAATAAACAGCAAGCCTGTTGTCATGGCGGGATCCTATGGCAATAACCTTGGAATTATTGATCTCAAGCTTCAAAAAGACCATGGAAAGTGGATCGTAGTACAAAGTAAAGCTTCTACACGCCCTATTAGTGATGAAAATGGAAATTCACTTGTAAAGGTGGATGAACCTCTATTTAAAGAAATAGAGCCAGAACACAAAGCAACAATAGAATATGTCAATAAGCCAATCGGTAAAACATCCTCACCCATTTATAGTTATTTTTCTCTCGTTCAGGATGACTACTCTGTCCAGATTGTTAATCAAGCGCAATCTAATTATTTACAAAGAGTGTTAAAAGACGCCCGTTATAGCAAGTATGCCGGCATTCCTATTCTTTCTGCGGCAGCACCTTTTAAAGCAGGCGGAAGAGGCACTGCCTATTACACAGACATACCAGCGGGAACTTTAGCAATAAAAAATATTACTGATTTGTACCTTTATCCCAATACGTTACAGGCAGTACTTATAAACGGAGCACAATTGAAGGAATGGCTCGAAATGAGTGCCGGACAGTTCCAGCAAATCATTCCTGCCAAGGGAGGCGAACAGCAGCTCATCAATCCTGATTTTCGCTCCTCAAGCTTCGATGTAATTGACGGGGTAAATTATCAAGTGGATGTCACAAAGCCTGCAAAATATGATCCTTCTGAAAATCTTATTAATGCCGGTTCAAACAGGATTTTAAAGTTAACCTATAAAGGGAAGCCAGTTACACCTGATCAAAAGTTTATCATAGCTACAAACAATTACAGAGCATCAAGCAAAACGTATCCTGGTGTCAGCAGAGGAGAAATCATTTATCGTTCTCCTGACGAAAACAAGCAGATCGTAGCTGATTATATCAAAGAAAACAAAACAATTAACCCTACGGCTGACAAAAACTGGGCTATTGCCCCCATCAAGGGTAATGTTACGACGGTTTTTAACTCATCACCTGAGGCAAAAAAGTATGCACTCCAATCGAAAAATATAACGTATATCGGTCCATCATTTGGAGGCTTTGCGAAATATACCATTAACCTTGAAACTGGAGAATAAGAATAATGGGACCGGGCAGAATTTGCCCGGTCCCATAGGATATTGGGCGGCTAGGAGTCCAGCCTTTCCTGCACTTTCCTGACTACACTTGTTACCATTTTCCTTGGCATAAATCGAACACTTGCAGCTAGCAGCTTGTTTTTGAAACCAGGAATAATCACTGTTTTCTTATTAAAAAGCTGCGTATACCCGATATCAACAACCGTCTTTACATCCATTACGCTGCTGGCGAAAAGCTTAGATTCTTCCAGGTTTGCCGCCTTTGAAAAACCTGTTTCGGTGGCTCCGGGGCAGAGAGCCGAGACCGTCACCCCGGTACCCTTCAATTCATTTTCCAATGCTTCTGTAAAAGATAGCACATATGCCTTTGTAGCATAATAGACTGCCATTAAAGGCCTGGCTGAAACGCAGCGGTAGAAGCGATGTTTAGAATTTTGCCTTGATTTCGCTGTATCATTCCTCCTAAAAATAGCTTGGTCATGTGGGTCAATGTTTTTACATTCAAATCAATCATATTTAGTTCCCTGTTCAAATCCGTGCCGGTAAATTCTCCGAACAATCCAAAGCCTGCATTATTAACAAGAATGTCCACATTGATTTTTTTTACTGAGAGTTCCTGATATAACTTCTCAACATTCTCCTGAACGGATAAATCAAACGGGAAAATTAAAACATTGTTTGAGTATTTAGATTCCAGTTCATTTTTTAAAAATTGAAGCTTCTCTTCGTTCCTCGCTGCTAAAATAAGATCATATCCGTCCTCAGCAAATCTTCTCGCAAATTCTTCCCCTATTCCACCAGATGCTCCAGTAATTAGTACACTGCCTTTTTTCATAAAAATCTCCCCTTTAATTTTAAATGTTTAAACACTTGAACGTAAACTGTTTATTTTTTGCCTTCAGGGTTTTCCTAAAGGCAATCATTTTCCACCGTATTTATCAATTTTTTTAAAAGATTAACGGATGTATCCAGTGATAAAGAATAATAACGCTGTGTTCCTTTCTGCTCAACCGCAATTAAGCCGCTATCCCTCAAAAGCTTTAAATGATGGGAAATAGCCGGGCGTGACAGCTTTGATTGTTCTGTAATTTCATTTACGGTCAAAGCCTCATGGTCTGCCAAAAGCAGAATAATATCCTGGCGGTGAGGATCACTAAGCGTTTGAAAAAGTGGTATACATGAACGAAATACTTCCACTGCTTTTTGGCCCATAATTCAACTCCTCACATCACCTTTTAATGTTTAAATTTTTAAACCTTTAAGATGATGAAGTAATCATATAAAATAAAAATACTTGTGTCAACTGTTTAATTGAATGTAATAAATTCACAATTTATCCATTGTTTTCAGCCGAAAAATAAATAAAATAAATATTGCTGCCGGATATACGAACTCTGGCTTTCAATTTAACCTTTTTTAAATTGGAGGCTATGAACAGAATTCTGGCAGCGGCTACAACTGTTAGCATTTAAATCTTTACATTACAATCTTACTTTAATAGAATTATAGTTAATCGAATACACTGCGTTTTCTGGAGGAGCCTGTCAACACAGGCTCCTTTTTGCATTTTTTTTGCAAATACTATTACAAGCACAGAAAGATTTAGCGCAAAGAGAAGAGGTGGACTTGTGTCAAATGAAACAGCATTAGCAATCGGCATATTTTTAGTTGCATATGCTTTTATCGTAACAGAAAAAATCCATCGGACCATCATCTCCATGGCTGGAGGAATATTGATGGTGTTCTTTGGAATAATTGATCAGGAAACAGCCCTGCATCACATTGACTTTAATACGCTAGGGCTCCTCACAGGGATGATGATCATGGTGGCCATCACAGCTGAAACAGGCTTGTTCCATTTCATTGCCATTTGGTCAGCAAAAAAAGTAAAAGGCAGTCCGTTGAAAATATTAATTACTCTTGGACTAATCACAGCATTTGGGTCCGCTCTGCTCGATAATGTCACTACTGTATTATTGATGGTGCCTGTAACCTTCAGTATCACCAGGCAGTTAAAGGTCAATCCCATGCCCTACTTAATGATGGAAATAATCGCCTCTAATGTTGGCGGGACTTCCACAATGATTGGAGATCCACCAAATATTATGCTTGGAAGTGCAGTTAAAGAGCTGACTTTTATGGAATTCATCTACAATCTATCCGCTATTTCCTTTTTGATACTGTTGATAAATTTAGCCGTATTGACAATTATTTATCGTAAGCAGCTTAAAACATCAGACCAATTAAAGGCAGCTTTGATGGCCTTGGATGAAAAAAAGGAAATTAGGGATAAAAAACTTCTTTTGAAATCACTGACGGCCTTAGGACTAACCATATTAGGATTCTTTCTGCATCAATTGCTCCATATTGAATCTGCATCAATTGCTTTAGGCGGTGCATTTCTCCTTCTTTTGATGGCCGGGGAACAGCATTTGGATAGAGCATTGCATAAAGTGGAATGGACAACAATTTTCTTTTTTGTCGGGTTATTTGTTCTCGTCTCCGGTTTGATGGAAACAGGTGTCATCAAACAGCTGGCCGACTACTCGATTCATTTAACCGGTGGAAATGTCACTTCAACATCTATTTTAATCCTCTGGGTTAGTGCGATCGCTTCGGCATTTATCGATAATATTCCATTTGTTGCTACGATGATTCCGATGATAAAAGAGATGGGATCAATGGGCATCCATAACCTGGAACCAATCTGGTGGAGCCTTTCACTTGGTGCCTGCCTTGGCGGTAATGGTACACTAATTGGAGCAAGCGCTAATGTAATTGTGGCAGGCATGGCGGCAAAGGAAGGTTATCCGATCACGTTTACCAGGTTTTTGTTAATTGCTTTTCCTTTAATGATATTATCTATTCTCGTTTGTACCGTTTATATTTATTTCAGATATCTTATTTAATGGAGGCAGGGTCATGAAGCTGAAGTATCAATATGATAAAGAAATACTGACAATATCAGAGAAGCAAAGTGAAAGTGATATTGAAATCACCATTCTTTTCAGAAATGAGGAATCAGCCAAGCATTTAGAAGCTATCCGTATTTTCTTTGATGAGAATGACATTTATACTGATGCGATCTTTAACACTTACACTGATAACAGCCATCAGGTCATTGTAAGGAAAGACTATTATATTGATTTTATCTTGCAGCTTTTCAAACAAACTCTACTGAAAAGTATTACCTGGGAATAACCGATACGTACACCCGTTAATGAAAAAAAGGCAGTCCCTGATATTGGATCTGAGGACTGCCTTTTCATTTGGATAAACATTTGTTATGGACGAAAATGAGTGCCTGCTGGTTTTCCCTGCTATTTGTAAAATACAGCAAAATGTTTTTAGTTTTTCGGCTATTATGAGAAAATAAGAAGGCAGAAAATGAAGGAGGTATTATTATGCCAACAAATTTAAAAAGTACGACTGTCCTGCATAACGGAGTAGAAATGCCGTGGTTTGGACTTGGAGTTTTTAAAGTACAGGAAGGCTCGGAAGTAATCGATTCAGTAAAGGCAGCCATAAAAAATGGATACATAAGCATTGATACCGCTGCAGTTTACAAAAATGAGGAAGGCGTTGGGCAAGCGATTAAAGAATCGGAAGTTCCTCGTGAAGAATTGTTTATTACAACAAAGGTTTGGAATGCCGAGCAGGGCTACGAATCTACTTTAAAAGCGTTTGAAACAAGCATGGAAAAGCTTGGTCTTGACTATCTTGACCTTTACTTAATTCACTGGCCTGTTAAAGGCAAGTATGTTGAAACATGGAAGGCGCTCGAAAAGCTGTACAAAGATGGCCGCGTCCGTGCAATTGGTGTAAGCAACTTCCATGTCCATCATTTACAGGATATTCTAGAAATTGCTGAAATCAAGCCGATGGTTAACCAAGTGGAATACCACCCACATTTAACACAAAAAGAGCTTCACGAATTCTGTAAAAAAGAAGGCATCCAGCTTGAAGCCTGGTCTCCTCTAAAACAAGGAGAGCTTTTAACAGAGCCGACCATTGTTGAGATTGCTGAAAAGCATCAGAAATCTTCTGCGCAAATTATTTTGCGTTGGGATTTACAAAATGAAGTGGTTACTATTCCAAAATCGATAAAAGAACACCGCATCATTGAAAACGCTGATATTTTTGATTTCGAGTTAACAGCAGAAGAAATGGAAACAATTAATGGCTTAAATAAAAACGAGCGTATCGGCCAGATCCTGACAATTTTGATTTTTAATCTTTAAAAACACCTGGTATCCAGCCAGGTGTTTTTAGATTTCATACCTATAAAACTTCCTATCTACCCCCATAACAGGATAGTTCTCCGGCAGGTCTCGCTTTTCAATCTCTTGGAAATCATTTTTTTCATAAAATCTATGGGCAGTCACAAACTGCTATGTCGTTCCGAGAAATATTTCCTTAACTTCATTATCCTTGGACCATTACACACTATCCTGCAAACTCCTGCTATTGTATTTATATAAATTTAGGAAAGCAAAAAAAGCTTAGCAATCCCGAAAAAGGGTAAATGCCAATTATAAATAATGGCGAAAACATCACATCTCAGAAAGGAGTATTAATAGTGAAAAAGACTTCATTCATTATCCTGTTAATATTTACACTAATTTTGCCAAGTATCGCTGATGCGAAGGGATTCAGGGGAGGCAGTTCGAGAGGCAGCACTTTTTCCCATTCTAATAGCAGTATCAGTTCAAAGAGCGGCAGCACATATCGTTCGGGATACAAAAGCCCATCAAGCAATGCAACTAAAAAACCATCCTACAATAATCAGCAGAATTACAATAATAACCAACAGCGGTCATCAAAAACAAAGAGCATTCTGACCCACGGAGCAGCATTTGGTGCCGGAGCATTGTTGGGCAGTATGCTTCATCCCTTTGGTGGCGGTGGATATTATGGAGGTTATGGCGGTGGCGGGTTTTCAATCCTTCCAATCCTGATCGATATCGTTGTTATTCTCATTATTATACGGATAATTAAGAGTATTTTCTCTAGAAGACGGTATTAAGGGGTAATAATTATGGAACTTCTTTTAAATGAACAAGACGTTGTAGACAGTGTCTGTGTCTATGCAGCATATCGCGATAACGCTTCTCCCCAGGACGTGGATGCAGACTTGCAGTTTAACCAACAATATGGATTTTCTGCTTCTTCACAGATTCAAGGGCATATGCAAAGATATTTTAACGAGCAGGAAGTTGTCGATGCAGTTTCAGAATATCTGCAGGAATATCATAACTTCCCTGCTGAAAGGATTTTGGTTGAATTACGATTTTCCCAGGATGAAGGCATCCATGCTTCTGTAAAAATAACTAATGATTATTAATTGATTTAATAAAACCACTCAATGTTATTATCCCCTTTAAGTAGATATTCTTCAAAAAATTTTCAATACCGTGAAGAAAAGAATGTCACTTGGAGGGGGTTTTGCTTTGGCTAAAAAACAAATAAAGATAAATTCATGAAATATATTAATGTATCTAATAGTTATAAAGTATTGGGGGAGGATTTAGGAATTCTCAATTTTACACATCTCAAAACATAGAAGTTGTATATAGAACCGTGTAATTCTTAAATGGAGATACGACAAGCGATTGAAGAATATATCAATCACTACAATTTCAAACGTACTCAAATGAAACTAAACCAACGCGCACCGACTGAATATTGTACGCGTTGGCTGCATAGTTTTTTTTGTTGTCTGCTTGACAGGGTAAGACCAAAACACTGATGGTTTTTCGGGTTTTAGGTGTTTTCTTATTTGGCTTCCTTTAGCTTCGCCAATTCCTTATCAATCGCATCTAGCAAATCTGTTTGGATGGCTGCTGATTTTGTTCCTGTTGAAAACTGATAAAAATGCGTGCTCGCTGCTGCCTCTGCTTCAAGCTTTTGCACATATCCTTCGACTTTTGCAAAGCCTCTTACAGCGCTTGCAGTATCAAAGTTTGATAGGGCGGAATGAGATTGTTTTATCGCTTTTGCTGCATGCGCCCTTGTCAGAAGGCTAAGCTTTTTGACCTCTAATTCCTGATATTTTTCATTTAACTTGCTAATTTGCTCGTAAAGCCGGGAGGTCTGCTCCTTGATGGCAGAAAATTGTTCCCGGTAGGCTGTTAGTTTTTCCTCTTCAAGGATTTTTTCCTTAAGGGCAAGCCTTGCCATGTCTTCTTCATTTCTCGAAACTGCAAGCTCTGCCTGACGGCTCCGTTTCGCAACCAGAGCTTCTGCTTCGTTTACTAGAATTTCATATCTTTTTTCAAGATATAATTGGTGGCGAAAGCCTTCTGTGCATCACCAACCTGCTCCTCGAGATTTCGCATATATTCATTCATCATGCTTATTGGATTTTCCATTCTGTCCAATGCTTCGTGTACATCTGCTGTAAAGATGGTTTTAACGCGTTTTAGGATACCCATTTAATTTTCCTCCTTAAAAAGATTTCTTTCCCATTCGTCTAACTTGTCTGCATCAGTGTTAATAGTTCCTGTTGCCACCTGAAATGAAACTGGAATATCCCAACTGTCATTTTTGTTTGTGATTATCCATTTTTTAAAAAGCCAAACGATAAGTATTACTGCTGCTGCAGCCAGTAAAAAAACTTTAAAAATCATAACCAGGCCAATCAGCATCAAAAGCCAGCCTGTCCATTTCTTCAACAAACTGTTCCCAGAAAACTTACGTAAAAACCAGCCCAGGAAGAAAATTGCCGCTGCCAGCATCCAACCGAACAAGCCGAAACCATGATGTTCCCTGCCGTGGAAGCCTCGATCCATAGGTCCATGTCCAAATCCTTTAGCAAATTGGCTCTGGCTGCCATTCATGTCACGGTTTCCGAAGAAAGGATGATTTAGTGAAGGTCCATTTTGTGAAAGTCCATCCTGGCGGTCTCCTTTTTGAAAGGCCTTATTTTGATTATTTCCGAAAGGTGCAGCTGGCCCACCATTAAATTTGGAATGAGCATTTTGTAAGAATGGTGCTCTGCCCAGTCCATCGAACCAGCCTCTATGCATCGAAAAAAATCCTGCAGCAAGGATAACTGCCAGAAACGGTATCAATAACCACCTCCTTTTTTTAGACTTCTTTTTTTCAAAATCTTGTTCCATTTCTATTCCTCCTTACACCGCTTACTGTCTTACAAGGTTCATTATCCAAGGCTTGCCTTAACTTTTTCTTAACTTCTAAAAAAGAATTGAAAAGAATGAATTTCGGAAAAGAAAAGTGGATTTTTTTATAAGGCTGTTTTCGTATACTTTGTTGCTATTTAAGGAGTAGTTGATTTCCACTCCAGGATGCTCGCTTTCCGCGGGGCGGGCGATGAGCCTCCTCGGCGCACAGCGCCTGTGGGGTCTCACCTGTCCCGCTGCTCCCGCAGGACGTTGAATCATCTTCCTAGAATCAACACCGCACGAAGGAAATGCGAGAGCATTTTCGAGGAGCTCGCACCTTCCGCTCCAATCAACTTCTTTTTCAACGATTTGCTTTTAAAAACCTATTTGCAAAACAACAATCTCTTAGAAAACAGCCTTTTATAAAACTAGGAATTTAGGATGCGGATTTTATCGATCAGTACGAAAGAGTGATGGAGGCAGTCCAATATTTCTGTATTTTAATGCCATAAAAAAACTCAAATGCTTGTATTTGGCTTTCTATGGGTGAAAAATCCCACTCTATGCATATAAATCACTCTTCTATGATTGTAATTTAGGTTCTATGCGAAAAAAAACTGTTCTATGCCCCAAACCTTAGATTCAGCCTTTTCTCTGCAAAAAAAGGGCAACACCCCATGAATGGAGCGTTGCCCTTTTAAAAATTCTATTATTCAAAGCTGCGGCTAAGGTTAGCCATTTCAATTGCAGAAGCAGCTGCTTCCCAACCTTTATTTCCTGCCTTTGTTCCTGCCCTTTCGATTGCCTGCTCGATGCTGTCAGTCGTTAAAACACCAAATATGACTGGAACTCCTGTATTTAAAGCAATCGATGCTACCCCTTTTGCTGTTTCATTGCAAACATAATCGAAATGAGGTGTGGATCCCCGGATAACGGTACCTAGGGTAATTACAGCATCATATTTATTGCTTTTCGCCATTTTCTGAGCCATGAACGGAATTTCAAATGCCCCCGGAACCCAAGCCACATCTACACCTTCTTCAGCAACACCATGTCTCTTAAGCGCATCCTGGGCTCCGCTCAATAGCTTGCTAGTAATAAATTCATTAAAACGTCCTACCACTATTCCAATTTTAAGTCCCGTACCTACTAAATGTCCTTCAAAAATGTTTCCCATGTGTTATTCCTCCAATAATATTAATAGTGAAAAAGATGGCCCATTTTACTATGCTTTGTTTTTAAATAGTTCTCATTTTCTTTACGAGCTTCCATTTCAATTGGAACTCTTTCGACCACTTCTAAATCGTACCCTTTAAGTCCAGTAATCTTCCTGGGGTTATTGGTCAGAAGCTTCATTTTCTTTATTCCAAGGTCTCTTAATATCTGAGCGCCAATTCCATATTCGCGTAAATCGGGGCCAAAACCAAGCTTTTCATTTGCTTCGACAGTGTCGTAGCCTTCTTCCTGAAGCTTATAAGCTCTCAATTTATTAAGAAGCCCTATTCCACGGCTTTTCCTGACGCATATACAGGAGAACCCCTTTTCCCGCTTGCTCGATTTGCTTTAATGCTGCATGCAGCTGTGGCCCGCAGTCACACCGGTAGGAACCGAAAGCATCGCCAGTAAGGCATTCAGAGTGTACCCTTACCAGAACAGGTTCACTTGGGTCAATATCCCCTTTTACAAGTGCCACATGTTCCTTATCATCAACCAAATTAGAATATCCTACTGCTTTAAAATCGCCGAACTCGGTCGGAAGAATAACTTCTACTTCTCTCTTAATCAGATTGTCCTTCCTGTTGCGATATTCGATTAAATCCTTGATCGTAATCATTTTCAACTCAAACTGGTCGGCAATTTTACGAAGCTCTGGCACACGGGCCATTGTTCCGTCCTCATTCATAATTTCACAAATTACTCCCGCAGGTTTGGCACCGCAAAGCTTTGCCAGATCCACTGCTGCTTCAGTATGGCCAGCTCTTCTAAGAACTCCTCCTTTTTTTGCGATAAGAGGAAATACATGCCCAGGCCTTTTAAAATCAGCTGGCTTTGATTTAGGGTCAAGCATACTTATTACGGTAGCAGAACGCTCGTATGCTGAAATACCTGTAGTTGAAAATTTATGGTCAATACTTACCGTAAAGGCTGTCCCATGCGGATCGGTATTTCGTGAAACCATGGGCATCAAGTCCAGCTTCTGTGCGAGCTCTTCTTCAATCGGTACACAAATTAATCCTCTTCCATGTGTAGCCATAAAATTTATGACATCTGGTGCTGGCCATTTGTGCAAGTGCAATGAGATCCCCTTCATTTTCCCTGTCCTCATCATCACAAACAATGACTGTTTTGCCTTGCATGAGTTCATATATCGCTTCTTCAATCGGATCAAACATCGCTAATCTCTCCTTACTTAAAGCCATTTTCCTCTAAGAAACTGGCTGTTATATTTGCACTTCTTTTTTGACTGGATTGCTGCCTGTTTGATAAAAAGTGACCGACATATTTTCCAATCATATCGCATTCGATGTTGACAATATCCCCTGTTCCCTTTGTCCCAAGAACAGTTTCTCCCAGGGTGTGGGGAATGAGCGATAAAGTGAAGCTATCTTCTGTAACTCCAAATACAGTCAAGCTGGTCCCGTCAACAGCTACAGAGCCCTTTAGGATGATGTAACTCAACAAATCACTGTCTGCCTCAATTTCATAGTAAACAGCATTTTCGAATTGTTGTTTTCCTTTTATTACACCTGTTCCATCCACATGTCCCGACACAAAATGTCCGCCAAATCTCCCCCCCGCTGCCATAGCCCTTTCAAGATTAACCTTTGAGCCTCTTTTAACTGTTTGCAGGCTGGTGGCCTTAACTGTTTCAGGCATCACATCCACCTTGAATTTGTTTTTTGAAAAGGATGTTACTGTGAGGCATACTCCATTGACAGCAATACTGTCCCCAAGATGAACATCCTCCAGTATCCTGGCTGCGTCAATCGTCAGCACAAAGGATTCTCCGGTATGCTGAATATTTGAAACCAATCCAATCTCCTCAATGATTCCGGTAAACATGATTTGTTACCTCTCTTTACCTATGTTTTGCATCAGAGTATTTTATACAATAAAAAGACCCTAAAGCACTAACACTTCAGGGTCATCGAAAAGGCATTATAAAATAAAGGGTTGAAAAAAATGGAGGATTAAAAAACCCTATGCGCTGGTTAAACTCCATCGGCAAAAAAGGGTACACTTGTCCCCTTGCCCAATCCTTAAATTTCGCTTCCTTCTCCCATCCAGACTATACTGTCGGCTCTGGAGTTTCACCAGATCCACCGGTTAACAAAGTTAACCGGGTCACGGACTAAGCAGCACATGCTGCATCACCGCCGGTTGGGAATTGCACCCGACCCCGAAGGAAATATTCATTTGTATTTATATAATACTTAATATTTCTTAGAAAGGAAATATTAATGCCTCGAATTCAAAAGAATGAACTGGCACCAGTTCGGTTCAGCCCACTCTATTCTTATTATTCTATATCTTTTCTTTTTAAAAATTCCAGTTTAATTTCCTGAAGCGTTGACGGCTCCGTAATAAGGCGAAAACCAGTGAGAGCAAGGCCTTCGCTCCAGTGATAAGAGCTTCATCTCCTTTTTGAGACCGGGCTGCTTCCCGGAACTCAACTGTATGGGCAATGAGGTCATCCGGACCAATTTTTATGTAAGGATGGATGGTAGGAACCACTTGACTGATATTTCCTGCATCAGTGGAACCTAATCCTTCCTTTTCTCCAGTTGCGACTTTTTCCCCCAGTTCTTCAATAACCTCCTGAAAAACCGAATCATAACGCCTGTTCAATAGCAGGTTATCTACTTCATTTTGAAAAGCAATCACGTTTACTTCTGCGCCAGCTGCTAACGCTGCTCCTTCCGCAATAGCTTTAACTTTCCTGGTAACTCCATTCAGTGTCTCTCTAGTAGCTGCCCTGATGAAAAACCTGGCTTTTGCATATTCGGGCACTATATTGGGAGCATCACCTCCATGAGTAATAATGCCATGGATGCGAACATCATCTGTGACATGCTGCCTTAATGCATTGATACCATTAAACAACTGGATGACTGCATCCAAAGCATTGATTCCTTCGTGAGGAGACGCAGAGGCATGGGCAGCCTTGCCGATGAATTCAAAATCCAGTGGATCAACAGCAAGGGAGGTGCTGGTAATTCTGGTCTGACCTGATGGATGTACCATGATGCAGGCATCAATGCCTTCCAAAAGGCCATGTTTCACAAAACTTCCTTTTGCACTTCCATTAGGTCCACCTTCTTCAGCTGGCGTCCCAAAGACCACTACTTCTCCACCCGTCACATCAAGAATTTTGCTAAGGGCAATAGCCGCTGCTGTGCTTGTGGTTCCGATGATATTATGCCCGCATGCATGGCCAGGCCAGGCAGTGCATCATATTCAGCAAGGAAGCCAATAACCGGACCATCTTTTTTAGCAGATTTTTTTCTGGCCAGGAAAGCAGTCTCATGCCCTGCAACACTTCTTTCCACAGCAAATCCTTCCGATACCAAAAGATCCACAAGCAGTGATGAAGCAAAATACTCCTCATTGCCTATTTCAGGCTTGCCATGAATCTGGTGGCTTATATCAATATACTTTTCTTTATTTTCTTCAACATTGCCCAAAATCGCTGCCTTCAATGCCTCCACCTTGGATATTGCTGTTGTCATCAATGTCACTCCTTTTCATTTTTATTATTCTCCAATATCGCTTAATGGAACAAATGTAGGAATTGTGCTGCCTTTATATTCTTTTTCTATAAATTCAGCTACATCATCCTGCTGGTAGAGCTTAGCTATTTTTTTGAGCACTTTACTGTTTTTATCCTCTGTACGTGCTGCAATGATATTGATATACGGCTTAGCTGTAGCATTTTCATGGAAAATGGAGTCCTTAACTGGATTTAAACCTGCATCGACTGCGATACCATTATTGATAATAGAAGCAGCAACGTCTGGCATTACCCTCGGAGTTTGCCGGCAACAACAGGAACAATTTTTAATTTCTTCGGATTTTCAACAATTTTATCAAGAGAACCGTTCCCGTCAAAATTCTTAGGTAATTTGATAAGCCCCGCCTCCTGGAGAAGCAGGAAGGCCTCCCCATGTTGGTGGCTTCGTTTGGTACGGCAATTTTACCGCCATTCGGAAGCTCTTTTACCGATTTATACTTGTCAGAGTAAATTCCCATCGGAGCTATGACAGTTGTTGCGATGGGTACCAAGTCAAGATTATGTTCCTTTTTAAATGCATTGAAATAAGAGATTGTCTGGAACGCATTAGCCTCGATTTCACCTTCGGAAAGTGCCATGTTCGGCTGCACATAATCTGAGAAGCGGACTATTTCAATTTTGATTCCTTCCTTTTTCGGCCTTTTTGCTACAAAGTCCCAAATACGGTTATCTGAACCGCTGACTCCAATCTTAACGGTTACTTCTTTCTTAGCCGATCCTCTGGCTTTATCGATGGAGCAGCCTGTAACGATAGCTGCAATTAAAAGTAAAAACACCAAAAATCCTACTGATCTTTTCATCAATACACTCTCCCTTATCTTCTTCTTATTTTTTTTGAAAGGATGTTTCCCGAGGTCTGAAGCGCCTGGACAAGAATGACCAGGATGCCGACGGTGATGATCATTACTTTTGTGTCAAACCGCTGGTAGCCGTAGGTAATAGCCAGATCACCCAAACCGCCTCCGCCCACGGCACCTGCCATTGCGGATGCACCGATTAAACCCACGGTCGCGATTGTTAACCCAAGTACAAGGGAACTTAAAGCTTCCGGTACAAGAAAGCGGAAAATAATTTGGCTTGGGGTAGCCCCCATTGCCTCCGCTGCTTCAATTACTCCTGGATCTACTTCCAGTAATGAATTTTCAATTAGCCTGGCTATGTAGGCGGCATAAAAGACAAGCGGTACCACCGCTGCTGCTGTACCGATTGAAGTACCGACAATCAACCTTGTCAGCGGGATAATAGCAACCAGCAGAATGATAAATGGCACTGAACGAAAAATATTTATGAATCCATTTAAAACCGTAAATAAGGGAACGTTCTCCAGCAAATGCCCCTTCCGTGTAACCACCAATAAAATGCCGAGCGGAAGTCCGATTAATGTGGAAAACATGAGCGAAAATCCTACCATTGTTAGGGTATCAAGCAATGCTTGAACAATTTCGGTATTATCAACCAGCATACGGAAGCACCTCCTTTATCGAGACATTTTTAATGTTGATAAACAAAACAGCCCTGTTGATTTCACTTTCAGCACCCTGGAACTCAACAAGCAGGTTTCCGTATGGTATTCCCTGAAGTTCCGTGATATTTCCATATAAAATATTGACATCAATATTGAACTGCTTGGCGATTTTAGATAACAGCGGCTGGCCGGCGCTGCTTCCCACAAAGATAATTTTATAAATCTTCTTGTCACCACCCGTTTCCTTTATGGCCTTCTGAATCGATTCCGGTATACTGTCATTCATAACCGAGCTAACGAAGTTCTTTGCAGTCGCGGTTTGCGGGTTTGAAAATACTTCGAAAACGGTTCCCGACTCAATGATCCTACCCTCTTCAATCACGGCGACTTTATCGCAAATCTCACGGATGACACCCATTTCATGCGTTATCAGCAATATGGTAATGTTATATGCTTTATTAATCTTCTTTAAAAGCTGGAGTATTGCCCCAGTTGTTTGCGGATCAAGGGCTGAAGTTGCCTCATCACAAAGCAGAATGGAAGGCTGGGTAGCGAGCGACCTTGCTATTCCTACCCTTTGCTTTTGCCCGCCTGATAATTGGTCAGGATAGTGGCTGGCTTTATCTTTTAGCCCAACAAACTCAAGCAGTTCATTTACCTTTTGTTTGATTTCCTTTCCAGGCACCTTTGCCAGCTTAAGGGGGATTGCTACATTATCAAATACGGTTTTTGAGTTTAATAGATTGAAATGCTGGAAAACCATCCCGATTTTTCGCTTTGCATCACGTACCTCCTTTTTGGATAAAGCTGCGAGATCTTTGCCCCCAACTAAAACTCTTCCTGAAGTAGGACGCTCCAATAAGTTCACACAGCGGATGAGAGAGCTTTTACCGGCTCCGCTAAAGCCGATCACTCCAAAAACTTCGCCTTCATTGATAGATAAATCGATTCCTTGAAGCGCATTTATTTGCCTTCCTCCGCTTTCGTAAACCTTTGTGACACTTTCAAAGACAATCATGTTGTAGAACCCCCTTTTCTTATTTTCAAAATAAAAAGCCCCTTCTTGGAAACAAGAAGAGGCTCATCAAAGAACATAAATAGACAAGGTCTCATCTTATCTCCCAAGCCTAATGCTTGATGGAATTGGCACAGTTCTCAAATATGAGTCCGCTGCCGAGGTTTCATAGGCCAGTCCCTCCACCTCTCTTGATAAGTAAAGATTGTTTTTACTATGCAATTTTTGTTTAATACACCACCATGTTAACGCGGTATTTTATAAAAGTAAATACCTTTTTTAAACTTTTTTACCATTTTCTTTTAATAAACGGTATTCGCTTTCCAGTCTATCCAATGGAACATCATATAAATGCCGATGATCTGAAGTTTTGTAGACATTTTGCGCTATGAGCCTTTCAATCAACTTTGCTTTTCTGTTTTCCACCAATTCTGATAACCTCGCCACTTCATCTACCACCTCTTGGTCAAATAAAAAACTCCCTCCTTGAAGTAAGAAGAGAGTATCAGGTTTCCCCGGCTCTTCTTATCTCTCAGGATTAATCCTGCAGGAATTGGCACAGTTCTCCAAAAGGAGCCTGCTGCCGAGGTTTCATAGGCCTTTCCCTCCACCTCTCTTGATAAGAAAAAAAACTATTCAATTTTTCGCATAGATTAATATAAGATTGCTTTTACCTTATATAATATAAAAATAAAAACCTCTTCTCAGTTAAGAAGAGGTTTGCAGTCGTAAGGAATACTTCACTCTTCTTATCTTTCAGGATTCACTCCTGCTGGAATTGGCACAGTGCTCATTCGAGTCTGCTGCCGAGGTTTCGTTGGGCCATACCCTCCACCTCTCTTGATAAGAATCAATTTTATAAGGTTTTAAATCTAAAATTAAATCTAAGGCATGATTTAAAGAATGTCAATTAAAAAGTTGACTATTTCAAAAATTTAATGTTAACATCATTTTATTAAATTATTTTAAACCTTTAAATTCATATAAATTATCAAGAGTGAACGAGAGATCTGGCTCCGTGACTTCACAGCAACCTGCTAAATGCAAGGTGCTCCCACCAGCAAAGCTAATGCTTTGGTTGATAAAAGTGTCCGTGCACTCTTTTTGCAGCCAAAGCAAAAAGAGTTTTTTATTTGGAGGAGATTTTATGGAAAAAGCGTATCCAGTGATCGCAGGGGCGGAATCATTCTTTTTTCAGGGAAACGAAATCGGTATTCTCATTTGCCACGGCTTTAATGCGACTCCCCAGAGTGTCCGTTTCCTTGGTGAGCAGTTCGCAAGAGCGGGCCTTACCGTATATGGCCTCGTCTAAAAGGCCATGGTACCCACTTTCTTGAAATGGAACAATGCCATTTTGAAGTTTGGATAGATTCACTTTTTCAAGCCTACGATTATTTGAGGACATTCTGTAGGGAAATTTATTTGATCGGTCAATCAATGGGCGGGCTATCTGGCCTTAGAACTGGCCAGCAGAGGAATTCCCCTTGATGGAATTATCACTATAAATGCAGCCCTGTCCGTACCTGGTTATGAGAGGAACTCTGAAGAAACTGTACAAAGGTACATTCCTGAAGACGATCCTGATATTAATGCTAAAAATGTGCATGAAATTGTTTATGACACAGTCCCTGTTACGGCCATTCGGAATCTTCTTCAACTGGCGGCTCACACTAAAAATAAACTGTCCCTTGTGTCATGTCCTGCTTTAATTCTTAAATCAAAGGTGGATCATGTCGTTCCTCCAGAGAATTCAGATTTTATTTTTGAAAGAATCTCATCGGTCTTTAAAAGAATTGAAACTCTTGAAAATTCCTATCATGTTGCCTCAATGGATTATGATAAACAAAGTATTGTCGATGAAACCCTATTCTTTATAAAGTCAATCGCTGCTTCCTCTTCTATAATTAGCAAAATTTGATAATGGATTATCTTCTATTCGGGATATATCCTTCTTCTCTAAACCATTGGATCGTTCGTTCAATCGTTTCGTCTAAAGATAGAGTACTGGTAAAGCCTAGCTCAGTTTCTGATTTTTTCCCCTCTAAAAATTGTCCTAAAGCCATAATCGCGACTGTGGTGGAATTTAGCTTTGCTTCTTTTCCACCTGTTAGCTTTTGTTTTGTTTCAAAAAGAAAAGCCAATAATTTGGCAATTGGAAGGGGAATCCGTTTTGATGGAGGATTCACTCCTGCGCTAACAGCAATATTCCGGGTCAAATCACTCATGGAAATGTTCGTTCCCGTAAATAAATATCGTTCCCCTGCTCTTCCCTTTTCCGCGGCAAGAACAATCCCTTTGCCGGCATCACCTGCATAAATCACGTTTCGATTTCCTTCAATATAAGCTGGCATGGATTCCTTGGCAATTTCTACAACGAGCCTTCCCGTCGAGGGACCGTAATCATACTCTCCAAAACACATCGTCGGAATGGCAATCACCACTGGCAACCCTTCTTTAGCCTTCTCTCTTGCCAACCAATCCAGTTCATATTTCACCTGTAAATAAGGCGTTTTATTTTGGCCGTGATTCATAGATCAGTTTTTCCGTTCCTGGCTCTCCGTCCAAACTTTTAGGTAAAGCAATCGCGGCACCGAGGTATACAATTTTCTTTAGATGTACCATTTTACATGCATCATAGAAAATTTCCATCTGATTATTCGCAACAATTACTTCCTCTTTCCAATGTCTTGGTTCTGTAGGATAATAAGCTCCGCAATGGATGACTGCATCAATATCCTGTAATCCCCCTGCAATGCTGGAAGAATTGTTAAAATCAATTATACGATCGATATAATTTAAATCGCTGATCCTTTTGAGATTAGAAGTTTTTCTTCGTAGGACGACTAATTCGTGCCCTTTTTCAAGGACTGCTTTAGCTGTATGATGACCAATCATTCCTGTCGCCCCGATGACCGCAATTTTCATTTTTCTTCACCTTCCCAGAAATCATCCGTTTAAACACTTAAACATAATAATGACATTATCATATAATTCAAAAGCCCCCCTCGTCAATCTAGGCTAATTTTTTTGCAGAACTTGATCGCAACGAATAATTTCTAGGAGGACAAAAATGTTAATTATTGACTTATTTATCGCTGTTCTATAAAATTATAACTTAATTAGTTATAAAATTTTAGAACTGGGTGATTTGAGTTATGTACAAAATAGAATTGGATTTCGCTCCTGCGTATGAGTTGATTACCAGCTTATACTTTTATATTAATAAAGACCGATTGAAAATTTATGAACTCGGCACTGAATGGAAAAAGAAAGTAGATGAAAGACTTAGACCAGCGTTTAAGGAAACTTTAAAAGATAAGCGCCTTGAGGTTCTTCATCGTATCAGCCTGCTCGTTCACAAGTGTCCTGGAAAGAGAACGCCAGAAAACTTTATAAATTGGTTTAAGGAATTATCTCCTTCTGAATTGTATGACTGCATGCTTCCCTGGGTACAGTCTGTTCCAAGAGATATGCTTGACTTGCATGAACATTTGGTTTACCTGTTTCATGAATGGAATGAACAATATTTCAGGCATATTGATTCAAATATCCTTGAAGCTCTGGAACAAGATGCAAGGGATAAAGAAGCCCTGCTGAATACAATGAATGCTGATGATATCGTGGAATATAGTACGAACGGAATTAGCATTCAATCGGAGCGTATACAAAAAATTCTTCTGGTCCCTCAATACCATTATGCTCCTTCAAGTGTCATTGATTATTATGACGGGTTTATAACCTGCTTATATCCTATTGAGCTTGAAGAAAATACCCCATTTATAAAGAAAAGGGTGACTCATTACTTTAATAGTTTGTCAGATCCAAATCGGATTTTAGTTCTTAAGAGTCTTTATTCAAAACAACGAACCTTTAAGGAGCTGGCGGAAATAACTAAATTGGCGAAGAGCAATTTGCATTATCATCTTGCCATGCTCAGGTCTGCCGGGCTAATTAGAGCACATCATTCAAGTGAAAGAGTTGAAAGCTACAGTCTTCGATTAGAAACGGTAGATAGTATGCAAAATAAATTGCTCTCTTACATTACGGAAGAACGCTTATGAGAAAAGGTGCATGGAATGGTTTTCATCCTGTTGTAAAAATGATGCTCATTGGATCGTTCCTTACAAATGTAGGGAACGGCATGATTGTTCCTTATTTTGCTATTTATCTAGGGAAATATACGAATCTTACAATAGCCCAAATAGGATTCATTATAGGGGCTAGTTCTTTGGCGGCGATGTTTGGTGGGTTTTTAGGGGGGCAACTTCAGATTTAATCGGAAGAAGAAAAGTAATGGTTGCTTCTTTATTCTTTTCTGCTTTCATTCTGTTTGGTTTTGCTCTCCATTCCTTTCCTATCGTGCTAATGATATTAACCATTATTAAAGGATTTACAATATCGTTTTTTGATCCTTGTTCCAAGGCCTTGATTGGAGATTTGACGGAGAGTAAAAAGCGGCTTAAAGTATTCTCGATGAAATATTTTTGTGGGAATCTGGGGTTTGCTATTGGCCGATTATCGGTACCATTTGGGGGTTAAAAGCCGCTAGCACAGTTCCATTTTATATTTCTTTTGTTATTTTTCTAACATATAGCATCCTGCTTAATACTCTTTTAATTAAATATAAAAGTAATGGTAATCCGGAGCCACAAAAGAAGGTAACGATGAAAGAGTCCATTAAGGCACTGGCAAAAGACAAGGTTCTATTTTTATTCCTGCTTGGAGGGATACTGGCTACAACAGTACATGGCCAATTTTCGGTCACTCTTTCCCAATATTTTTATGAGGATTTTAAACAAGGACTGAAATTTTTAGGGATTTTATGGTCTTCCCATTCACTTGTTATCATTTTTTTAAGCATTCCCATATCAAGGTACATGGAAAAAAAATCACCTTTACATTCTATCTCAATAGGAACCCTCATGTTTGCTACAGGAATTGTAGGGTTTTGGTTATCTTTTAATTTTCTAACCTTATTATTTTCGATGATTGTTTTTACAATAGGGGAAACTTTTCTTATCCCTGCGGAATATGCCATAATTGATGAAATAACTCCTGATAATATCAGAGGAAGCTATTACGGGGCGGTTAGCTTTACAACGCTCGGTTCATTTATCGGACCTGGATTATCAGGCTTGCTGTTAACTGTATTTAATAGCCATATTATGTTTTTATTTTTACTAATCGTTTCTCTCTTTAGTATCTTATTTTATTTGTGGGGGATCCACTTAAATTTGAAAAAGCATCAAATTCAACCTCGTTTTTCCCCTGAAAATACGAATTAATATCTTTACTGCATGCATTTAACTTTAAATACTGGAAGGAAGATAGAATGGCAGAGCACCGATTTCATTTAAAAGCAAACTGGCCGGGTTTGAGAAACGATGTAGGAACTATCGAAGCAGGTAATTTAATTACAAAGGTATCGATCCCGCCGGAAATGGATGGTCCCGGCATAGGTACCAATCCAGATGAAATGCTACTAGGGGCTGCGGCAACCTGTTATATTATTACACTCGCTGCGATGATGGAACGGAGTCATTTGCAGAAACAACAATTAACAATGGAATCGGAAGGAATTGTTGATGTGACTCGTGGAGTTATTACTTATAAAAGAATTACTCATCACCCTCTTATTGTTTTAAAGCATGACGCGAGTGAAAAAGACCATGAACTGGCACAAACACTGGCTGAAAAAGCCGAAAAATCCTGCATGATTAGCCGGGCGCTTCAAGGCAATGTAATTATTGAAGTCAAGCCTGCTATCATGAATGGATCCTTATAATGGACCAGGAACAAAAGGCGCAAGCGCCCTGGTTAGCCCCGACAGGCATAAGACGAATCACGCAGTCATCCTCGGAAAAGCTATCGCTTTTCCTTCGTGCGATGCGGATGCTTCCGAAGTGTTCCTTGTCCTGATTTCTGGAGTGATTTGGCTTATGACCCCGAGCTGCTCCAAGCATCACCTAAAGGTCATGCTTGGAGCAAGATATTCAAAGGTGCTATTCAAAGGTGAAAACTGGCTGGGTGCTGGAGCTAGATTAATACAACTTGTAGAAGTTATTCACATCATTTAATTTTATAATTTCCTAGACGACAAAAAAGCAGCCCACAAGTGGGCTGCTCCTCTTTAAGGACTACTCAACCACAGTCGTTGCAACCTTCCCAATGTATTCATCAAGGAAGTCAGCCACACCGGTATAGGCAGTAATATTATTCTTAAGCTTCACAAAGAAATGCCCTTCATCTTCAAACCGGATGTATTTAACAGGGTGGTTTCTGCTATTTAATTCATCTACAATTTGCTCTGTTTCTTCTATTGGCACCCGCGGGTCGTTTGCTCCGTGAAGTACCATAACTGGGCATTGAATGTCTTTTGTGCGATGGAGCGGGTCAATCTCATCAAAGAAATCGCCATCATTTTCAATGCTGCCATACTCGTCTTCTCTAAGCTTACGGCGCCATACACTGGTGTTTTCCAGGAACGTCCTGAAGCTGGATATTCCGACGATATCGATCGCCGCAGACCATAATTCCGGATAATGGGTAATAGCTGCGAGAACCATAAATCCTCCATAGCTGCGCCCCATTACAGCAATTTTATCAGGGTCCGCATTACCTTCCTCTTTAAGCCACTTCACAAGGGCAGTCAAATCCTTAACAGAATCCATCCTTTTTCTGGCATCATCCAAATGGGTATAGCTTTTCCCGTAACCTGTGCTCCCTCTTACATTTGGGGTGCATACCGCATACCCCCGACTCAGGAAATATTGTAGGAAAGGATTATAAACCGCGCGAATTTGAGATTCCGGACCTCCATGGACAAATACCACAACTGGCAGCTTGCCGTCAGCATTTTTGGCCTGTAATAAAAGGCAGGAACTTCAAGATTATCGAACGATTTAAAGGTTATGAGCACCGGTTCAATCAACTGTTCTTCCACAACAGGCAATCGAGAAACATACGTCACCCTGGAAGATTGATAGGTTTTTAGGTCAAGCTCCCAAATATCAGAAGGCTGAGCTGCTCCATTAAACACATAAGCGAGCTTCTTGTTATCAGGTGAAAACGTCATGTCTGTGATAACCCCATCCGGAGTCTCCCACCTGCTAAAAGAATGCTTTTCTATATCATAAATAATGCCCTTTGACATTCCGCTTACATTAACTGAATAGGCCAGCAACTTATTATCAGGGGAAATCTTTAAATCCTCTAAGTCCCATTCCCTTTGGTCGATCCATTTTAATTCCTTCGCAGCGATATGGAGTGCTGCCAGGCCTGTGAATTCACGTCCTTTATTTGTTAAAACATACAGTTCGCTGCCATCAGTGCTGAACTGGGGATCTTCAAATTTCGCTTCCTCTTCATGAAGTGTCAGCCATGATAGTTCTCCAGTATTTACATCCAGCAATCCCAAATCATTATCAAGGTTAGAATTAACCTTTTCAATTAAAAGCGATTGCCCGTCTGGAGACCACTTCATCACATGATACATCCCGTCCCCCAAAAACACCTGCTTGATTTCAAGTGTCTCAAGGTTCTGAACATAAATATCAAAGTAAGCAGCATGTCTTCTGTTGCTTGCCCATGCAATCCAGGTTCCATCAGGAGAACTGCCTCCATATTGGTGGATATGGTCTAATGAGTCTGTAAGCGGCTGCAGTTCACCGTCACCATTTAATAAAAATAACTGCTGTTTTTCATTTACTCCAACATCCATTCCAATAATGCGCTTAGAGGTTCCTGCTATGTAGCTGACAAACATAATTCTTTCTTCCGTGAAGGAACTTTGTGATGGCCATCCTCCGTTAACATTAAGTTCCCACACCTGCGGTAGGCCAGTGTAATCCGTAATAAAACTAATTCTACTGCCATCAGGATGATATGCAGGCTGTCTTGCCGTACGAACATGTAAAAAGGGCTGTATTCCGATACTCATTTATTCTCCCCTTCTCTACTGCTTAATTTCTTATCTCAAACTGATAGTTATGCTTCAATGCTTTCGTGTGTTTCCTTGAGTGCAGAAGCGAAACCGGACAGCATATAAGCCATATGGACAATCCCCTGTTCAAAATCTTCAAGGCGGATTGATTCATTTGGAGCATGTGCCTTGGATTGGATCCAGCCTACTCCTGTGCTGACGATTGGAAGCTGCAGCTGTGCACCGAATTCAAACATTGGTCCAGTACCGGCAGAATTTGGAGCGAGTACGGTTCCAGCTGGGTATACTTCGTTTGCGGTGTCAATTACATGTTTTACAAACGGATGTTTATAATTTGATCGGTAAGCTTTTTGGCCATTTACAAGAGTTGCCTCTATATCATGGAATCCGTGTTTTTGCAGGTGCTTTTTAATGCATTCCAAAATATGATCCGGGTCCTGCCCAGGTACCAATCGGCAATCTATTTTAGCCTTCGCATTTTTTGGAAGAACGGTTTTGGTTCCATCACCGGTATATCCGCTGACTAGACCACAGATCGTCATTGTCGGATGAAAAACCATTGCTTCTCTTGGATCCTGGCCTTTAACCGCCGTAATAAGAGGCCGCTTTAATCCATAAAGCTTGCTTACTGCCTCTTCATCGAAAGGCAGAGCTTGGACCGCTTGCTTTTCTTCCTCAGTCGGCGGGATTATACCTTCATAAAAGCCTTCTACTAAAATTTCATTCTCTTGATTTTTCATTGTTGCGAGAGCCTGAACCAATCTCCATGCTGCATTATCTACATAGGCTCCAACCGAGGAGTGCATGTCAATATCCGCACCCTTGCAGCTAAGCTCTAAATACGCCATTCCTTTTATTCCAGCAACCATATTGATTCTTTCTTCGGCGTCTTTTCCGCCAAATTCCCAAATACAAGCATCAGCCTTAAATAATTCCTTATATTCTCTCAAATACGGAGCAAGACTCGGACTTCCAATTTCTTCTTCGCCTTCTATTAAAAATTTAATATTGCAAGGCAGCCCGCCACCTGCTTTTTGCAGAACTTTAATTGCAGTCAAACGGGCAACCAAATCACCTTTATTATCGGCAACTCCTCTGGCAAAAAGAACACCATCTTTAATCACAGGACTAAACGGTTCTGAATTCCATTCATCCAAAGGATCAGGAGGCTGAACATCATAATGATTATAAAATAATAATGTTTTAGTATCATCACCCTTTTCACCAGCTTCGAAACTTGCATAAACTACCGGATTTCCCCCTAAATTATCCAGCACCTGCGCCTCACCGCCAGCATCATGAACCATTTTCACAACATATTCGACTGTTTCCGGGATAGCAGTTCCTTGAGCAGAGATCGTCGGAAATGATAAATATTCCTTTAAAATTTCAACAGAATCCGTAACTAACTCTTTCGTATAAAGTCTTAGCTCGTCCAATTGTGGATTAACCATCAAAACAGCCTCCTAATAAAATATAATATTATTATTATTTCGGTATTCGAAGAAAAATTCCTTTGTATTTTCTAAATATTTTGCAAAAAGAACAAAAGACGCAAGCGCCCTGTTTAGCCCCGACAGGCATAAGACGAATCACGCAGGAAATCCTGATTTCTGGAGTGATTTGGCTTATGACCCCGAGGGGCTGGGAGCTGGAGCTAGATTAATACAACTTGTAGAAGTTTTCCACATCATTTAATTTTATAATTTCCTAGACGACAAAAAAGGCAGGAATCCTGCCTCCTTATAATCTATTTTTTTGTCAGCAGCGGTTGGCTTACATTTTCCACTCCGACCAGTCCAAGCATTGTTAAAAATATCTTTTGAACACCATAAAAGGCATCCTTCGGATTATAGTATTCCTCTAAAGTATGACAGCCGCCAAACTCACCGCCACCTCCAAGTGTCACGGCAGGAATGCCTAAACTAATTGGTACATTCGAATCCGTACTGCTTGGGTCATCTAAAATCGGCTCAAACCCAAGTACATTTGCAGAAGCCAGGGAAGCTTGAACAATGATGCTGTCTTCTGGCTGTGAACCCGCCGGTGTCACCGACTAGTTTAATGTCAACTTGAATTTGATCGGTATCCCATCGTTTATTTTCCTCTTCAGCCGCTTTTTTTAGAATGGTAATGACCTGGTCCTCTAGTTCTGTTAATGCAACAGGAGAAACAGACCGCATATCAATAAGCATATTAGCACTCGCTGAAATCGTATTGACTGACGTTCCACCATTGATGGTTCCAACATTAAACGTTGTCTTTGGATCATTTGGAGTTTGAATGTCACTTATCATCGCAACCGCTCTTCCCAAAGCGTGGATTGCACTTGGAGTTCCAAAATCCCCAAAACTATGTCCGCCAGGCCTGTGTAGGTTACTCTGTATCTGCGGCTTCCTGTGGCAAGGTAAGTAATACGTTCAGGACTGCCAGGTTCTATCGAAATAAAGCCATCGATATCCAGATTTTTCTCGAAAAGCGCCTTAACCCCATTTAAATCGCCTAGTCCTTCTTCACCAACAGTAGCGCCAAAGATGATGTCCCCTTCAGTATGTATATCAGCTTTTTCAATAGCCCTTAAAAGGGTAAGAACAGCCGCTAACCCTCTTCCATTATCAGAAATTCCTGGTGCATAAATCCTCCCATCCCGCTCTTTTGCTACAACGTCCGTTCCTTCAGGAAACACGGTGTCAAGGTGAGAGGAAACAACCAGCTTTGGCCCTATTCCCTTTCCTCGCCGAATGCCAAATACATTTCCTTGACTATCTATCTCTACATTCTCCAAACCATACTCTACTAACCTTTGCTTATAATCCAGACCGCGTTCCTGCTCCTGAAAAGTCGGGGCAGCTATAGCCGTAATGGAGATTTGCTCGGCTGTGGTATTTTTGTTATCTTCCTTAAGGAAATCCAGCCCTATCCTTACCTTTGAGTCACTTAATAATTTTTCAAAGATTTTATTTGTTTCATCCGAGATTAGTTCCAATGCTTTTTTACCAGTGTTTATTGCACTATTGCCCATTCTTCCAATCCCCTTTTTAAAAATTAGATGTGCCTTCAATTATATTCTAACAATTCTTAAAATTAAATAAAAGAAATGGTTCCTAGTAAACAAAACAAAAAACAAGCCTCTGTTTTTAATGGAGGCTTGTTCATTTTATAGTTTATTCTATTTTAGCGACAATTTTCCCTTTCACGTGCCGCTCAGAAAGTCGTACCAATGCCTGCGGGATATCTTCCAAGGTAATAATTTCTTGAAGCATCGGGGAAACTGCTTTTTGTTCAACTAACGCAAGAAGCTCATTTCCCATTTCCGCCAAATTCTCCAATGCGACCGGATCGTTGGATTGATGCGCCGCACCCAGCGCTACTTCATGATAGGAAGGTGATTTTGTAAACGGATTGATTACAGTGAAATCAGGAGGCCTGCAATAAAGGCAATATGTCCTCCAAAGGCAAGAACATCCAATGAATCCGTCGCACTCTGCCTGCTGACAGTATCAAGGACTGCGTCTACTCCTCGGCCATTTGTCAGTTCCATTACTTTTGCCTTGAAGTCCTCATTTCGATAATCGATTACATAATCAGCGCCCAGCGATTTAACGTAATCATGATTGTGAGAAGAGGCTGTTGAAAAAACTGTCAGACCCGCATGCCTTGCAAGCTGGACTGCAAAACCTCCAACTCCACCTGCACCGCCATGAATAAGGATGGTTTTAAAATGCTGAAGAGGCAGCTTTCGATTTAGGGCTTGATAGGCAGTATAACCAGCAGTCGGTAAAGCAGCCGCTTCCTCAAATGATATGGCATCCGGGATTTTTGAAACACTTTTTGCCGTAGTGACAGCAAATTCCGCAAAACCGCCTTTTTTAGTCAAGTCACCATGATAAACAACCCGATCGCCTTTGTTCCAATCTGTCACGCCTTCACCTATAGCTGCCACCGTTCCCGCAACATCCAACCCTAAGATATGAGGATATGACCAGTTGGGGTTCCCGCCAGTTGCCGTTTTGTAATCAACAGGATTGAGCTCACTGCATGCACTTCGACCAATAGCTCCCCTTTTGCCGGCGATGGCATCTCAGCATCTTTTATAATCATCTCTTTCCATTGATCCTTATCTTGCAGCAATAATGCTTTCATTCATTTTTCCTCCTGTGCATTAGATGATATATAAGATTTATTTAGTATGTATTTCATCAGATAAATCATTCTTTGAGATAAAAACATTACTTGTACATACAAATATTAAAGGAGCCTATTTTTAAAATCAACTAACTAAATCGGAGGTTTATATAATAGTTGATAAACTTAAAGAGCAGTAATGTTCACTGCTCTTGGGGATTCATATACTCATAGCTCATTATTCCTTTAAACCCTCCACAATTCTCCAATCATGGGTATAAATATTGAAGCTTTGATTCCGGATAAATCCAACGGTCGTGATTCCCAGCTTGTTTGCCATTTCAAGAGCGAGCTCAGTCGGAGCAGACTTTGAGAGGACTATGCAGCATCCCATTTTGGAGGCTTTAATTAAAATCTCACTCGATATGCGACCGCTGAATACGAGAACCTTATCATCAGTAGATATTGAGTTTTTCACACAGTGTCCATACAATTTATCAAGGGCATTATGTCTTCCGATATCCATTCGCAATAGCTGCAGCCCATCACTCCCACATAAAACTGCATTATGGACTCCGCCTGTCCTCATAAAGGTGGATGCCTGTTCCTGCAATACCTCCATCATCGAAATACAATCTTTTGGGGTTAATGTCAGATTGATATGATGCAGTTTTTTCACTGTGAGTGCATCGTTAACAAAATAAAAGCCTTGTCGGGACATACCGCAGCATGAGGTTATATATCTTTTGGACCGGAATTGTTCATACAAATCAGGTTTATTTTTAACAGTGACATGAGCAAAACCACGCCCTTCTTCAATCCATAAATCATCGATATCATTAATATTTTTTATCACATTCTCCGATGCCAGAAACCCGATGACCATGTCCTCCAAGTATTCCGGTGTACAGACAAGTGTTGCAAATTCTTCCTGGTTCAATTTAATGGTGATTGGAAATTCAGTTACGATTGTGTCGTCGACTTTCAATAATTCCCCATCTTGAAAACGAGTAATCGTAAAAGTGGTTTCATTCTGGAGTTCGATATTACTCACCTCTCGATCGGCTGCTCAAACACAAAGACCGACATTGCGATATCTTCCTCTATGTTGATGTCTGAAAATAATTGAACCATTTTTGATCCTATTAACTCTTCCAGTTCAACTGGACTATGCTTTTTATAATAATCCTGAATCATTTTTGTTCTTGCCCTGTGTATCTGTTCAAAACCTTCAGGGCTGTGCATAATGAATTTTTCGACCGGAGTCAGATTGCCCTTTAAGGTTGTGATCGCCATATTATCAACAAAAATGGTTTTTATGGAGTCGCCCTTTTCCAAATAAATCTTTTCTCACCTTACGAACAATCTCGTTAAATTGATGCTCCTTTTTGCTCATCTCTTTTCCTCCTTTTTGCCTTAAGGTAACTGCGAAATCTCTTCTTTGAAGGAGTTAATAAAAGATAGCTGAAAATCAACAGAAGAATAACAATCGATAAAAGCAGGTTTTGAAAAGCATCTGAACGATTGACAATAATAAACCGTAGTGTTGCAGTAATTCCGATATAAATCAAATTTCGCAACTGAAAATATTCTCCGTTTTTAAAATAGGTAACAATCATCGTGAAAAAAGCAAAATAAAGAAAAAAGTTTACGACCTGCTCTAAAATCAAATGAACATCATTTGAATGGTAAATAGCCAAAACACCTATTGAATACGTTTGCCTGACCATTAAAAATCCCAAAAGAACAAGCAAGACAATCAAATTAAAACTTCTGACTGCCAGGGAAAACTTCGTCACAACGAATTTTAGTATACGGTTTTCCATGTAGTTTACCCTTTCTGATCATAAATAATTTCCTAATTATTTTAATCCTTCACCAATTCCCTTTAAAAGATTAATGCCAAATAAAATAGTACGATTAATATCGGGGTCCTTCATTGCTTTTAAAAGATCGATAACGCCTGCTTTTTGACCGCTTTTCAATCCATCCTCTGCTTTTTTCATGCCACTGGTAAGACCCGTTACTAATTTTTTCGTAAATTCCGGTTCCAGTTCACTTAATGCGCCTGCAGCTGCCATACCATTATTAATCATATTCGTGACCGGTGGGCGAACCATTTGATCAATCGCAATTTTTGCTACCTTTTCTTTTGCCTGCACCAATGATACGAATATCTCTAGGATTCCACTTTCATGTAGTTCCTGAATAAGTTCGATCGTTTGTTTCAATCCTGCAGAATTTTCTGCCGCAAAATGGACAAGTCCATCAACTGACTCCTGCTTTATTTGTTCATTTGATTTTTCATCCATTGCAATAGTAGAAATCGGTTTTCCCATTTTCTATTTCTCCCTTTTCCATCTAAGCTAAAGCAGCCTTCCGCCTCCATGCAACAGTGCGGAAGACGCTGCCTCCATCTTAAAAAGATGTTTTACTTTGAACCAGGTGCTACATATTCATTAATGACCGCAATCGGCTGATAGTCCTCACGTTCCCATTTCCGGAATACTTCTGCTCCCATTTGCGGGATTCGCTTGGCATTCCGAGGATTGAAGGATGGAAGAGGCGATTCCCCATCTGTTTTTAAAATTTCCATTCTGACGCGAGTCTGCTTATATGCCGGTGTATTTGTTTTAACATCGCCAGCGCTGCCGGTCAGTAAATTGACGGCTGTTTCGTGGCTGACCGAATGCATCGGCACGTAAAGTTCATTTCCTTGGACTCGATCTGTAATGGTAGTCCTCAATTTAATGGCTCCATATGGAGAGCTTAATCTTACTAGTGCCCCCTCTGTGAGGCCTCGTTCAGCTGCAAGCTGTGGTGAAACCTCCACGAACACTTCCGGCAGTTTATAAAGAAGTCCTTTTGATTTGTTGGTCAGGTTCCCCTCATGGAAATGCTCAAGCAAACGCCCGTTGTTTAGGATAAGGTCAAACTCCTTACCATATTCCACAGGCGGTACATAGTCTACCAAAGAAAAGACTGCCTTTTTATCAGGGAAATTGAAGCCATCTGTAAATAAAAGCGGAGTACTTTCGCCAGTGTTACTTCCCCAGATAAAGCTGTTCCAGCCATCAATCACTTCATAATTTGCACCAGAGAATATTGGGGCAAGGCTTGCCATTTCTTCAAAAATTTCTCCAGGATGCTGGTAATTCCATTCAGCTCCCATATAATTTGCAAGCTGCTGAATAATCCACCAATCCGGCTTGGAATTTTCAAGCGGTTCAAACACCTGATAAAGCCTTTGGACACGGCGTTCTGTATTTGTAAACGTGCCGTCTTTTTCCATTGATGGCGCAGCCGGAAGAATAACATCAGCAAACTGGGCTGTTTTCGTAAAGAAAACATCCTGGACAACAAAGAAGTCCAGCTTTGATAAAGTTTCATGGACATGGTTTGCATTGGAATCAATCCAAGCCATATCTTCTCCGACCAAATACATTGCCTTAAGCTCGCCAGCCTCAACTGCCTCAAGCATTTGAATATTATCCTTACCAGGCTTATTGGAGATTTCCACGCCGTATGCCTGTTCAAATTTATTGCGTGCATCATCATTTGTAATATGCTGGTAGCCTGGCAGCCACCCTGGAAGTGTACCCATATCACATGCGCCCTGGACATTATTATGGCCGCGCAGCGGGTAAGCTCCAGCACCTGGGCGCATATAATTGCCTGTCAGCAGCAGCAAGTTTGAGATGGCGGCTGAAGTATGGCTTCCGCCCACATTTTGCGTCACTCCCATGCCCCATAGGATACATGTACCATCCGCTTCATGAATCATTTTGGCAATATTCATAAGAGAATCTTTTGAGATGCCTGTTGTTTGTTCGGCATATTCCAATGTGAACTTTCTAAGATGCTTTTCATATTCATCATATTGATTGATATGATCGCGAATAAATTGTTCATCATGCCAGCCCTGGTCGTTCATATACTTCGCAACTGCACTTAGCCAAACAAAATCAGTACCCTGGTTAGGGTGGACAAATAGGTCCGCGCGTTCTGCCATTTCATGTTTGCGCAAATCGGAAACAATTAATTTTTGCCCATTGAGCTTCTG
This sequence comes from Neobacillus sp. PS3-34, assembly GCF_030915465.1. Lineage (GTDB taxonomy): Bacteria > Bacillota > Bacilli > Bacillales > Cytobacillaceae > Neobacillus_A. The sequence continues at coordinate 1,495,129 of NZ_CP133267.1, forward strand.
GGCTCTTTTTACACGTGTTGCTAGGACTGGATGCCCTTCCGTTGGATTTGCCCCAACGATAATGACAAGCCCTGCTTTTGCGATATCCAGGATCGTTCCGGAGTCTCCTCCGAATCCAACCGTTGACATTAACCCATCTGTCGCAGGTGATTGGCAATATCTTGAGCAATTGTCCACATTATTTGTGGTAAATACCTGACGGGCCAATTTCTGCATTAAATAATTCTCTTCGTTTGTAATTTTTGAAGAGGAAACAAAGCCAATTGCTTCGCTACCTTCGGTTGCCTGGATGGTGCCAAGCTTTTGTGAAATCAGTGTCAGTGCTTCATCCCATGATGCAGGGACAAATTGGTCACCTTTACGGATAAGTGGAGTCGTCAGCCTTTCTTCTGAGTTAACAAAGTCCCAGCCGAACTTCCCTTTCACACAGGTTGAAATGCTATTAACAGGTGCCTGTTCAACAGGCTCTATTTTTAGAATTTCGCGACCTTTTGTCCATACTTCAAAGGAGCAGCCTACGCCACAGAAAGTACATACTGTTTTAGTTTTCTTCGTCCTAGTTTCGCGCATTGCCGCTTCCACTTCAGAAATAGCAAAAATTCCGCTGTAGCTTGGTTCGACGGCTTTCACTAAATCTATCATTGGGGAGAGCATATTTTCTTTAATTCCGGACATGAAACCAGCATTACCGAGCATTGATTTTTCCATCAATGCGTTACAAGGGCAAACAGTAGAGCATTGTCCGCAGGACACACAGGAAGATTCATTGATGGATTTTCCTCCATCCCATAAAACGCGAGGCTGCTGGCTCTCCCAATCGATCATTAACGTTTCATTTACCTGTACATCCTGGCAAACCTCCACGCAGCGAGCAGCACAAAATACATTGATCCGGATCGTAACGGTAGAATGGATGTGATATATCCACATCATAGCCCTTTGGAGTAAACGGGCGTGTTTGATGCTCGACCCCAAGCTGCTCTGCGGTATTATGAACACGGCAATTGCCATTATTGTTATCGCAGACAGTACAGTAGAGCATGTGATTTTCAAGAATCCGGTCCATCGCTTCCATCTGGCCGATTTCGCCAGAGCAGAACTCGTCTTAATCTCCATGCCTTCTTCAAAGGAAGTGGAACATGCCCTCATCAGCTTGCCGTCAATTTCACACATACACGTATCGCATGTCTGGATTGGACCCGTAATTTCCGAATAACAAATATGTGGATGCTCGGTTCCTTCAGCTAATAAGTGATCTAAAATCCTGGTTCCTTCCTCTACTTCTTTTGTAACCCCATCGATTGAAACTGTAATCGTTTTAACTGTCATAATTAGACCCCCATAGAAATAAAAAAATCCATCACAAAACAATTATGTAAAGTACATAATTATTTCGTGATGGATGTATAGCAAGCATATATATACTTTTTACCAATCCGTCATTAATATAGCCAGGTAGCGCCTAAACATTGATTTCAAGATCTAAACACCACTTTTACAAGTTTAGACCTTTTGGTTTTCACTGTCAATATAGTGGAAACTATTAAATAGATAGATTAGTAAGATCGTGAAATGCACAAAAGAAACCTAGGCATTGCACAGGTTCCTGATTATACTTAATTATTTGTAGATTACAATCGAACCAACAGATTTGTCAGTCGATTGGCCATTTACACGAACCTTTAGTCCATAGTGTCCGATATCACGGCCAGCATCTGGTAAGAATGTATTTAAGAATGAGTTGCTGTCATTAAATAATGATACAGCATCTTGGCTTGGAGTTGTTAATGTCTGTACATTTGGATAAATTAGATTTAATCCGGATGTAGGATTTAAACCAAAAGCAGCATCTGCAATTTGATATCGAGTGCTTGCTTCAGGAGTGTCTCCATTAGGTCGGATCCATCTCAAATCATTGCTAAGGTGGGCATCGACTACTCCTAGGAATCCATTACCCGGATGTACACCAGTCCAGTTTTCTGTGTAACTGTCATCTACATACCATACCACTAAGCCACCATCATAGCTCATTAAAGATTTTCCACGTTTAATGTGACCTAATCCTTGGTCAACACCATTATGGCTGCGCCATTCAAGCAGGTAGTAGTGATTGCTATATTTGTTTCCATCTTCTTTTGTGAAACCATTAGAAGTAAATGGTGAAGTCGCTTTCTCTGCATCATCTTCCACTACTGTTTGACCATCCGCTACAACCTTAACGTTATCAACAAAGAACCCGGTATAAGAAGAACCCCAATCTGTTGCATAGCGAAGACGAAGTTTAATTTTTTGGCCTTTATATTGTGAAAGGTCAAAAGATTGTGGCTGCCACTTACCCTCTGTACTGCCAGTAAAACCAGGCATAGAGTTTATGATGGTTGGATATCCTTCTGGAACTACATCTGAACGAGTATTTGCATTACCTAAAGATTTCCAAGTCGAGCCATTATCAGTTGACACCTGAACAAAGGCAAAATCCCATTGTGGTTCAATGTCATACCATGCATCAAAGGTTAATGTAGCAGCAGATTTACCTGTTAAATCAACATCCGTTACCATATTTGTATCAGATTCATCCGCTTGACCGCCCCAATACTCATAGCTTCCTGTAGGCGTATTAATAGGCGTTTTCTTTTTAGGTAAGTTAACACGTATTGCCTGGTTATTCTGTCCAAGTGGTGAATTTGCCTGGTCCAGTAAAAATTGTGTTCCTTTATTTGAAACATCTTCCCAGTTCACAGCAGTTGGATTTGTCCACTTTCCACCAAGTGTCGATTGGAAGTACTGCTTTGCCCAAGGGGAGAAGCCTGTTGGTTCTGCTCCAGGAATTTTACCTGCCCATGAACCGCTTGACATAATAGACCAATACTGAATAGGCTCGTCAGCACCAGAGTAGATTGTATCGTATTCATCAGGAAGACCCAAATCATGTCCGTATTCATGGGCAAATACTCCAGTTGCTCCGTCTTCAGGCATCATGGTGTAATCATAGAAACCTGGCAGTCCTTTTCCTAATCCATCTGGATCGACAAGCTTAGCGGAACGGTGAGACCAGATAGAATTATTGCCTAAGGATCCGCCGCCTGCTTCTTCGCCATTCCAGAATGGATGATTTGCAAATGATCAACTAAACCATCAGGCTCCCAATAGTTACCGTCGCCATCAAGATCATGTGGATCTTCCAAATCATAGTCTTGTAGAGGAACACCTGCAGCAAGTGCCGCTTTGTAAGTATCAATAACTAATTGTTTCGAACCGCCTGGTGTAACATTATCATGTCCACCGGAAGCTTTGTCCGATCCATAATAAGCAGCTGTTCCCGGTACCTTAAGCCAGCCATAAGCTTTTCCATCTACAGTATACGTACCTCCTGACTGTTCTTCATAGAATTGCTTTTGGGAAACTTGATCCTCGTTGTTAGGCCTTTATATTCTCCCTTTTTACCAAAAATCATTTTTTCATAGTGATCAGTGTTGTAATCCTTATAATAGTTATCTGTTTCATTTGGCTGAATATTATTGTGAGTTACATCTGAATATTCTACCATCAAAGTCAGCAATTTTCCTTGCTTCTTTACGCCAGGTGAAGTTCCTTCCTGCACAGGATCTGGATTCCCCTTTAATTGACCATACTTATTGCCTTCTCCTTTTAAAAGACCATTATTAAAGTCCTTGAATTTCCGTTGCTTTGCACTATCCGCGGCTTTCACTTTAGCTGCAAGCGAATCGGACTCAATCGCTTTGTCCTGCTTACCTTTTAAATCCAAATAAGCCTTTAAAGCATTCTGTTTTTGTGTCTCTGTAGCATCCGCAGGAATGACACCCTGCCTAATTAATAACTCTATTAATTTTTCATCATTCACTACCGATAAATCTAAAGAACTATGAGACTGAGAGACTTGAGACTGTTCCTTATGTAGTTTATTGCTCACAGGGCTGAAATAATTTCCAGGGAATCCTGAAAATAAGGTTCCAGCAATCACTACTGATGTGAAACTTGATTTTAATAGTTTATTCAATGAAGTGCCTCCCGTAATTGTAATGTGTGCTTTTTTATAATATTCCGAAAATTGTTATCCTACAAGAGTACAAAAGGTCTGTTTTCTGATAATTCTAACAAATAATTTCTATACCTTTTGTTACACATTGAATCAGTTCCATCTAGCAAATTAGGCATACAGAAAACATAATATGTATGACAAATAGACTATTCTTTTGAACATATAAAAAAACAGGACAGCCTTTAGAGCTCCTGTTCTTTTTCATTCCATTACCTCATCATCACTCAGTTTATCAAGCATTGTAATCGTATCAACTAGGTGGTTATTGAAGATTTGCTTGGCAATCGTAAGCAATTCTACTATCATTTGATCTCTTAAAGAATAAACAACCCGATTCCCATCCTTTTGGCCCATTACTATATTTTCCGCTCGCAAAACGGTCAATTGCTGGGAAACGGCGGATTCACACTATCAATTAACATCTGAAGTTCATTGCCATTTTTGTCCCCCTCAGATAATAACTCTAATATTTTTATCCTCCTAAGTTCTTTTTATTATGATAAGCTGAATTTGATTTTTAGTATTTAGATAATGTTCTGCAGACGAACGGAAGTTATTGAACCACTTATTTGTATTTTTGACAAAAAAAATGCTGGTGCAAGGCACCAGCTAATTATGGGAAGTTTTTGAAAAATGAGTTCCATGAATCAACTTTTCAATTAAGTTACCTTTATCATAAAGCACACTTTTGTAGAACTTATAGAGAAGTTGTGTGGAAGTTGTGAAGATGAAGCTGTAATTTATTTAACTCCATAGATTTTTCCTTCTATTCTCTTAAAATATATAAAACCTGCTGAGTTTTTCATCAGCAGGTTTTTTGTTTATCGCTTATTACTCTTAGGATCCAAAGCATCTCGAAGGCCATCCCCAATAAAGTTGATGCATAGCACCGTTACTAAAATAGCTAAACCGGGAGGAATCCAGGCAGCCGGACTATTACGCAAAATGCGCAAACTTTGTGCCTCAGAAATCATATTTCCCCATGTGGCAGTAGGCTGAGGGATACCAAAGCCAATAAAGCTTAAGGCTGATTCAACAATAATATACGTTGCCATCATGAGAGACGCATTAACAACAATTGGCCCTATGGCATTTGGGATAAAATGCTTAAAAATAATACGGAAATCACTGGCTCCAATCGCTTTTGCACCTAGTACAAATTCCTGTTCCCTTAATGATAAATAAGTCCCTCGTATAATTCTTGTTAGATTTGGCCACGAGGTCAGTGCAATAATCGATACAAAAATGCCAATATTTATTTTTTCCAGGATAGCGACCACAGTCAGGACAAGCACAAGGAATGGCAAAACAAGGATCATGTCTGCAGCACGCATAATGATAGCGTCAACCTTCCCGCCATAATATCCTGCGATTGAACCGAGTGTCACTCCAATAATAAGGGTGAAAAGCATCGCACTAAATCCAACAACAAGGGATATACGACCACCGTATAACAAGCGGGCAAAGTTATCTCTTCCTGAACTGTCATTCCCTAATGGATGATCAGCGCTTGGCGGCTTTTCAACCAATAACAGATTCGATTTGGTCGGGCTTTGATCTGTCAGCAGTGGTGCAAAAATAACAGACAAAACGATGAGTAATAAAACAATTATTCCCGCAACAGCCAGTTTATTTTTCATAAATCGTTTGAGGGCAATTCGGAAAGGGGAATTTATCTTTTCCGGTTTTTTTACCCTATGTAATTCTGAATTTCTTTCCAATGTTTCTTGTTGATTTAGCTGCAAGTTTGTCACCTCAATCGTATCGGATTCTTGGATCTACGACACTATAGAATACATCCGCCAAAAGGTTTCCAAGTAAAATGAAGAAGCCAAGCATGAGATTCATTGCCATTATGACCGGATAATCACGGTTCGTAATTGAATTGATAAACAGAGTTCCCAATCCCGGGTATTGATAGACTCCTTCAGTAATAACTGCCCCGCTTAAAAGGTTACCAATTTCAAAACCCAAAAGAGTGACAATAGGAATCAAAGCATTTCGAAGAGTTTGTTTATACAATACATTTTTTTCTGTCATCCCTTTTGCCCTCGCTGTCCGGATATAATCACTTGCCAGAACGTCGAGCACTTCCGATCTCATGAAGCGCATATAAGTTGCAGTCCCACCAAGGCCGAGAGTTAATCCTGGCAACACCAGATGGTGCAGTTTGTCTGCAAATAAGGAAAATCCTGCTCCATCTGGCGATGAAACAGTACCTTGTGATGGGAACCATCCAAGATTGATAGAAAATAAATAAATTGCCACTAATCCAAAGAAGAAACTCGGTACGGCGAATCCGAAGAACCCAAATGCGGTAGCCCCGTAATCAAATATGGAATATGGATGCCGGGCGGAATAAATTCCAATTGGTATAGATACTATGATGGTAATAAACAAAGTAAAGATTGCGAGATAAAAAGTATTATCCATTCTTTCGCTGATTAACTCCGTAACACTTCGTCCCTTATAGACATAGGAATCTCCAAAATCCCCTTTAACCACATCCTCTAGCCAATGAAAATATTGAACATAAAAAGGATCATTTAATCCAAGTGCCTCTCTCTGTTTTTCATAAACTGCCTTATCGACCTTTGGATCCAATTTACCTGAAAATGGATCACCAGGTGCTGCTTCAATAAGTCCGAATACAATAACAGTTAAGGCTAAAAGCATAGGGATAAATATGAGAATTCTTCGTATGAGATACTTGTACACAACATCCCCTCCAATCTTGAAAAAGAAAGGAGCATGCGGCGCTTTACCGAACGCTCCATTCTTTTAAAAATTTTTACTTTGTCACATTCCATAGATGCGGATCATTAATAAATGTAAATGGCAATACATTTATGCCTTGAATACGCTTATTAAATGCCCATAAGCTGTTCGGATTGTAAAGGATCAAAGCTGGAAGGTCTTCGCCAAACTTGACCTGCCATTCGCTTAATTTCTGTTTACGGAATTCTTCATCAAATGCTTTTGGCGGTTCATTTGCTTCATTAACCAATTTATCCGCATCAGGATCGTTCCAGCGTGAGTAATTATAAGCCGCTTTCGAATACCATAGTCCGGATGGATCTGGGTCTGTACTGTCAAGGCTCCAGCCTGCCAGGTAAAGATCCCAATCCTGAGCATTCTTTTCAAGGTCATCATAGTATGCCGCTGCCTCTTTAGGCTGGCGCATATCGATCTTAATTCCTACATTCTCAAGGAATTCTTTGATAATCGGAGCAGAACGCTCACGAATTTGGTTTCCAGTTGGATAGTTCAAGTGAAGAACCCACTTGTTTCCATCCGGATCTTCACGGAATTTGTCCCCGTCTTTATCCTTGTATCCAGCTTCGTCGAGAAGCTCTTTCGCTTTTTTAGGATCAAATTTATATTGATTTGGATTCTTGCCATCGTATGCCGCGAACTGTGTAGCGATTGGAGAGTTCTGAACACTTGCACGTCCGTATAGCAAGCCGTCAATAATTCCTTTGCGGTCAATCGCATAAGCAATTGCCTGACGAACTTTTTGATTGGATAACTTTTTATTTTCCGTCCACTTCGATGGATCTAACCCTGCATCATTCTTAGCACGATGGTTGACCATCATACCCATGATTTGATAACCAAAGTTTGGTTGTTCGATTATATTTACATTACTGTAACCTTTTACGGTGTCGTAATCTGCTGGCTGGAAGCCATTCGGGTCAGCAACAAAGTCGATTTCTCCGTTTTCCAGCAAGCCAAGAATTACCGCCTGATCGACGATCTTCCAAACTACGCTGTCAAGGTAAGGCTCACCCTTCCAATAATCCTTGTTCTTTTCAAGAACATATTGTTCACCTTCAACCATTTTCGTTAACTTGAATGGACCAGTTCCGACAATTTTCCCTGCATCGCGTGACTCTGGTGCAGATGGCATATCTTTAAGTGCGATATTTTTGAAAACGTGCTCTGGGATAATGCCGATAGCAGCATCCGCAAGTGCCAACACATTTGGTTTTGCAAACTTGAATGTTACTGTATGTTCATCATCAGCAACAACACCTTGGAAATCTTTTGTTTTACCAGTTGAAAAATCCTCATAGCCTACTAATCTTTCAACGAAATTGGTACGTACGCCGCCTGCTTCAACGTAACCAGGGCTTGCGATTGATTTATAAGTAAATACAACATCATTAGCTGTAAATGGCTGTCCATCTGACCATTTAACACCTTCCTGCAACTTGAAGGTAACCTGTGAATGATCGTCATTGAACTCCCATGATTTAGCTAGATTAGGAGTGAATTCCAATTTTTTGTTTTGGGAGACCAAGCTTTCATGTGTAAAGGATAAGATGTTAGCTTCATACGCATCAGAGTAGAAAATTGGATTGAAAATACCTGCAGGAGCAGTATCCATCGCACCCGTAATGGTGCCGCCTTTTTTAGGCTTTGAACTACTTTCGGTTTTAGTTCCTTCTTTTGAGGTTGAAGCCTTCTCATTATTGTCGCTACATGCAGCCAACACTCCCAAAAGAAGTACAAAACACAGCATTAATGACCAGCTTTTCTTTTTCACACTTTACACCCCTTATATTTTTTTCAATAGTCATGGCCAAACGTTACGTATCCAGGCACCACCTCCTATATGATTGAACATCTGATTATTGCTCTTTGTCATATAAGTGGCAGGCGACAAAATGCCCTTCCGATACCTCGGCCAATTCCGGTCGGACGGCTGCACAACGATCATGAGCTTTAGGGCAGCGGGTTCTAAACGCGCAGCCCGAAGGTGGATTTGATGGGCTTGGCAAATCCCCGCTTAAAATAATTTTCTGCCTGCGGTTACGAATATCTGTGGAAGGAACAGCTGATAATAGCGCTTGTGTGTATGGATGCAAGGGTGTAGTATAGAGGTTCTTCTTAGGTGCAATTTCAGCTATGCGTCCAAGGTACATGACTGCTACCCGGTCACTTATATGCTTTACAACACTTAAATCATGAGCGATAAATAAATACGTGAGGTTGAATTCATCCTGTAGGTCTGCCATTAAATTAAGAACCTGTGCCTGGATGGAAACGTCGAGTGCAGAAACCGGCTCATCACAAATAACAAATTTTGGGTTTAATGCTAAAGCACGGGCAATGCTGATACGCTGGCGCTGACCGCCAGAAAATTCATGAGGATATTTGAAGCGGTCATCTGGTCTGAGACCTACTTTTTCCAATAAATTAATCGCTTTTTCATTCCGTTCTCTGCGCTTTAAAGAAGTCTGAACGATTAAAGGTTCTTCAATCAATTCAAGAACACTCATTTTCGAATTAAGGGAAGCAAAGGGATCCTGGAAGACGATCTGCATATCACGTCTTATAGGCCTGAGCTTTCGATTTCCCATGGTCGAAATATCCTGGTCTTCAAAAATGATTTGTCCTTCCGTCGGCTCCATTAATCTTAGAAGTACCCGCCCAAGAGTCGACTTTCCGGAACCAGATTCGCCAACTACTCCAAGGGTCTCTCCTCTTAGGACATTAAGTGATACATCATCTACTGCCTTTACATGGCCTACTGTATGCTTTAAAATTCCACCCTTAATTGGGAAGTACTTTTTTATATTTTTGGCTTGTAGAATATAGTCCTGATCGGTCTTTTTCTTTAATTCCATCTCTGTTACTGACAACAGTAAAACCCCCTATTCATAAAGATAACAGCGTACTTTATGGTCCATGTCTATTTCAAGCAGCTCTGGATTGCTTTCCCTGCATTTAGCCATCACATTCGGGCAGCGGTCTGCAAAGCGGCATCCCTGTGGAAAGCTATGGGAGGGCGGTACCATTCCCTTAATCGCACCCAATCTATCAACCTCTTTTTCAAGGCTCGGCAAGCTCTCAAGAAGCCCAACTGTGTAAGGATGCTTAGGATTTTCAAATAACGATTCAACATTTGTTTCTTCGACGATTTGCCCCCCATACATAACCATTACACGGTCAGAATATTCCGCCACCACCCCTAAATCATGTGTGATCAGCAGAACTGCCATATTGAATTTAGTTTTCATCTCATCCATGAGATCTAATATTTGTGCTTGGATGGTCACATCTAATGCAGTTGTTGGTTCATCTGCAATTAGTAATTTAGGATCACACGAAATTGCAATCGCGATCATTGCCCGTTGGCGCATTCCTCCAGAAAGCTGGTGAGGATATTCTTTCATTGTTTCTTCTGCCCTTGGAAATCCTACGATTTTCAGAAGCTCCACTGCTTTCCTTTGTGCAGCAGGCTTTGACAATTTCTTATGCCTGATAAGCGTTTCAACAATTTGGCTGCCAATTGTATAAACAGGATTGAGGGCGGTCATCGGCTCCTGGAATATCATTGCCATTTCGTTACCACGTACCCTGGACATCTGTTTGTCCGAGAACGGTACCAGGTCTTTACCACCAAAGACAATTTGCCCTTCTTTGATTTGTCCTGGTTTTCCAACCAGCTTCATAATGGATAAAGAGGTGATGCTCTTTCCGCTTCCTGATTCACCTACGAGTGCAAGGGTCTCACCTGGATTGATAAAAAAATCTACACCATCAACTGCCTTGGCTACTTTGCTATTCTCCAGCTTAAAATAGGTCTTTAATCCTTTCACTTCTAATAATGGAGTTTGAGTCATTTACATCACCTCTGTCATAATTTACAAAACTAGCACGCAAATATTTTAACTAGACTGCTATTTTGCAACAACTTTTTAACAGCTGTAAGATTTTTAGCGCACGATATAAATCCAACGGCACAGTTTTATCTGTACCGTAAGTCGGATTGATTCACGAAAAGGTTACATTTAATTTAGAATCTTCTGATTTTTAATTCTATGAGTCCCCCAATCTATTTAGTATAATATTGGGTTAAAACATGTTCTGAGTCTTGTTTTCTTAGTAGTTGCCGTTCAAAGAAGCAGAGGAAATGAATCAATAATTTGAGGATAAATTTTGTATTCCCATTAAAACATAATCTAAATTTTTTAACAAGTTTTAATTTTAATAATTTTGTAATTAATCTGAAATATTTTTAATAAATATTAGACAATTAAAGAATAAAATGGTAAATTATACAGACGAAAAGGTTATTTTTAGTCATATAAATTAAGGATGATTTTATGCCAAAATTCTCAGAAAAAGAATTGATTGCCGTTAAAAAAATACTTCATCAAAAAGGAAAGGAGTTATTCATAGAATATGGATTAAAAAAGACAAGTATCGATGATATTGTCCAAGCTTGTGATATAGCGAAAGGATCATTCTATAAATTTTTCTCATCGAAAGAAGAACTTTATTTTGATATTTTGAAAAGTGAAGAGGAAGATTATCTAAAAATCTATAATTCAATCATCGACTCTAAGGAAAATGGAGCTGACCTAATATCCACGCTAATTAAAAACCTCTGGTTATTTCATAGCAGTAATGCTTTCTTACAGCTTTTTTATGAAAGAAATGAAGTCCAGAATTTAATCCGGAAAATTCCCCAAGAAGAAATTCAGCATTATACGGAGGCCCAACGCCAAAAGTTCATTAATTCTGTAGGGAATCTGCAAACGGATGGCAGAATTAAATCAATTAAACCCGAAATCATTGAAGGACTGGTGAGAGGGGCATTGCTCTTAACTCTCCAAAAGCGAAGAATAGGCGAACATTTATTTGAAGATGTGATGAATTATATTATTGAGTTTATTGGCATCGGGTTAGAAGCAAAGGAAACAACCTATGAAAATGGCGAACTATTAATCTGAAGCTCGCTATTTTAAGGAGGGGTTTATTTGTTCCTGCAAATGATTAAAGGAGCATTCATTATTTTTATGGTCGTGACTGCGTTCATATTATTGCTATTGCTGCCAAGGGAAATAGAAATCACCCAGATTGGACTCTCGTCGTTCATAGCAAAATATCCTTTTACTTTCGAATTATATAAAAATAGTATCCATGAATTTATAAAGCACTTCAAATTAGAAGGATTAGGTAAAACCGCTACTGGCATACCCATAACAATTGAAGCACAGAGGCTTTTAGGAAGGAGCCTGATCATTGTGGTTCCATGTTTTGTTTTGAGTATGTTCATTGGCTCATTGCTTGGAATCTTGAATTTTTATTTGCGTGAAAAAACAATTGGAAAAATACTTAATTTTTTTTCCTGGATTTTTTCGTCCATGCCAGATTTTTTTCTATTTATTGCTATTCAATATCTATTAATTAAACTAATAGGAGCAGGGCTTCCACATTTCAACCTTTATGGTAATGATAACTGGTACAGCTTTGTGATTCCATTACTTGCCCTGACTCTATTTCCAATGATCCATATCGCGAAATTCATTGCTTCCTCCATGGAAAATGAAGTGAATCAGGAATATGTAAGGACTTCTAAAGCAAAAGGTCTTACAGGCCTTCAAGTATTAATACATATGCTTCGAAACTGTGCTAGCGGCCTTTTGAATCAGACACAAGTTGTCATGCTCTATATTCTATCTAGTTTGCCAATCATTGAAAAACTATCCAGCTATCATGGTGCAGGATATCAGCTTCTGGAAAGCATTATCAATAATGAAGATATGCAATCATTCGTACTTATGCTTCCTTTTTTATTACTGATGCTGGCAACTATAATCATGGCACAGCTAATCAGGATATTATTATTGCCCAAAAGGGAGGCAGTTTAAGTGAACCCTGTCAATATCCTGAGAAGGAACTACCCATTGTTTATTGGATCACTCATGCTGCTTGTTTTACTGTTTATGACTTTCTTTGGAGAGTATCTCCCATTTATTGATCGGAATTTAAGTGAAACGAAGTATACTTGGAATGAAAAACATATACCGGTCGCTCCTCCTTACGCTCCATCAAAGGATTACATTTTCGGTTCAGATGAATTGGGAAGGGATTTGCTGAGTCTGCTGGTAATAGGAGCAAAAAACACCCTCATAATTATTGTTCTTATCACTTTGATTCGTTACCTTTTAGCCATCCCCTTTGCTTATTTCGCACATAAAAGAATTTTTGGAGCGGAGTTTTTTCTAAACTGGATTAATGCATTTTTAGGATTTATTCCCTCAATTGTCATTGTTGTATTAATTGCTACTTTACCTCCTATTTTAACGAATGATATGAGGCCCTCATCATAATATTCGTATTGGCAGCTTTAGAAGTAGGCAGAGCCGCGGATATGATTAAACAGGAGTTTGATGAAATTGCCTCAAAAGAATTTGTTCAAGGTGGAATTTCTATAGGAGCCTCTTCCTTTAGAATGGTTAAATCTTACTATATGCCCTTTCTTTATGACAAATTAATCATTAATATGATAACGGATCTTGGCAGGTCCATGTTCCTTATTGGTCAATTAGGGTTTATTAGTATTTTTCTCTCACAAGATCTTGTCCAAGTGGATCCCGGTATCTTCAAATTTATCAATAACTCGATAACCTGGCCTTCGTTTTTCGCAAATGCTTTCCGCGACATAAGAGGCTATATTTGGATCCCATTCTTCCCTTCCTTGGCGATTACTTATACCATTTTAACTTTTAATGTGTTTGCCAAAGGCTTGCAAAACCTGACAAAACAAAATGTGAGTTATTTTTAACAATAACTTTCAGAATAAAAGAAAAATCGACAGGTGCCTGGCACCTGTCGATTTTTATATATAGGTCTTTTCCTCTTCCTTCTGGAAAAAGCTCTTCATTGCATGGAATACATCTGCTTTTTGCTTCAGGATAAAATAGCGGAAATCTTCGTGTTTAATATTTTTATATGCTGACATTAAGGTCGAATGTCGGTTGTATTGGTTTACTTCACCGTATCCGAACATATTGGATACCTTCATCAATTCTTCCACCAGCTTAACGCAGCGTGCGTTATCCGAAGTCAAATTATCGCCGTCTGAGAAATGGAATGGATAGATATTAAATTTTTTTTGATCGTATTTTGTATCGATAAGCTCTAATGCTTTCCGGTAAGCTGATGAACAAATCGTGCCGCCGCTTTCCCCTTTTGAGAAAAAATCTTCCTCGGAGACCACTTTTGCCTCCGTATGGTGTGCAATAAATTCAATTTCCACTGTTTCATATTTCGTCCGTAAAAAACGTGTCATCCAGAAGAAAAAGCTTCTTGCCATATACTTCTCCCAGATTCCCATACTTCCACTCGTGTCCATCATTGCAAGCACAACCGCTTTTGATTCCGGCTTAACAATCTCATTCCATGTCTTAAACTTCAAGTCTTCCTTGTAAATTGGATGAAACTTCGGCTGTCCTGTCATGGCGTTCCGTTTGAATGCTGACATCATTGTCCGTTTTTTATCTATATTCCCCATTAATCCTGTCTTCCGGATATCATTAAATTCAATGTTTTCTACAACTATTTCCTGTTGTTCTTTTCTCTTAAGATTTGGAAGTTCAAGCTGCTTGAATAATGCTTCCTCTATTTCCATCATGGAAACTTGAGCTTCAAAATAGTCCTCTCCTGCCTGGTCTCCTGCACCCTGGCCTTTTCCTGGCCCTTTTCATTGCCGGAGCCATCCCTTGCAACCACATCACCAATCTGGCTGTCACCGTTGCCCTGGCCCACATGTTTGTTTTTATCATAGTTATAACGGATTTTGTATTCGTCCAGAGAACGAATCGGAATTTTAACCACATCTCGACCATTTGACATGATAATGCTTTCTTCTGTGATCAAGTCGGGAAGGTTATTGCGAATCGCCTCCTGGACTTTTTCCTGATGGCGCTGCTGGTCATCGTGGCCTTTACGGTGGAGGGACCAATCTTCTCGCGAAATCACAAACTGGTGGCTACTCTCATCGGTCAATTTAAACCCCTCCTTATTCATTTGTTCCTGATTGCCTAAACGCTTAATACCCTCTCCATTGTCCTAAAAAATGGATATTATGTTATTACTTTATCCTATGCGAAAACGCGAAATAATTTACAAATAATTTTGACAATTTAACTTTTCCAAAACTTCTTTATAATTGGTAATCACTCCAATTCCAGTTTGTGTTGTTGTTGCAAAAGTAAAAAACCTCCGCGCTTTGGCGAAGGTTACTCGTCTTCCTTTTCATGCTGGATAGGATCTGGCTTTTTTCCATACTCTTCTTTTAATTCCTGATTAGTCCTTCGATTCTCCATTTGTTTGCCAAGATTTTCCATATCTTCAAAATTGGGTGCCATCGAACTGTTGTCAGGAACATAATTTTTATCTAATTCTTTTTTCATTTTCTATCACCTCTTGTATTCTTTTCCCTTTTTATTGGTTTTTAAACGAGAAAAGCGGAAGCACCTCGGTTACCCCCGACAAGCATAAGACGCACCTTGCAGGAAGGTGCCCTCCGGAGAGGCGCCACTGAAGGCGGCCTTTATGACCTCGAGGGGGTAGGTGCTGGAGCTAGATTACTAGTTCAATTAGAAAAAATTAAGCTTTCTTATATTACAAAAAAAGAGCTGGCAAGATATTTGCCAGCCTCTTTCCGAAAAATTATCGATTTAATAAGCTTCCAACATAGCGGAGAAGTTCGTTTGCCGAAGTAGTATTATAGCCATGTTCATCAACCAGGCGCTCTACCACATTGTTGATCTTCTTAAGCTGTTGCTCATCCGGTGTTTTAGTTGAAGTCGTAATTTTTACAACATCCTTTAAGTCTGCAAACAACTTCTTTTGAATCGCTTCACGCAAGCGGTCATGGGAGTTATAATCAAACCTCTTCCCTTTTCTTGCATAAGCCGAAATCCTGATTAATACTTCTTCACGGAATGCTTTTTTTGCATTTTCCGAAATTCCAATTTGTTCCTCAATTGAACGCATCAGCTTTTCATCCGGGTTGATCTCTTCACCTGTTAACGGATCACGCAGCTTTGCTTTATTGCAATATGCTTCTACGTTGTCCAAGTAATTATCCATTAACGTCTTAGCAGACTCCTCGTATGAATAAACGAACGCCTTTTGGACTTCCTTCTTCGCAATATTATCGTATTCCTTACGTGCAAGAGAAATATAATTCATATACCGCTCTCGCAGCTCAGAGGTTATAGATGGATGATGATCCAGTCCATCCTTTAATGACCTCAGCACATCGAGTGCGTTAATCGCAGGCACTTCTTTTCTGATAATCGTAGAAGAAATTCTGTTGATGACATAACGAGGATCGATTCCGCTCATCCCTTCATCAGCATACTCTTTTTGCAGTTCTTCCACATCTGCTGAGTTGAAGCCCTCTACATTTTCCCCATCATATAGGCGCATCTTCTTAACTAAATCAATATCACCCTTTTTTGGTTCCTTCATTCTTGTTAAAATGGTGAACATTGCTGCAACCCGTAATGTGTGCGGAGCAATGTGAACATCTGAAACATCGCTTTCCTGAATCATTTTTTCATAAATCTTTTCTTCCTGTGTTACCTTCAGGTTATAAGGAATCGGCATGACAATAATCCGGGAATGCAATGCTTCATTCTTTTTATTCGAAATAAATGAACGGTATTCCGTTTCATTAGTATGTGCGACAATCAATTCATCCGCAGAAATCAATGCAAACCTTCCTGCCTTAAAATTTCCTTCTTGTGTTAAGGATAATAGGTGCCACAGGAATTTTTCATCACACTTAAGCATTTCCTGGAACTCCATCATCCCCCGGTTAGCCTTGTTTAATTCCCCATCAAAGCGGTAAGCGCGCGGATCCGATTCCGAGCCGTATTCTGCAATCGTCGAAAAATCGATACTTCCTGTCAAATCGGCAATATCCTGTGATTTTGGATCGGAAGGGCTGAATGTTCCAATTCCGGTCCTTCTATCTTCGGAGAAGAATATCCTTTCCACTAATACATCTTCTATCCGTCCTCCGTATTCTTCTTCAAGCCGCATCATATTCAATGGAGATAGGTTTCCTTCAATCCGGATTCCATACTCATCAAAAAAGTCTGAACGCAAATGGTGCGGTATTAAATGAAGTGGATCTTCATGCATCGGGCAGCCTTTAATTGAAAAAACAGACCCTTTGTCTGTACGGGAGTATGCTTCCAGTCCCCTTTTCAGCATGGTCACCAGCGTCGATTTACCGCCGCTGACAGGCCCCATTAACAACAGAATTCTTTTTCTTACATCCAGCCTTTTGGCTGCGGGGTGAAAATACTCTTCTACCAGGCGTTCTAACGATTCTTCCAGGCCAAATAACTGGTTGCTGAAAAATTGGTATTTCTTTTTGCCTTTTACCTCTTCAATTCCAGCATCCTTAATCATATTATAAACCCGTGAATGGGCTGATTGGGCAACCCAGGGCTTCTCCTTCAACATTCGAAGATAGTCCCCGAAGGTTCCCTCCCAGCGCAGTTTTTCCTCTTCTTCCCGAAACTGTTCAATTTTTTTTAAAATATCCATTAAGGTTCTCCCCCTGTCGCTTTATCAGAGACGATTAATATACTCTATGCGGCTATACTTTTGAACATGCATAATCCCAGGTAATTCCAAACCTCATGTTTTTAGACAGAAGCGGATAGAAAAATTACTGTTATCGTTTTCACTTAGGTTAAATTAGGCTATAATAAAACTATATGTAGGGATACTAAAAATGTTAAAAAGGGGGCTTACATAAAATGAGTTTAACAATTATCATAGGGGTCATGATTACATTCTTGGCAGCCATCTTCACTGCAGGTTACAATGATAAGCCGGGAACGAATAAGAAGTAAAAGAAAAAGGCTCCCACGATGTGGCAGCCTTTTTCTTTTCAATGAAGATCAAGTTTATTTTTTTGAATGAATTCCTTCATATACATTCGGGTTTGTCTCTCCAGCATGAGCGCCATCTGCTCTGTCCAGAGGTCCTTTCGCTTTCCGCCAGTCCGTTCTTCATAATAACCTGAAACGAGCGCATCATATTCATCCAGTTGTTTTTCATATACATCTCTATTTTGCTGGTATTCATCTTCATGATAAATATGTTCAATAGGAAGTCTTGGTTTTACATCCGGCGTTTGGTCAGGGTACCCAACAGCCAGTCCAAAAAGAGGGATCACTCTTTCAGGGGTTTTCAACACCTTTTTTACCTCATCGAGATTATTCCTTATACCGCCAATATAGCAGATTCCGAGTCCCATGGATTCTGCTGCAACCGCAGCGTTTTGGGCAGCGAGCGAAGCATCAATCAGCCCTACCATAAATTTTTCCGTACTTTCGATTGAAGTAAGAACATTTTTCCCTTCCCTGTCACCAATCACTTCATGACGGTAAAGATCCGCACAAAAAACAAAGAAATGTCCGTTATGTTCGACATACGATTGATTGCCAACCAGTTCAGCCAGCATTCTCTTTTTTGCTTTATCCTTAATGCCAATTATGGAATACGCCTGTATAAAGCTGGAGGTCGATGCTGCCTGTGCACTGGAAACAATCATTTTAATTTGTTCGTCTGTTAATAGCTGTTCTTTAAATTTCCGAATGGAACGGTGGCTGCGTAATAACGAAATAACATCATTCATATTCATTTCTCCTTTCCGATTTCACAACTGTTATTTAACCAAAATTTCTAATAAGAAACAAAAACAGGCCTTTTGGACCTGTTTTACTATATTAATTCAGGATAGCTCTGCTGGCGCAAAGCCTCATAAATCAGGATAGCTACTGTATTCGAAAGGTTTAAGGAACGAATATTATCATTCATAGGAATGCGCAGGCTAAGTTCCTTATTTTTTTCAATTACATCCTTTGGCAGCCCTGTCGTTTCGCGGCCAAAAATGAAATAATAATCCCTGCTTAAGTCGCTGTAATCGAAAGAAGAATGTGGCTTATTCCCGAATTTGGTCAAATAGAAAAATTCACCGCCCTCATTCTTTTCATAAAATTCATCCAGAGAATCATAGTAGACTACCTTAACAAATTCCCAATAATCAAGGCCCGCTCTTCAGCATTTTATCGTCTGTTGAAAATCCCAATGGCCGGATTAAATGCAGTGTTGTGCCTGTTCCTGCACATGTACGTGCGATATTTCCTGTATTAGATGGAATCTGCGGCTGATATAAAACTACATGCAATGACACGTTCTTCACCTCATAAGTAAACTCTAAGTGCTATTATACCACTCTTATGTTTGCATACAAGTTTGTTAGTTTCCATCGAAAATGGAATAGAATTTGTATTTTATTTTTGGTGTGTAAGCAGTGGAATCTTCATATGCCCAGTATCGCATCCGGCTGTTATAGGTGTGGGCATTCACAAGCGGCATTCCGTTCGCATCTTTGCCTGTTACAATGGTATTATGGTCAAAGCGTCCATCACCCTGGAAATCATAACAAATGACATCCCCTAATGTAAGCTGCTCCGGGCTTCTAACTTCGCTGGCCCTAAGTCCTGATTTTGAGTTGGCCAAATACAACCGAAGTGAATTGGCAACTGCCCAGCTGTAGCTATAATTATTGCGTTTCAGCCACCAGCCGGACGCCCGGCTCGGGTATCCCCTCATTGGCGATCCTCCATTGTGCAAACATTGAGAAATAAAGCTGGTGCAATCATTTTCAAATCTCTTATATGCCGGATTATAATCATTCCACCAGCGTTCTGCATATTGAACAGCTTTGAGACGGTTATATTGATACGCAAGTCTTTCGCTTACATCAATAAATTCCGATAACGCTAAGTCCGCACCTTCCACAACTTTTTCTTGCCTCTTGACTTCCTCGTCTTCCACTAACACTCCTTTGTAAAATTTCGCCTCTCTTAATTCAATTTCTTCTTCTATATATAGGAGATCCTTTTGTTTAATAAGGTATTGAAAATGTACTTGGTAAATTGCTTTGCTAAATTCTCCTTCTTCTATTCTTTTAAGTATCTTGCCAGAAGCTTTTGTTTTCACAATTTCTGCTGCTCTTTTCAAATGTGCTTCTTTCTTTTTCTCCGCTTTTTGGCATGGAGATTCTATTCCTCGGGGCTGGCTTACATATTGCTGCACTCTTTTTTCTAAAAACTCCTGAAGCTGTGACCTCATCCTATTTCACTCCTTTCCCTTCATTCATATGAAAGAGAAAGGTTTTTAAATCAAAAAAATAAAGAAGCAGACCCCTTAGGCCAGCTCCTTTATCAGCTTTAATCCCTTTTCGATTTCTTCCTTAGCCTGTTCATCTGTTTCTGTTGCATTTGCCTCTTCAAGAGCATAAAGAGCAACGTCACCGCCGATTTTAGCCAGGGCCCATGCTGCTGTTCCCCGAATAACAGGTCTTGTATCTTCCTTCATTACCTCCGCTAGGGCAGGAACGGCTGTTACATCTTTAAAAAAGGCAAGTGCCAGGATTGCGTTTCTCTGAATTGGCTTTTTACCACGCCAGGAACCAGAAATATAGCCGAATTTCGCTTTAAATTCCTTGTTGCTTATTTTTAATAGCGGTTTTAGGAGTGGCTTTGCAATTTCAGGATCTGGCTCCATTTCATTATGAAAATGAAAGTCTTTTCCTTTATTTACGGGGCACACAGTCTGGCATGTATCACAGCCGTAAATTCTATTTCCAATTTCCTCTCTGAATTCATCAGGAAGAAACCCCTTTGTCTGTGTTAAAAATGCAATGCAGCGCTGGGCATTGAGCTGGCCCCTTGAACAAGAGCACCGGTAGGACAGGCTTCAATACATTTTGTACATGTCCCACATTGGTCTTCAATTGGCTTATCAGGCTTAAAAGGGATATTAGTAATCATTTCACCAAGATAAACGTAGGAACCAAATTCCGGAGTAATGATTGAACAGTTTTTGCCGCTCCAGCCGATTCCTGCTCTTTCCGCAACAGCCCTATCAACAAGTTCACCTGTATCAACCATTGATTTTAAATTTGCATCAGGGATTTTTGCTAAAATAAATGCCTCCAACTGCTTAAGCTTGTCCCTCAAAATATGGTGATAGTCTTCACCCCAAGAAGCACGGCAAAATATACCCCGTCTCTCCCCTTTTTTACTCCGGACATGAATCCTCATTTTAGAAGGGTAGGCTAGGGCAATGGAGATAATTGATCTTGGTTCATCAAGCAGCAAATTGGGATTCACACGCTTCTCAATATCCGGCTCTTCAAATCCGGAATAATAATGAAGCTCCTGCTGCCTCAACAGCCGGTTCTTCATTTCTTCAAAGGGTGATGCGGTTGTAAAACCAATTTTATCGATGCCAATTACCTTGCTATACTCGATTAATTCGCCCTTAAATAGATTTACATCCATTTCAGTTCCTCCTTTCTTATAAGCTTTTTATTAAAGGCTAGAGAGCCTGTTGAATTATGGGTTATCTCTTATTTATGATAAACTATTTTCAAAGATTAATGGAGGTGGAAAGTATGGAAATTATTCTATCTTCCCAGTTAAAAGAACTTATACCTGGATTTAAAACAGGTATCATTGAATATAAAAATATAATGGTCGGAGAATCACCGCAAATGCTCAAAGGCAGGCTCCAGATGTTCCAGGAGTCGATTTATTTTGACCTTGAAAATAAAAATGTAACCGAACTGTCTGGAATACAGGAATGGCGATCCATTTTCAAGCTCACCGGCAAGGATCCCAACCGGTACCGTCCATCCTCTGAAGCACTGTACCGAAGAATTAAAAAGAAAAATTTCCTTCCATCGGTACAAAGTGCAATTGATCTTAATAATTTTTTCTCATTGCAATATCAGGTACCGATTGGCATTTATGATAGTGATCATCTTTGTGGACCCATTACTATCCGTATCGGCTCTAATGACGAAGAATATACCGGTTTAAACGGGAGAATCAATTCCTTAAGTGACTTAATTATCTCCACTGATATAAACGGGCCATTTGGCAGCCCATTTGTTGATTCTGAAAAAACGCCAGTAACAGAAGACACCAGGAATGCTCTGCAAATCATTTATCTAACACCTTCTACCGATGAAGAGAATGCACTAAAACTCACACGCTCTTTAATGGAAATGTTCATTCAAATTCATGGTGGCGAAGGAACATTCAAAGTAATGGGATGCGATTAAAGCATCCTTTTTTAAAGGCCGTTTTCGTATACCTTGTTGCTATTTAAGGAGTAATTGATTTCCACTCCAGGATGCTCGCTTTCCGCGGGGCGGGCGGTGAGAATCCTCGACGCACAGCGCCTGCGGGGTCTCACCTGTCCCGCTGCTCCCGCAGGAGTCTCGCACCTTCCGTTCCAATCAACTTCTTTTTCAACGATTTTCTTTTAAAAACCTATTTACAAAAAAACAATCTTTTAGTAAACAACCTTTTCAATAAATAAAAAAACGCAATGCCTCGTTATTTTTCAAACGAAACACTGCGTTGGATTAATATGTATGGAGCGGGTGATGGGAATCGAACCCACTACATCAGCTTGGAAGGCTGAGGTTTTACCAGTAAACTACACCCGCAAATTAATTTATGATGAAATTATATTTTTATTCTCGTACTCTAATGGCTCTTCCTCTACCAGCAAACTCAAAGTTGCATATGCGTCGAGACAACTCGCAGTGAATTCATGGTAGCCCTGCTCGTGGCTGAGCTTTTTACCAGTAAACTACACCCGCATTAAGAATTTTATCATTTTTTGTCGAATGAATAATTAAAATAAAAACAGGTTACCCTGTATTATTAAAAGTGGTACCGGTGGTCGGGGTCGAACCGACACTCCAGAAGGAACACGATTTTGAGTCGTGCGCGTCTGCCAATTCCGCCACACCGGCGTATTAAAATGTTTGTGAAGCAATGCCGAGGACCGGAATCGAACCGGTACGGTAGTCACCTACCGCAGGATTTTAAGTCCTGTGCGTCTGCCAGTTCCGCCACCCCGGCGAAATCGTAAAGCAACAATACTCAACATTATAATTATGGAGGCGGCAACCGGATTTGAACCGGTGAATAAAGGTTTTGCAGACCTTTGCCTTACCACTTGGCTATGCCGCCATAAAAATTGGAGCGGAAGACGGGATTCGAACCCGCGACCCCCACCTTGGCAAGGTGGTGTTCTACCACTGAACTACTTCCGCAAATGGCTGGGCTAGCTGGATTTGAACCAACGCATGTCGCAGTCAAAGTGCGATGCCTTACCGCTTGGCTATAGCCCAATGATAATGTATTTTATAAATAAATTCAATAAGAAAAAAATGGGGCGACTGATGGGAATCGAACCCACGAATGCCTGAACCACAATCAGGTGCGTTAACCACTTCGCCACAATCGCCAAAGAAAAATATAATTGGCAGGGGTAGTAGGAATCGAACCCACACCAAAGGTTTTGGAGACCTTCGTTCTACCTTTAAACTATACCCCTGTATAAATGGTGGAGGGGGACGGATTCGAACCGCCGAACCCGAAGGAGCGGATTTACAGTCCGCCGCGTTTAGCCACTTCGCTACCCCTCCGTATTGCTTTAAAGAAAATGGTGCCGGCAAGAGGACTTGAACCCCCAACCTACTGATTACAAGTCAGTTGCTCTACCAATTGAGCTACACCGGCGTTAAACAATAAATGGTGGCTCGGGACGGAATCGAACCGCCGACACAAGGATTTTCAGTCCTTTGCTCTACCGACTGAGCTACCGAGCCAATTAAAATGGCGGTCCCGACCGGGATCGAACCGGCGATCTCCTGCGTGACAGGCAGGCATGTTAACCGCTACACCACGGGACCAAATTGCGGGGGCAGGATTTGAACCTGCGACCTTCGGGTTATGAGCCCGACGAGCTACCGGGCTGCTCCACCCCGCGACAATAATAAAATATTCAATTTGCCTATGCACTTTTATGCTTTTGGGCTGCCCTCATCTTGCCGCCCCGATTTCGGAAAGCATATTCAAGATGTGGCTCAATCGTTGCGCTGTAGCTTGATCGAAGAAGCTTATTCGATCGTGCTCCACCCCGCGACAATAATAATGAATATATGGTGGAGGATGACGGGATCGAACCGCCGACCCTCTGCTTGTAAGGCAGATGCTCTCCCAGCTGAGCTAATCCTCCGAAAATGGTGACCCCTACGGGATTCGAACCCGTGTTACCGCCGTGAAAGGGCGGTGTCTTAACCGCTTGACCAAGGGCCATTTGAAAAGTAATATAAATGGCGGAGAGCAAGGGATTTGAACCCTTGAGACAGGGGTACCCGTCTACACGATTTCCAATCGTGCTCCTTCGGCCACTCGGACAGCTCTCCATTATGGCTCCGCAGGCAGGACTCGAACCTGCGACCGATCGGTTAACAGCCGATAGCTCTACCACTGAGCTACTGCGGAATAATAATCAGCCTGGCAACGTCCTACTCTCACAGGGACAATGTCCCAACTACCATCGGCGCTGAGAAGCTTAACTTCCGTGTTCGGTATGGGAACGGGTGTGGCCTTCTCGCCATTGTTGCCAGACTATTGATAAGACATATCTTATTATAATGTCTTTTTCATTTTTTTCAAGAGAAAAATGATTTTTTTTCATTCTCTCAAAACTAGATAATGTAAGAAGAAGAAGTAAGTCGAGTTCGCTTTGTCATAAATGACTTGGTTAAGTCCTCGATCGATTAGTATCAGTCAGCTCCACACGTCACCGCGCTTCCACCTCTGACCTATCAACCTGATCATCTTTCAGGGATCTTACTAGCTTGCGCTATGGGAAATCTCATCTTGAGGGGGGCTTCATGCTTAGATGCTTTCAGCACTTATCCCGTCCGCACATAGCTACCCAGCGATGCCTTTGGCAAGACAACTGGTACACCAGCGGTGCGTCCATCCCGGTCCTCTCGTACTAAGGACAGCTCCTCTCAAATTTCCTGCGCCCACGACGGATAGGGACCGAACTGTCTCACGACGTTCTGAACCCAGCTCGCGTACCGCTTTAATGGGCG